>NZ_BAAAFZ010000089.1:0-12277 GCF_039523795.1 Craurococcus roseus | reverse complement strand
GGCCGGCGGGCCGCGGCCCGGCCCCGGGGAGCGGGGGGCGTGCCGTGCCGGCGGGTGCGACTGAGGCGCCGGCGCCGCCCGCGGGGCGGCGCGCGCGAACGGCTACGGCGTTGTGGCTCTACGCCGTGGGCGTCGCCGGCCCGCTCGCCGCGGTGGCGGCGGCGACGCTGGTGTTCGGGGTGGAGCCCAGCCGCCTGTTGCGCGACCCCAACGCTTACAGCGTGCAGGCTTTCTACGTCGGCTTCTTCTCCAACCTCGGGGTGCTCGCCTGGTGGACGGCGGCGGTGTCCTGCCTGACGGCCGCCGCCGCGCTGCACCGGCGGGGCTGGGACGAGGAGCGGGCGGCCGTGGCCGCCGGGGGCGCGCTGTCGGCGGTGCTCGGCCTCGACGACCTCCTCATGGTCCACGAGGCGTTCGTCCCGGATTACCTGGGCCTGCCGGAACTGCTCCCGCTCGCCGCCTACGCGGCCGCGATGGCTTGGTACCTGTGGCGGTTCCGCGCGTTCCACTTGTCCATGGACGCGGGGTTGCTGGCGGCCGCCCTTGTCCTGCTCGGCTCGAGCGTCCTCGCGGACCTCGCCTACTCCGACGCCTATGAGGGCATCCCCGTCCTGCTGGAAGACGGCCTCAAGTTCGGCGGGATCTGCGCCTGGGCCGCCTACCACGCCGCGGCCGCCTGCCGCCTCCTGCGCGAAGGGGCGGCCGGCGCCGGGCGCTCCGGCGTGCCGCCCTCCCCGAGGCGGCTCTGACGCCCCGGACCGGCCGCCCGGTCGGCGCCTCCGGGCGGCCGGTTCACGCCGCCGGCTCCGTTCGCCGGCCGCCCTCCTCGGTCCAGAGCCGGCGCAAGGGACCGTCGCGGCCCGACACGGGATCGCTTTCGGGCAAGGGCACCGCGGCGATCGCCCTCACCGCCGCCGCGCGCTCGGCCGGGTCGCCCCTGCGGATGTCGTAGTCCGCGCCGCCCGGGTACGCGCCCACCACGAGCAGGTCGGCGCCCTGCCCCATGTTCCGGTGCGCGACGCCCGCCGGGATCACGACCACATCCCCGGCCCGCACCGCCACTTCCCGGCCCGACGGCCCGCCGAACGCGACGCGCACCTCCCCGGCGGCGATGCCGAGCACCTCATGCGCGATGGAGTGGAAGTGGTGGTAGCGGAAGATGCCGTCCCGCCAAGCGTTGGACCAACCGTTCACCGCGAAGGCGCGCTCCATCGCCGCCGGGTCGGGCGGGAGCGCGCCCCGGTACACCAGCAGCGGCAGCGGCGAGTTGGGGAAGCCGGCGCCATCGTCGGCGAAGCGGTGCGCTTCGGGCTCGCCGCCGCTCACCGCCGCGCCGCCCGGTCCGCCGGCCGCAGCACCAGCGCCGCCGGCCTGCCGCCCGGCGTCGAGAAGCCTTGCGCCGCGTTCCCGCCTTCCACCGCGCCGGCCTCGGACACCGTCCCCGCCCCCGTGTCCACCCACCGCGCCGCCAGCCGCTTGCCCGCGGCTCCGGACAGGTCGAGCGTGAAGGCACCGCCCTTCGGGGCGTAGGCGACGAAGTCGCCATCCGCCGGGTCCGCCAGCAGGAAGCCCGTGCTGCAAAGCCCGCCGCGGCTCCGCGCCCCGCGCAGGTCCACCATCTCGGAGGCCATGCGGGTCTGCCGGATGCCCTCGCGCGCCGCGTCCTCCGCCGCCGCCTGCTCGGGGCTGGTGTTGGTCGAGGGCGGGCTCCCGGCGATGCCGGGGTTCTTCAGCGAGTCCATGGACCAGAGGTTGTGACCGCGCGTGAACACCTGCCAGCACCAATCGACGCTCTGCCCGCCCAGGCCCCAGACGTGGTCCGAATCGACGATGCTGACCTTGGCGCCGTCCGCGGGCGGCGGGTCCGTCTTGTAGCGGTCGCCGTCCGGGCTGACCCAGTCGGCGGCGCTGCCGGCGAGCCGCGCGGCGATCCGGTCCCGGCCGCCCAGCCACCCCGCGGCGGCCGTCAGCCCGACCGGCCGGCCCCACCCCCGCTCGGCGAGGCGTCGCTTCGCGGTGTCGAGCATCCGGTCCTGCCAGTCCCAGGTTCCTTCGTCGTTCGCCGACTCGTTGCTCACCTCGAAGAGCAGGTGCGGCAGGTCGCCCAGCGCGTCCACCACGCGGCGCACATAGGCTTCCTGGATCGCCGTGATGGCCGGGTCGCGCAGGGTCTGCACGTCGGCGCCGTAGCCGGTGCCGCGCGGGTCGCCGTTGATGCCGTTGACGTTGTTGCGGGCGTTCCAGGGCGACTCGGTGAACGGGTTCCGCTTCTCGTCGCCGAACTGGAGGCTCCAGCCGTTGAAGAACATCTGGCTGACGTACATCCCGCGCCGCCCGGCCTCCACCGCGCGCTCGCGGATGCGGTCGAAAAAGGCCTGGTCGAACCGGGAAAGGTCGTACCGCCCGTCGGCGGCCCTGGCGAACAGCACCGGGCGGGTCGGCCCGTCCACGCTGAAGTCGTCCGGGCCGTCGGTCGCCCACACGCGGAGCAGGTTGCCGCCGCAGCGCTCCTGGAGCGCGAGGAAGGCCGGCCAGTCGAAGGCCGGCCCCCGGTCCTGGGCGGAGGTCCAGGTGTGGATGCCGGCCAGGTAGACCGCCTTGCCACCGGCGTCGGTGAAGAACAACTCGCCCGGCTCGTGGCGGAGCGGGCCGGGCAAGGGCCGTTCCCCCCGAGGGGCATCGCCCTGCGCCGAGCCCCGCCGCCCCGCGGCGAGGGCGAGCGCTCCCGTACCCAAGACGGCGCGGCGTCGCGGCATTCCCGATGACTCCCTGTTGGCGGCACCCCGAAAGCGTGCCGGCCCGGTAGGTTGCCGGCCGGCCTGCCGTCCGAGAACCATGGCCGAGCCCACGCCGTTCACCTGCCCTATACACCCTTCCCCGACCCCGCCCCCCCCCCAAGCGCACGGCCACCAGACGGAGCCCATGACGGATTTCGAGCAGATGGTGAAGCGGCAGCGGGCGCTCGCCGATTTCGGCGACTTCGCCCTGCGCAGCGAGAACCTGGACGAGGTCCTGACGGAGGCTTGCCGCCTCGTGGGCGAGGCGCTCGGCACGGAGCGGGCCAAGATCCTGGAATTGGAGCGCGACGGCCGTTCCCTCTTGGTGCGGGCCGGCGTCGGCTGGGACCTGGGCGTGGTCGGCGAGCTGCGCCTGCCCATGGGCGAACGCTCCTCCGGAGCCTTTTCGATCCGGGCCGGCGTGCCGGTCATCAGCCCGGACATCAACGAGGAGGACCGCTTCGAGGTGCCCGCCTCCATGAAGGCGGCCGGGGTGGCCGCGCTGGCGAACGTGCCGGTCTTCCTGCCGGGCGGGCGGGCCTACGGCCTGCTGGAGGTGGACAGCACCGAGCCGCGCGGCTTCGGCGAGGAGGACACCGGGTTCCTCCGCACCTACGCGGCCATCCTCGGCCCCGTGATAGACCGCTTGCACAAGGCCGGCCGGCTACGGGCGGCCGAGGAGCGGTTCCGCCTCGTCGTCGAGAACGCGCGCGACTACGCGATCTTCGTCACCGACCCGGAGAGTCGAATCACCGATTGGTTCCCCGGGGCGGAGGCGGTCTTCGGGTGGACGGCGGCCGAGGCGGTCGGGCGATCGGGCAGCATCCTGTTCACGCCGGAAGACCGGGCGCGCCACGAGGACGCCAAGGAGATCGAGACGGCGCGCGCCGAGGGCGCCGCGCCGGACCGGCGCTGGCACCTGCGCAAGGACGGCGCGCGGGTGTTCATCGACGGCAGCACCACGGCGCTGCGCGGCGCGGACGGCGGGGTGCGCGGGTTCCTCAAGATCGGCCAGGACGTCACCGAGCGCCGCCGCACCGAGGAGCGGCTGCGCGCGAGCGAGCGGCGCCTGCGGCGCGCCATCGAGACCGACACGGTCGGCGTGGTCTTCTTCGAGAACGCCGGCGCAGCGGTCGAGGCCAACGAGGCTTTCCTGCGGATGACCGGCTACGCCCGGGCCGACATCGCCTCCGGGGCGCTGACGTGGCGGCGGATGACGCCGCCCGAATGGATGGCGGCCAGCGAGGAACGGATCGAGGAGCTCGCCGCCACCGGGCGGTTCGGACCCTACGAGAAGGAGTGCCTCCTGAAGGACGGCTCGCGCCGCTGGATGCTGTTCGCCGGGCGCGACCTCGGCGACGGCACCGCCGTCGAGTTCTGCATCGACACCACCGACCGCAAGCGCGCCGAAGCGGCGCTGCGCGAAAGCGAGGCGCGGTTCCGGCACATGGCCGACAGCGCCCCGGCGCTGATCTGGATGACCGACGCCGAGGGCCGCGTCGTCTTCGCCAACATGCACTTCGGCCACGTGTTCGGCCGCCCCGCGGGCGAGATGCACGGCGACGGCTGGCGGCGGGTCGTCCACCCGGACGACCTGGCCGGCTTCGAGGCGGACTTCCGCGCGGCCTTCGAGGCGCGCCGGCCGCTCCGGGCGGAGGTGCGGGTGCGCGACAAGGAGGGCGCGGCGCGGTGGATGCGCTGCGAGGGCGTGCCGCGCCTGGACGACGCGGGCGCGTTCCTCGGCTACACGGGCTGCGCCGTCGACGTCACGGACGCCAGGCTCGCGGCGGACGCGCTGGAGGACCGGGTCCGGGCGCGCACGGCGGAGCTGATGGCCGCGGAGGAGACGCTGCGGCAGGCGCAGAAGATGGAGGCGGTGGGCCAGCTCACCGGCGGCATCGCGCACGACTTCAACAACATGCTCCAGGGCGTCGCGGGCGGGCTGGAGATGGCGCGGCGCCGGGTCGCCGAGGGCCGGGCCGGGGAGGCCGGGCGCTACCTCGACGCCGCGCGGGGCGCCGTGGACCGGGCGGCGGGGCTGACGCGGCGCCTGCTGGCCTTCGCGCGGCGGCAGCGGCTCGACCCGAAGCCGGTGGACGCGGACGCGCTGGTCGCCGGCATGGCGGACCTCATCCGCCGCGCGGTCGGGCCCGGGGTCGGTTTGGAGCTGCGGCTGCGCGATGGCACCGGGAGCGTGGTGTGCGACGCCAACGAGCTGGAAAGCGCGCTGCTGAACCTGTGCATCAACGCCCGCGACGCCATGCCCGGCGGCGGGCGGCTCCTGGTCGGCACCGAGGAGGTCCGCCTTTCGGCGGCGGACATCCCGGACGGCGAGGCCCCGCCGGGCTGCTACGTGGCGGTTTCGGTTTCGGACACCGGGACCGGCATGCCGCCGGAGGTGATCGAACGGGTGTTCGAGCCCTTCTTCACCACCAAGCCGCAGGGCCAGGGCACCGGGCTGGGGCTGAGCCAGGTCTACGGCTTCGTGAAGCAATCGGGCGGCCTGGTGCGGATCGAGAGCGCGCCGGGACGGGGCACGACGGTCCGCCTCCTCCTGCCGCTGCACGAGCGCATGGGAGCGGCCGAGGCGGCGGCCGCGGCGGCGCCGCCGCGGCCCGGCGGGCGCGGGACGGTGCTGCTGGTGGACGACGAGGGCGCGGCGCGCGGGCCGTTGGCCGACCGGCTGCGCGAGCTCGGCTGCGCGGTGCTGGAGGCGCGGGACGGGCCGGAAGCGCTGAGGGTCCTGGAAGCCGCCCGCCCGGACCTGCTGGTCACCGACGTCGGGCTGCCGAACGGCATGAACGGCCGGCAGGTGGCGGAAGCGGCGCGCGAGCGCATCCCGGGCCTGCCCGTGCTGTTCATCACCGGCTACGCCGGCACGCCGCTGCCGGCGGGCGTGGAGGTGGTCGGCAAGCCCTTCGAGCTCGACGCCCTGGCGCGGCGCGTCCAGGCGATGCTGCACGGCGGCACCAGGGAAGGAACAGGGACCACGGCACCCAGGCCGAGCGGAGGGCAAGCGAGCCCCGACGGGCCCTGAAGGCCGGCGCAGAGGGACACCCGCCGCATCCCGGCGGCGACATCGCCTTCGTCGCGCACGGGGGCGTCGGCGCGCTACTGCTCTGCCGCCTGCTGGGCGCGCCGATCTCCCGCGGCCGGGACCAGCCCTTCCAAGGGCACTTCTTCGCATTCGGCTTGCCGGGGCGCAAAATCATCCACGAGTGGCGCCCCGTCGCGGAGCGCTGACGGCCACCCGACGCGAAAGGTCCCGCCCCCCGATGCCGATCGACGAGTCCCTCCCCTTCCTGCCGGTCAACATCGCCGTGCTCACCGTGTCCGACACGCGCGACATGGCGAGCGACCGATCCGGCCAGACCCTGCAAGAGCGGATCGAGGCCGCCGGCCACCGCTGCGTGGCGCGCGAGATCGTCCGCGACGAGGCCGACGCCATCGAGGCCGTGCTCCGCCGCTGGATCGCCGACCCGGAGGTGGACTGCGCCATCACCACCGGCGGCACCGGCATCACCGGCCGCGACGTGACGCCCGAAGCCTTCAAGCGCGTGCTGGAAAAGGAGATCGAGGGCTTCGGCGAGCTGTTCCGGATGCTGAGCTACCGCAAGATCGGCACCTCCACGATGCAGAGCCGCGCGCTCGGCGGCGTGGCGGACGGCACCTACCTCTTCGCCCTGCCCGGCTCCACGGGCGCATGCAAGGACGCCTGGGACGACATCCTCCTGTTCCAGCTCGACGCCCGCCACAAGCCCTGCAACCTGGTGGAACTGATGCCGCGCCTCAGGGAGCACATGAAGGCGGCGTGACGCCCGCCCTCGGATGTGGCGCCGGCACAGCCGATCCCTTATGACAGCGCATCGCTGGCAAGTGGAGGCCGAGCGATGGCCCAGGTGTTGGTGCGCGATCTGCCCGATGAAACGGTCGCACGCCTCAAGGAACGCGCCGCCGAAGCCGGCCGCAGCCTGGAAGCCGAGCTGCGCGACATCCTCAACCAAGCGGCCCACCGAGCCACGAGCGGCGAAAGCGGGAGGCGCTGGCCTCGTTGGACGCGATCCGCGCGAGATCCCGTCCTTGGCGGCCGGGCGAACCCACGGCCGCCGACATGATCCGCGAGGGCCGCGACAGCCGTTGACCCTGGTGCTCGACGCCTCGGCCGCGGTGAAGCTCGCGGTCGAGGAGCCGGACAGCGCCGTGGTGCGCGGCATGGTCGGCGCGACGCCGGTGGTCGCGCCCGAACTGGTGCTGTCGGAGGTGGCCGACGCGCTGTGGCGCAAAGTCCGCGTGGGCGCGATCGGCGCAGCGGAGGCCCGCGTGGCGCAAGCGAACCTCCCCGGCCTCTTCGCCCGCCTGGCCCCGCTCCGGACCTTGCAGGACCAAGCCTTGGACCTCGCGCTCCGCCGCGACCACCCGGCCTACGACTGCTTCTACGTCGCCCTGGCGATGCGCGAGGCCGCGCCCCTCCTCACCGCCGACCGCCGCTTGGCGCAGCGGTTCGGCGGTGACGTCGAGGTGCGGCTGCCGACGGCCTGATCCGCCGCCCGCTACCGGGAGACGACCTCCTCCGTCGGCCCCTTCTGCCGGCCGTACAGCTCCACGGCGCGGTTGAACGCCGCGTCGTCCACCCGGCAGCCGATCCAGCTTTCGCCCTTCGGCGGCTGCGGGCAGTGCTTCGCGCCGAGTTCCTGCGTCACCACCGCGTCGAGCAGGGCGCGCAACCGGTCCGGGTGCCTGATCTCGCCGGCGGGGCCGAACAGCGCCATGTCGTCCGTCGGCTTCAGCCCCGCCGCCTGCGCCGCCCGCACCGCCGTCACCGGCGCGATGGTCTCGTTCTCCGGGCAACCGCCGCCGTCGCGCCGCTCGCTGGCCGGGATGGACGGCGCGCCGGAGCAGTCGCCGGCCGGCGAGTAGCGCCGCATGATGGCGGCCGCGGACCGGGCGCCGTGCTTCTCCTGGTAGTACCGGATCAATTCGATGAAGCCGCGCACAGCGTGGATCGGGTCGTCGAAGCGGGCGAAGCTCTGCGAGTTGGCCCCAGTCTGCCCGGGCCACCGGCCCTCCAGGTTCGGCCCCTTCAGCGACACCCAATTGTTGTTGCGCAACCCGAAAGGCGCGTCCCTCGAGTCGAACTTCACCGGCCCGAAGGAGCCGTCGCCCGTCCGGGCCAGCAGGCCCTCGGCGGTGCGCTCCTCGCCCCGGGACGGCGTCGCGGCGTCGCGCTGGGCGGAGGCTGCACCGGCGGAAAACAACGCCAAGGCGACAGCCGCCGCACAGGCGGCGTGACGAGAAAAGCGGTGCGCCATGCCGGAAATCCTTCACTTGGAATGGGAATGGGGCGCCAACGGGCGCCGCCCCCACGCCAACGCCGCCGCTCACGGATGGCGGCGCCGTAATGCAGCCGTTATCCCCACACGTTCCTGTGAGCGTCGGCGGCCCCTCCCGGCCGCCGTGGCGGCGATCGCCCGCCGGTCAGGCGATGAGAAGGCCGGCCCCTTCCCCGTGTAGGTCCGCGGTGAGCGCCACGTGCTCCGCGCTTTCCGAGAACGCGGCCAGCACCTCGGCGCGAGCGCCGCCTTTGCCCAGGGAGTCGCACCAGAAGGCGCGCCCTTCCGCCTCGCCCGAGCGGCCGAGCACGTTCTGGTACAGCCGCTCCACGAAGGCCGCGTCGTCGGCGGACGCGCCGAAGCGGGCCGCGAACTCCTCCGACGCCAGGAAGCCGGACGCCAGCGACGAGAGCGCCTCGCCCTTCCCGAGCGCGTTCACCCAGAACTCGAAGCCGCCCCGATCGGGCGAGCGGTCGAGCGCCGCGTCGTAGAGGCGCGCCACTTTGGCCGCGTGCGCGGGCGGGGCGGACGCGGGCAGGTCATCGTCGAGGATGGTCGCCGCGGCGCTCCCGTGGGCGCCGACCGCCAAGCCGTCGGAGGGCGATAGCAGCATCAGCGCGAAGCCCTCGTCGGCCTCCACGAATTCGTCGCCGGCGACGCGGACGGTGACGGTCTTCCGGGTCTCGCCGGCGGCGAAGACGATCTCGCCCGAGGGCAGCGCGCCGCCTTCGAAGTCGGCCGCGTCCGCCGCGCGCGGGCCGCGCCCCTCCACCTGCCACCGCACGCTCTGCTCGGTGGCGGAAGCGGCGTTCAGAACGACGGTGAAGGCGAAGGCGCCCGCTCCGGCACCGCCTTCGGGCCGCTCGGCGTCGCCTAGGGTTATTTCGACCTCGCAAGGCAGCGACGAGGTGCCGCCGGAAAGCGGCGGCACCGAGAAGAGCCGGACGTAAATGTCGTTTCCGCCGTCGTCACTGCTCCGCGTCCAGGTCGCAACGACGGTGCCGTTGCCCAGCGCGGCCAGATCAGCCCCGAATGGTCCCGAGTCCGCGGGGCCGTCCAGGCCGAACTCCCCGCCTACGCCGCTGCCGTCCGCCGCGAACCGCCGGGCGAACAAGCCGGCGCCGGTGCTGTCGGCGTGCTGCCAAGCCACGATGAAACCGCCGTCCGCCAGGGCGGCGACCGCAGGCTGCGTTTGCCCTCCGGCCGTGGTGAGGTTGACGCGGAACTCCTCGCCCACCGCGTTCCCGTCGGCCGCGGAACGCTGGGCGAAGGCGTCCATGTCGCGGAAGCCCACGAGGCGATGCTCGACGCGGACGAAGCCGCCGTCCCGCAAAACCGAGTCCGTCGGCCAGACCTGCGCCGCAGCCACGGCCGCGTCGACATGCACCTCAGCGGCCAAGGCGGCGCCGCTGGCCGAAAAGCGCTGGGCGAAGACGTTGTCGTTCGTCGAAAGCCCATTGTACCAATACACGTCGAAGCCTCCGTCCTCCCGAGGCGTGATCGTGCGTAGGTACTGACTCTCGGACGTGCCCCCGCCGACGCTGAACTCCGCGCCAATGGCGTCGCCCGCGGCCGTGAAGCGTTGGGCGAAGATGCCGCTGGTGAAGTTGGCGCCTGATTTTTGCCACGCCACCAGGAAGGTTCCGTCGGCGAGGCCGACCACCTCGGGTCCGAATTGGTTGCCGGCGATGGTGGCGTCGATGCGGAACTCCTGCCCAAGCGGCTGGGGTATGGGGTTCGTTGGCATGGCTTGGGTTCCCTTACAGCCGACCGGGTGCCCGGGCGCGATTCGGTGTCGGCGCCATCCAACATCCAATTTCAGTTCGATTTCAAAACAAGCTCCCGTCACTGGGCTCCGGCCTTGGCCTCGTGATTTCGCGCCTCCGGCATCCCTGGATGCAGGGGCACCCCGTGGTTCGGCGACCGTCCCGGGGCAGTTCGGCCAGCCGAGAGAGGCGGCGCCGGGCCACGTCCCGCAGGGAAGCGCAAAACGACCGCCGGCCGCCGGAGCGCGGCGCCTCCAACATCGGCCGGCGCGAGTTCCACGCCGCGACACCCGATCGTGGACCCGGGCGCAGCCGGCGACATAGCCCGCGAACCGCGGCGCAGCGCGTCACGGCCACCGACCGTGAAAGGCCACGCGCCGGCACCTCGCGGCCCGGCTGCCTGCTTGCCGGACGGGTTGAGGCCCGGGACGACCGCCGACAACGAACGCCACCCTCGTCGCGCGGCGGTTGAAAACGCTCGCTCAGCGCCATTCGTTCGTGTTACGTTCGAAAAGCCTCGCGCACGGTGGCCCTCGACTTTGCGCATTTCACGGCGCCGGGAGGTCAGGCGTGGATCCAGAACGCCGGCTCCGAGGCGATGAAGGCGAGCGCGTCATCGAGGTTGAAGCTCGCCCCGAACGGGCCGGCCGGCCCCCATGCGCCGCGGCGCCAGCAGAGGACCTCAACGCGATCGCCCTCTGGCAGCGGCTTCAGCCGTGCCACGGGCGCACCCGTGCGCGCCGACCGCACCGAGTAGCCACCCGCGATGCGGCGGACCTCGACGCCGCCGCGCGGCCAGGGGAAGGCGGCGATCCGCTCGGCCACCGGATCGCGCCCGCGCATGCCGATCCTCCCAGCACCCAACCCGTTCGGGCCTGCGGAACCATAGCCCTACAGGTCCGCCATGGCCCGCCCCGAGCTGCGCCTCCCGCCCGGCTTCACCACCTGGCTCGCGCCCTTCCTGGCCGCCTTCTCCCGGCGCACCCGGCCGACTGTGGCGGCGCTGGCAGTGGGCGCGCTGCTCGCCATCGGGCCGCGAACGGTTGCGGCATGCCTACGCGTGCTCGGCTTGGCCGAGCATCCCGGCTTCGCGGCCTTCCACCGCGTGCTCAACCGCAATGCCTGGTCGAGCCTCGCCCTCGCCCGCATCCTGCTGCGGATGGTGGTAGCGGCCTTCGTCCCGGCGGGGCCGGTCGTCGTCGGCGTCGACCACACCCTGGAGCGCCGCCGCGGCCGGCGCATCGGTCCGGCCGGCCACTTCTACGACGCGGGCCGCTCCTCGGCCGCGTGGCAGGCCACGAGCCGCGGCCTGCGTTGGCTGAGCGCGATGGTGCTGGTGGAGGTGCCGTTCGCCGGCCGCGTCTGGGCGCTGCCGGTCCTCACCGCCCTGACCCCGAGTAAGGCTTGGTCCGGGCGCCATGGACGGCGGCACCGTCCGGTCACCGATTGGGCCCGCCGGCTGCTGCTAGCGCTGCGGCGCTGGCTGCCGGACCGGCCGATCGTCGCCGTTATGGACGGCGAGTTCGCCGCCCTCGAACTGCTGCACGCCCTGCGGCCCCGCATGGCGGTGATCACGCGGCTGCGGCGCGACGCGCGCCTGTTCGACCCGCCCTGCGGCTGGGACCGGCGCGGCCGGCCGGCGGCCAGGGGGGATCGGCAGCCCTCGCTCGTCGCGCGCACGACCGATCGGGCGACGCGCTGGCGCCGCGTCGTCCAGGCCAGCCGCGCCGCGTGGCGCAGCGCCGGTTGGATCGAGTACACACCTCTGGCACGGCGCTCTGGCACCATCCCGGCAAGCCGATGGTGCCGATCTTGTGGATCCTGGTCCGCTACCCCGACGGCCGGCGCGAGCCGGAGGCCTTCCTGTGCACCGACACGGAGGCGAGCCCGCGCGACGTGCTGGAACTTTTCAGCCGCCGCTGGGCGATGGAGACCACCTACGAGGAGGCCCGCGCGCACCTCGGCGTCGAGACGCAAAGGCAGTGGTCGGACCCGGCCGTCCTCCGCACCACGCCGCTGCTGCTCGGCCTCTACAGCATCGTCGCGCTCTATGTGCACCAGCATGCCGAGCGCCTCGCTCTCTCACCGCGACGTGCCGCGTGGTATCCCAAGCCGGCCGCGACCTTCGCCGATGCGTTGGCGCGATTGCGGCGTCATCTGTGGTTCGAGCACCTCGTCACCTCGGTCGGCGAGAGCGACATGACGGAACCCATCCCGCCCAAGGTGCGGCGCCTGGTCGAGGCCGCCTGCTACGCGCCCTGAAGCGGCACCCGACCAGCGCGCCAGCCCCGCCCAGATGCGCAAAGTCGAGTGGCCGCCCCATGCTCCACGCCCGAACCCATCACGCCCCGGACTGCCCGTTCCGCTCCCCGCCGGAGCACCGCCTGCCCCGGTGCCGCTACTC
>NZ_BAAAFZ010000088.1:0-49080 GCF_039523795.1 Craurococcus roseus | reverse complement strand
GCGGAGTGGGCGCGGTCCGCCTCGCCGGCGAACAGCTCCGCCGCGGCCAGCGCCGCGCGCCGGGCCGCCACCTCGGCCAGCACCGCGGCCCAGTCGCACGCCTCCGGGGCGCCGGCGGCGGCAGCGCCCACAGCTCCGCCGGCACCCAGGGGTGGACGGGGCGGTCCGCCAGGGCCAAGGGCAGCCGCGCGACCACGGTCCACCCGCCCGGGGCCGCGTCGCCGGGCGCCACCCCCTCCCCGGCGTCCAGGCGCTCCTGCAGCGCGCCGGCGGCGCGCAGCAGGGCGGCTTCGTCGTCGTGGCGTTCGCTCCTCACGGTCGCGTCCCCCCGTCGCGGCGCCGCATGGGGACCGCCGTCAATACCGGCCGAGGCCAGTGGTGGGCAGATCGGGCACGCCGAAGAACGCCCGGGAACGAGCCTCCAGCGCGTTGACGCACTCCCGCGTGCCGGCGAGGCGGCCGGGGTCGTCCTCGCAGCGCTCAAGCGTCGCCCGCCGCGCCTCGCGGTCGCGCAGGAACCAAGCCACCGTGCCCTGCTCGGGATCCTCCGCCCGCGGCGGCCCCGGGCGGGGGCCGCTCCGCCGCCGGCGCCCGCGATCCCTGCCCGTCCGGGCGCTGACCCCGTGCCATGCCCGGCGCGGACACGGCCAAGGCCGCCGCCAGCAACGCCGGGCCCACGCCCTTCGCACGCCGCCCCATGCCTTGTCCCTCCGTTGGTTTTTCGGCGATGCCGGCGGCGCCGTTCACGCGTCGTCCTGCCACCCGCCACTCACGGACCAGGTCCGCGACGGCGCGCCGCGACGCGTCGGCCCGGCACCATGCTCCGGCAGAATATCCCATTTTGGGTTTTTCGCAACGCCGGCCGTAGCCGGGCGGTATCGACAGCAAAGCGCCGCCGCCCGATGCCACGCTCGCGCCGTTCGCCGCGCCGAGCGCGGCTGCAGGAACTGCTCATCGAAGGGCGCCGCGCGTCGGGCCTGACGCAAACGGACTTGGCGGCGCGCCTGGGCCGGCCGCAGAGCTTCGTCTCCAAGTACGAAACCGGCGAGCGGCGGCTCGACGTTGTGGAGTTCCTCGAGGTCGCCGAGGCGCTCCGGCTGGACGCGGCGGAACTGCTCGCCGAAGTTGCCCGCGACCCTACTTGACGCGGCGGAACAAAGCTTCGCGGGCCCTCTGAACCCATCGCCCGCGTCGGCGCCAAGTTACCGAAAGGTGAGCCGGCGCCGGCATGCGCGCGCAGAGCGTGGCCTGCACAGGGCGGAAATCCTCGGCATTGGGTAGCAGCCGCCACCAAACGCCTTCGGCGAACAATCGGCGCCTTTCGCGCGCCTTAAGTTCGCTCTGCGTAGGGGTGTTCGTCGTAGCCGGAAGCGGTGCCGTCGCGGCGGGCGCGGACGCAGAAGTTCGTCTAGCTGTCTGGTTGTGAGACCTCCTTGGCGGCTTCGGCGATGAGGCGAGCGTCCGCGATGGCGGCCCGTCGCGCCCGGCCCCGCCTGGCGGCGGTGCCCGGCGAGGCGGAGGTGCTGCAGGTAGGCGAAGGCGACGCGGCCCATCAGCGCGTGGCGGTGCAGCCCGGTCCGGGAGCGCCCCTCGAAGCGGCCCAGGCCCAGTTCCTGCTTGAGCTGCTGGTGCGCCTGCTCGCAAACCCAGCGCGCCTTGATGGCGGCGGCGAGGGCGCGCAGCGACGTCCCGGGCGGCAGGTTGGAGAGGTGGTATTCCCGCTCGCCCGACGCGCGGTGTTCGCCACCAGCCACGCCTCCCCGCCCGGCAGGTGGCGGTTGTTGCCCCAGGTGGCGCCGTCGCCGACGCGGACCCGGACCGCCGCGAACCGGGCGGCGAGCGTCCCCTTCGTGCCGCGCCGCTAGGCCACGCGCCGCCCGCCCGCCCGGCGTGCGCCGGGCTGGTTGGCAGGAATGAACGGCGGCAGCGCCGATTGCTGCCCGTCTAGAAGCCAGCCCAAGTTCGCCATCACCGCCCCCGCGGCGGCCACACGGGATCCCGATCGCCTTGGCGGATCGAGCCGCTGATTGGGCTCCGATCCTGGCCCATTCCGTGGCCACGGCCCGCGGCTCCAATGGGCACCCAACTCAGGGGCCGCCGGCGGCTGGTTGCCCACGCGGCGAGCAACCGATCCGTGACCACCCGCGCCTGAACGAGGCAACGTGAGTGTTTACGGTTCCCTGATTCAAGGATTTGGGTGCTCGCGTGATACTTTATGGTTCCCTCTAGACAAGCTCCCAGGGCCGAAACCCCCTACACGTCCAAATTCGCTACCTTCAACGCATTGGTCACGATGAAGTCGCGCCGCGGTTCCACGACATCGCCCATCAAGGTGGAGAACACCGTTTCCGCGTCCTCCACGTCCTCCACGCGCACGCGCAGCAGGACGCGCGCCTCGGGGTCCAACGTGGTCTTCCAGAGCTGGTCGGGGTTCATCTCGCCCAAGCCCTTGAAGCGATTGATGGCCAATCCCTTGCGGCCCTGCGCCAGCACGCGGTCGAAGGCCATGACCGGCCCGTGGACCGCGGCTTCGGCGCCGTCCAGCACCAGGGTCGCGGGGGCGGCGCCGAACTCGCGCGCCAGCACCTCGCGCCGCTCGTCGAGCCACCGCGCCTCGGCGCTGCGCAGGGCCGTCGGGGTGAGCGTGTGGCGCTCGGCCACGCCGCGCACCGTGCGGGCGATCTGCAGGCCGTCCGGGCCGGCGGCCACCTTCCAGCCGCGCTCCGCCGGCGGCGCCAACGCGTCCAGCCGCGCCGCGAGCGCTTGGCCGGCGGCCAGGGCGCGGTCCTCATCGGGCGTCAGCGCGCCCGCCACCGCCGCCTGCTCCACGATCTCCACCGGCACGTTCGCCGCCAAACGGCGCACCCGCGCGGCGAGCTGGCGCATCAGCTCCACCTCGGCCCGCAGTTCGTCGCCCGCGGCCTCGCGCCCGTCGGCCAAGCGCAGTCGCGCGCCGGACAGCGCCTTCTCCAGCAGGTAGTCCTCCAGCGCCCGGTCATCCTTCAAGTAGCGCTCCTCGTTGCCGCGCTTGGCGCGGTAGAGCGGCGGCTGGGCGATGTAGAGGTTCCCGCGCTCGATGAGCTGCGGCATCTGCCGGAAGAAGAAGGTCAGCAAGAGGGTGCGGATGTGGCTGCCGTCCACGTCCGCGTCCGTCATGATGACGATGCGGTGGTAGCGGAGCTTGTTCGGATCGAACCCGCCCTTGGCCGGCTCGCCCGGGCCGATGCCGGTGCCGAGCGCTGTGATGAGCGTGCCGATCTCGGCGGAGGACAGCATCTTGTCGATGCGCGCCCGCTCCACGTTCAGGATCTTGCCCTTGAGCGGCAGGATGGCCTGGAACACGCGGTTGCGGCCCTGCTTGGCGGAGCCGCCGGCGCTGTCGCCCTCCACCAGGAACAGTTCGCACTTGCTCGCGTCCTTCTCTTGGCAGTCGGCTAGCTTGCCGGGCAGGGTCGAGATGTCGAGCGCGTTCTTGCGCCCCACCTTCTCCCGCGCGAGCTGCGCCGCCTTCCGCGCCGCGGCGGCGAGCACGACTTGGTCGAGGACGTTGCGCGCCTCCTTCGGGTGCGTCTCGAACCAGTGCGAGAGCGCGTCGGCCACCGCCGCCTGCACTACCGGCTGCACCTCGGAGGAGACGAGCTTGTCCTTGGTCTGGGAGGAGAACTTGGGGTCCGGCACCTTCACGGACAGCACGCAGGTCAGGCCCTCGCGCATGTCCTCGCCGGACAGCTCGACCTTCTCCTTCTTCGCCAAGTCTTCGGCGTACTTCATCACCACGCGGGTCAGCGCCTGCCGGAAGCCGGCCTGGTGGGTGCCGCCGTCGCGCTGCGGGATGTTGTTGGTGAAGCACAGCGCCACCTCGCGCGGGCTGTTGTTCCACCACATCGCCAGCTCGACGCGGATGCCGACGTCGGTGTCCTTGCTGACCAGCGAGATGGGCGGCCGGAACAGCGGCTCCTTGCCCTTGTCCAGCCACTCCACGAAGGCGGTGAGGCCGCCGCGGAACTGGAAGAACACCTCCTGCGCCGGGACGTGCCGGTCGTCCTTGAGGTTGATCGCCAGGCCGGAGTTGAGGAAGGCCAGCTCGCGCAGCCGCCGCTCCAGCACGGCAAACTCGTACTCGGTCTTGGTGAAGGTGCCGGAGGAGGGCTTGAACGTGACCTCCGTGCCGGGGCGCTCGTCCGAAGGCCCAACCACCGCCAGCGGCTGCACGGTCTCGCCGTGGGCGAAGCGGATCAGGTGCTCCTTCCCGTCGCGCCAGATGCGGACGTCCATCGTTTCGGACAAGGCATTGACCACCGCCGCGCCGACGCCGTGCAGGCCGCCAGAGACCTTGTAGGAGTTCTGGTTGAACTTGCCGCCGGCGTGGAGGCGGGTCAGCACCACCTCGGCCGCCGAGACGCCTTCCTCGTGCATGTCCACGGGGATGCCGCGTCCGTCGTCGCGCACCGTCACGCTGCCGTCGCCGTTCAGGGTGACGTCCACCCGGGTGGCGTAGCCGGCCTGCGCCTCGTCCACGGCGTTGTCGATGATCTCGAAGGCCATGTGGTGCAGGCCCGAGCCGTCGTCGGTGTCGCCGATGTACATGCCGGGCCGCTTGCGGACGGCCTCCAGGCCCTTGAGGACGGTGATGGACGCGCTGTTGTAGTCGGCGCCCCCGTTGGCGCCTTCGGCACCGGGGAGGGCGGCCTCGGCGCGCGCGGCAGTGTTGCTCATGCCGGCGGCTAACTCCTTGGGAAATCGCTGCGGGAGACTATCGCCAATATAGTGATTCAGGACGCTCCCGGCACGGGAAAATCGCCGTCCGGAACGACGGCGCCGGGCGCGGCGCGGAAGGCCGCGGCCACGCCGCGGAGGGGGGCGAAGACGCCCGGATCGGTACCGGTCAGGAACACCTGGGCCGGCAGGGCCGCCAGGGCGGCGAACAGGGCTTCCCGCCGCGGCGCGTCCAGGTGGGCCGCCGCCTCGTCCAGCAGCAGCAGGGGCGCGAAGCCCCGGGCCGCGGCGATCAGCGCCGCGTGGGCCAGCACGATCGAGACCAGCAGCGCCTTCTGCTCGCCGGTGGAGCAGAGGGCGGCCGGCACCCCCTTGGCCGAGTGGGTGGCGCCCAGGTCGGCGCGGTGCGGCCCGGCCAGGGTGACGCCCGCGGCGGCGTCGCGGGGCCGGGACGCTTCCCACTCCGCCCGCAACCGGTCCTCCACCGCCAGGGCCGGCGCCCCGTCCAGCGCCGCCGCCACCGGGCAGAGCAGTTCCAAGAGCGCCACCGGGAAGGCGCCCGTGACGCCCTCCGCCAACGCCGCGTTGAGCCGGGAAACCAGGACGCGCCGCGCCGCCGCCAGCGCCACCCCGTGCCGCGCCATCCCGTCCTCCAGCGCCGACAGCCAGCCCGGGTCGGCGCGAGGGCCGCTCCCCGCCAGCAGCCGGTTCCGCTGCGACATGGCGCTTTCGTAGGCGGCGACTTGGCGCGCGTGGCCGGGCTCCAGCGCCCAGACCAGCCGGTCCAGGAAGCGGCGGCGGTCGCCCGCGCCGTCTTGGAAGAGCCGGTCCATCTGCGGCGTCACCCACACCGCCGCGACCCGCTCCGCGAGGTCGGCGCCGCCCCGCACCGGCTGGCCGTCCAGCCGGAAGCCCCGCCGCTCCAGCGGCCCGCCTTCCGGCGTGCCCGTGCCGATGTCGAACTCGCCCCAGGGCCCCCGGAACCGCCCGGCCGCCGCCCAAGGCATCCGCCCTTCCGGCGCGATCCGCGCCAGGTCGGCCAGCTTCGCGCCGCGGAGGCCGCGGCCGGGGCCGAGCAGGCTGACCGCTTCGAGGAGGTTCGTTTTGCCGGCGCCGTTCTCCCCCGCCAGCACCACCACGCGGCTGTCCAAGCCCAGGGTGAGCGCCGGGTAGCTGCGGAAATCCCGCAGCATCAACCGGGTCAGGGTGAGCGGGGGCGGGGGCGGCATCGCGGAGGGGCCGGTCCGCCCCGGATCGCCATCCGAGGAGGGCTCAGCCCTCCTCGTCGCGGTCGCCGCCGACCTCGATGTCCTCGTTGTCGTCCTCGAGCTCCTCGGCGTCCTCGATGGTCTCGTCGGCCTCCACGTCCTCGATCTCCACCTCGTCGGCCTCGAGTTCGGGCTCCGCGGCGCGCTTCTTCACCTTGTCCTCGGCCGGCAACGCGGCCGCGGCGCGGCGCAGCTTGGGCTGCTCGGCCGGCTGTTCGGTGCCGCATTTCGGACAAATGGCGGGGGCGCGGGTGAGGTCGTAGAACTTGGTGCCGCAGGCGACGCAGACGCGCTTGAGACCCAATTCGGGCTTGGCCATGGGTTGGATGCACCTTGATCGGTGTGCCCGGCGGCGCCCGCCGGAGCGCGTGGCGGCGACGGGGCGCCAAGCGGCTGGCTGGACGGGGGCCGGGCGGGGAAGCGCGGCGCATTGCCACGGGCCGGCGGGGCGTGTCAAACGCCGCCCCCATGCCCGATCCCGCGCCCGCGGCGGCCCACGCCGAGCCCCAGCCGAAACCGCTCCGCGGCGCCGCCCCGGGCTCCCCGCTCCGCGGCCGCGTCCGGATGCCGGGCGACAAGTCCATCAGCCACCGCGCCCTCATGTTCGGGGCGCTGGCCGTCGGGACCACGCGCATCGGGGGCCTCCTGGAAGGCGAGGACGTGCTCCGCACCGCCGCCGCCATGCGCGCGCTCGGCGCGTCGGTCGAGCGCGCCGGCCCCGGCGCCTGGGAGGTGGCCGGGCGCGGCATCGGCGGGCTGGCGGAGCCCGCGGACGTGCTGGACATGGGCAACTCCGGCACCGCTGCGCGGCTGCTCGCGGGGCTGCTCGCGGGGCACCCGCTCTTCGCGGTGATGACCGGCGACGCTTCCCTGCGGAAGCGGCCCATGCGCCGCGTGACGGAGCCGCTCGCCGCCACGGGCGCGCGGTTCTGGTCGCGCGAGGGCGGGCGGCTGCCCCTCGCGGTGCAAGGCGCCGCCGAGCCGCTGCCGCTCGACTACACCCTCCCCGTCGCGTCCGCGCAGGTGAAGTCCGCCTGCCTGCTGGCCGGCCTCTGCGCCCGCGGCACCACGCGCGTCACCGAACCCGAGCCGACGCGCGACCACACGGAGAACATGCTGCGCCACTTCGGCGCCGTCGTGCGCGTGGAGGACACCCCGGCGGGCCGCGTGGCGGAGGTGGAGGGCCAGCCGGAACTCGCCGCCGCGCCCGTTTCGGTGCCGGGCGACCCCTCCTCCGCGGCGTTCCTGGTGGTGGCGGCGCTGCTGGTGCCCGGCTCGCGCCTCACGGTGGAGGGCGTCGGGCTCAACCCGCTCCGCACCGGGCTGTTCGCCACCTTGCGGGAGATGGGCGCCGACCTCGCCGTGGAGAACGAGCGCACGGAGGGCGGCGAACCGGTGGGCGACCTGGTCGCGTCCCATTCGGCGCTGCGCGGGGTCGAGGTGCCGCCGGACCGCGCGCCCAGCATGATCGACGAATACCCGATCCTCGCCGTGGCCGCCGCCGCCGCCGAGGGCGAGACGCGGATGCTCGGCCTGCGCGAGCTGCGGGTGAAGGAAAGCGACCGCTTGGCCGCCACCGCGGCGCTGCTGGCCGCGAACGGCGTCCACGCCGCGGCCGGGGAGGACGAACTCGCCGTGCGCGGCACCGGCGGCGCCGTCCCGGGCGGCGGCGCGGTCGTCACCCACATGGACCACCGCATCGCCATGAGCGCGCTGGTGATGGGCCTGGCGGCGCGGGCGCCCGTCTCCGTGGACGACGCCTCGTTCATCGAGACCAGCTTCCCCGGCTTCGCCGCGCTGGTGAACGGGACGGCGGGCGGCGGCGCCATCGGCCCGGCATGAAGCCGCCCGTCATCGCCATCGACGGCCCCGCCGCGGCGGGCAAGGGCACGCTGGCGCGGCGGATCGCGGCGGAACTCGGCCTGCCGCACCTCGACACCGGCCTCTTGTACCGCGGCGTCGCCCGGCGCGTGCTGGACCGCGGCGCCGACCCGCGCGACGCCGCCGTCGCCGAGCGGGAAGCGCGCGCGCTGCTGGCCGCCGACCTCCGCCGCGGCGACCTGCGCGGCCCGGAAGCCGACATGGCGGCGAGCGCCGTCTCCGCCATCCCCGGCGTGCGTGCCGCGCTGCTCGACTTCCAGCGCCACTTCGGCCGCGAGGGCGCCGTGCTCGACGGGCGCGACATCGGCACCGTGGTGTTCCCGGACGCCCTGGTGAAGCTCTTCGTCACCGCCTCCGTCGAGGCGCGCGCCCGCCGCCGCTTCGAGGAGCTGCGGTCGAAGGGCGTCCCCACCGACCCTGAAACGGTGGAAGCGGAGCTGCGCCGCCGCGACATGCAGGACGCGGCCCGGAGCGTCGCGCCCCTGCGCGCGGCGCCGGACGCCCTCGTGCTGGACACCACGACGCTGGACATCGAAGCCGCCTTCGCCGCGGCGCTGGCGCTGGTGCGCGAGCGAATGGCAGTGGAAGCGCGCCCCGGCTGAACGACCGCCGGCCGGCACACGCCTCGGACGGCCCGGCCCCCTCACCGGCACAGCGGCCGGTTGCCGATGCCGGCGTTGCGCCGGCTGTCGTCGCGGTGACGTGACGTCCGAGCCGCCGTCACGCCCGCGACGCGCCGTGATTGGGGCCGGCCGGGCGCGCTAAAATCCGCGCCAAGCAGGCGGGCAGTCCTGCAGCGCGGGGAGGCGCTCAGGGCGCGCCTTTCCGGGGTCGGGCCCTTCCGCCGTGCAGGCCCTTTTCGCTGCGGCGGACGGCCGGCCCCGGCGCGCCCGCCGCAAACGCGACCGGCCTCGCGCGTGAGCCATTCACGGGCGAAGGGAGGTTGCGATGTCCGTCCACCAGACGATCCGCAAGGCGCTGCGGCCGGCCCTGCTGGCCTCGGCCTGCGCGCTCCTGCCGTTAGCGCCGGCGCCCGCCGCGGCCCAACCGCACCAGCAGCACGGCGACGCCGGGAATTTCGGCCGCGTGCATTTCCCGACCTCCTGCAGCCCGCAGGCCCAGGAACGCTTCCACCACGCGCTGGCGATGCTGCACTCCTTCCACTTCCCGGCCACGGGGCAGGCCTTCGCCGCCCTCGCGGAAGCGGAGCCCGACTGCGCCATGGCGTGGTGGGGCGTCGCGGTCAGCCAGCGCCTGAACCCGCTGGTCCCGCCCTTCCCGCCCGCGGCGCTCCAACGCGGCTGGCAGGCCATCGAGCGCGCCCGCGCCGCGCCGCCGCGGACCGAGCGCGAGCGCGACTGGATCGAGGCGCTGGCGGCCTTCTTCCAGGACCACGAGCGGGTGGACCAGCGCACCCGGACGCTCGCCTACGAGGCGGCGATGGAGCGCCTGGCCGCGAAGTACCCGGACGACGACGAGGCGCAAATCTTCTACGCGCTCGCCATCAACGAGGCCGTGGACCTTTCCGACAAGACCTACGCCCGGCAACGGAAAGCGGGCGAGATCCTCGAACGGGCCGACGCGCGCGTGCCGAACCACCCCGGCGTCGTGCATTACCTCGTCCACACCTACGACTTCGCGCCGCTCGCCGAACGCGGCCTGCCGGCGGCGCGGCGCTACGCCGCCATCGCGCCCGCCTCGGGGCACGCGCTCCACATGCCCTCGCACGTCTTCTCCACGCTCGGGCTGTGGAAGGAGGCGATCGCCGCCGACCGCGCCGCCATCGCCTCCTACACCGCGTATTTCGGGCGCCTCGACCCGCGCGTCGCCGGCAAGCCGGAGCTGATCGCGCGCAACTACCATTCGGTGGATTTCCTCACCAATGCCCACATGCAGATGGCGCAGGACAAGGCAGCGGCGGAACTCCTCGCGCCCTACCGGGCGGTTTCCGAGCCGCCGCCGCTGATCTATCCGTTCCACACCGGCTTCAACGCCGCCTTTGTCCGCCACGCCCTCGACCGCGGCGCCTGGGCGGAGGCCGCGGCGTTGCCGGTGCCGAAGACGCCCTACCCAATGGCGGAGGCCATACCGTGGTTCGGGAAGGCGCTGGGCGCGGCGCGCAGCGGCGACCCGGCCGCCGCGAAACCCTCCGTCGAACGGCTGCGCGAGCTGCGCGGCCGCTTGGCCGAGTCGCGCGAGCCCTACTGGGCCGAGCAGGCGCAGATACAAGAGACGGCCGCCACGGCTTGGATCTCGCTCGCCGAAGGACGGCGTGACGAGGCGTTGCGCCTGATGCGCGCCGCGGCCGATCTGGAGGACCGCACCGAGAAGCACATCGCCATGGAGAACCGCCTCTCGCCGATGCGCGAGCTGCTCGGCGAGAGGCTGCTGGAAACAGGCGACCCGGCGGCCGCGCTGCGCGAGTTCGAAGCCTCCCTGAAGGCGGCGCCCAACCGCTACCGCTCCTTCGCCGGCGCCGCGAAGGCCGCGGAGCGCAGCGGCGACCGCGGGGCCGCGCGCCTTTGATACGGGCGGCTGTTGGAGCTGACGGCCGAGGCCGACACCGAGCGGCCGGAGATGGCGGCGGCGCGGCGGTTCCTGGCGGAAACGGCCACGCGGGGCGGCTGAGGGCCGCAGCCACGAATGCTTCGGGGCCGCTCCGGAAGGGGGCGCCCCCGAAGCATCTGGCGCGGGAGGCCCGCGCAGTCTCCGGGGAGAACAACGTCAGTCGGGATCGCCCAACCGCATCCTCAACGCCCGGTTCTCCTCCTCCAGCGCTGCCATGCGCCCCCGCACCGGCGCCAGCGCGTCGCCCAGTTCGTCCAGGGTGAAGCGCTGCGGGATGTGCTGCGGGCAGTTCCAGTCGAAGCCGACCAGGCGCAGCACCGCCGCGCGGTCCGCCTTGGCGCGGTAGCCGGGCACGGCGAGGCGGGCGAGGAGGTCGGGCGCCTCCTCCGCGTCCGTGAACGACAGGTGGCCGAACAGCTTCAGCCGGCGCCGGTTGGGGTAGTCCATCAGGATCAGCGACGCGCGCCCGCCCCCGGCGGAGGCGTTGCCGGCGGACACGAATTGCTGGTTGCCACGGAAGTCCGCCCAGCCGAGCGCCCCTTCGTCCAGCACGCGCGCGAAGCCCGTCGGCCCGCCCCGGAATTGCACGTAGGGCCAGCCGGCTTCCGAGACGGTGGCGAGGTAGAAGCCGTCGCGCTCGCCGATGAACTGCGCTTCGCGCGGCCCGAAGCGGTCGTTCGGCGGGCGCTTGCCATCCGGGTCGGCGTAGGCGCCGCGGCTGCCGGCGCGCTCCTGCAAGCGGCGGACGGCAGGGGTGAAGGCGGTCTCGTGGTAGCGGTTCGTCATCGCGGCGGCTCCTCCATGCGCGAAACGGCGCGGCGGAACGCCGCGGTCGAGCCGGTGCCCCGCGCGAGCACCAGCGCCCCTTGCACGGCGGCGATGCGGTCCTCGGCCTCGTCGCCCGGCGAGCCGGCGCCCGCTTCGGCCAACGCCCCGGCGAGGGCCGCGCGCCAGCGGCCGAGCGCCGCCGCGATCGCCTCCCGCACCGGCTCCGGCGCCTCCGACGCGGCGAGCACGGCGAGCAGGCAGGCGAGCCGGCCGCCGGCGTAGTGGCGCCGGAGCCCCGCCGCGCTCTTCCGCAGCCGCGCCGCCGGATCGCCCGCGGCTTCCAGCGGCGCGACGACGTCCTGCCCGAAGCCCCCGGCCACCCGGTCCAGGGCGGCGAGCGCCATGTCGGCCTTCCCGCGCGGGAAGCGGTGGTAGAGGCTCGCCGACTTCAGCCCGGTCGCCTCGCATAGGTCGCGGACGGCGGCGCCCGCGTAGCCGTCGCGGCGGAAGGCCTCCACCAAGGCGTCCGCCACCGCCTCCTCGGCGACCTTGGCCGGGCGCATCAGGGCCGGCCCAGGGCCGGCGCACGGGAAAGAAGGGTCATGGCGGCCCTCTTGTTTGTCGAACGCTCAATAACTAAGTGGCTGAAGCCGGCGGTCAAGGGCGGCGCGCGCGGTCGAACGAACCGTGCCGGTCCGATTTTCCTTGACGCCCGCCCCGGTGCGGGCCTAGGCCGACCTTGCCGCGCCCTTTCCGGTGCGTGGCGCCCGCGTTCACGGGGGATTAGCGGTTCGCGCCGCCCCTTATTGCCGGGCCGGAACCGGGCGGGCCGACACGCCGCCCATTCAGCAGGGTCGTCGGGTATCGCGTCGGGGGGCGCATGCCGGACCAAGCCGTTCCAGCGCGGCGCCGGGGGGCGCACAGCGCGGGGGCGCAGAACCATGGCCGCGTCGGGACCACACCGGCGGGCCCACAGGAACAGAACGCTACATGGCATCAGCCACCAGCCTCGCCACCCGGGAACAGCCCGGGGCGGGCAGCATGACCGAGGACTTCGCCGCCCTCCTCGACGCCACCCTCGGCGCGGACACGGGTTTCGCCGGCTCCGTCGTGACCGGCCGCGTGGTCCGCGTGGACGACGACTTCGCCGTCGTGGACGTGGGCCTCAAGAGCGAAGGGCGCGTGCCCCTCAAGGAGTTCGCGCCCCCGGGCCAGAAGCCCGAGGTGAAGCCCGGCGACTCCATCGAATTGTTCGTCGAGCGCTACGAGGACCGGGACGGCTCCATCGTGCTGTCGCGCGAGAAGGCGCGGCGCGAGGAAGCCTGGACCAACCTCGAGAAGGCGTTCCAGGCGAACCAGCGCGTCAACGGCGTGATCTTCGGCCGCGTCAAGGGCGGCTTCACCGTGGACCTCGGCGGCGCCGTGGCCTTTTTGCCCGGCAGCCAAGTCGATATCCGCCCGGTGCGCGACGTCGGCCCGCTGATGGGCAGCCCGCAGCCCTTCCAGATCCTCAAGATGGACCGGGCCCGCGGCAACATCGTGGTGTCCCGCCGCGCCGTGCTGGAAGAGACCCGCGCCGAGCAGCGCTCCGAGCTGATCCAGGGCCTCAAGGAAGGCATGGTGCTCGACGGCGTGGTGAAGAACATCACCGACTACGGCGCCTTCGTGGACCTGGGCGGCGTGGACGGCCTGCTGCACGTCACCGACATCGCGTGGCGGCGCATCAACCATCCGTCCGAGGCGCTGACCATCGGCCAGCAGGTCAAGGTGCAGGTGATCCGGTTCAACCCGGAAACCCAGCGCATCTCGCTCGGCATGAAGCAGCTCATGTCTGACCCGTGGGACGGCGTGGCGCTCAAGTACCCGGTCAACGCCAAGTTCTCCGGCCGCGTCACCAACATCACCGACTACGGCGCCTTCGTGGAGCTGGAGCCGGGGGTCGAGGGCCTGGTCCACGTCTCCGAGATGAGCTGGACCAAGAAGAACGTCCACCCGGGCAAGATCGTCGCCACCTCGCAGGAGGTGGACGTGCTGATCCTGGACGTGGACGAGCCGAAGCGGCGCATCTCGCTCGGCCTCAAACAGGCCCAAGGCAACCCGTGGGAGCTGTTCGCCGAGGCGCATCCGCCCGGCTCCGTGGTCGAGGGCGAGATCCGCAACATCACCGAGTTCGGCCTGTTCGTCGGCCTCGGCCCGGACCTCGACGGCATGGTCCACATGTCCGACCTGTCCTGGGACGAGCCGGGCGAGACGGCGATGGCCAAGTACGAGAAGGGCCAGACCGTCAAGGCCAAGGTGCTCGACGTGGACGCGGAGAAGGAGCGCATCTCGCTCGGCGTCAAGCAGCTCGAGGCCGACCCGGCCGCGGACGTGCTGGACAAGGTGCGCAAGGGCGACATCGTCACCTGCGTCGTGACGCAAGTGCAGGCCAACGGCATCGAGGTGAAGGTGGAGGAGGTCCTCACCGGCTTCATCCGCCGCGCCGAGTTGGCCCGCGACCGCGGCGACCAGCGCCCCGACCGCTTCGCGGTGGGCGAGAAGGTGGACGCCAAGGTCACGGCCGTGGACCGCGCTGCGCGGCGCCTGGCCCTGACCGTGAAGGGCAAGGAAGTGGACGAGGAGCGCGAAGCGATGAAGGAGTTCGGCTCGACCGACTCCGGCGCGTCGCTCGGCGACATCCTGGGCGCGGCCATCCGGCGGCGCCGCGAGATGGCCGGCGAGGAGTAGGCCGATCCCGCGACCGCGTCGCCGCACCCCGAGCGGCGGCGCATGCATTGCAGAACCCCGGGCGGCGCGGCCGCCCGGGGTTTTTCTTTGGGCGCTGCCCCGGCACAACCCAAGATAGATTGTCCTCACCAGAGTATACTATATAAAGACAGGGCGGCGCCGAGGGCGCGCGGCTTGAGCCAAGGGGCGACAGCAGAGTGCCTAAACCACCCACGCCCGCGGCGGAGGGCCGCGGCTTGCGGACGCACCTTGTCGCCCTTGTCGCGGCGGCCCTCCTCCCGGCCCTCGCCGTCGGCGCCATCGCGGTCGGGGCGGCCGTGGACGCCTCGCGGCAGGCCTTCGAGGACCGGCTCGCGGGCACCGCCGCCGCGCTCGCCAGCGCCGTCGACACGGAGATCGCCGCCTCCGTCCTTGCCCTGTCCACCCTGGCGACGGCGCACAGCCTGGTGGACGACGAGGGCGACCTGGCCGTTTTCCATGCCCAAGCGAAGCGGACCGCCGCCATGCTGGGCGCCCGCATCTTCCTGGTCGCGCCGGACGCCGGCGTGGCCTTCAACACCGAAGAGGGATTCGGCACCCCGTCCCAACCGGTCCAGCCGCAGACGGCCGCCATGGTGCGGCGGGTGCTGGAGAGCGGCCGCCCGGCCGTGGGCGACCTCATCCGCAGCCGCCGGACGGGGGAAGCCGTCGCGCCCGTCCTCGTCCCCGTCCGGAAGGGAAGCGAGGTGGCCTACGCGCTCGGCAGCGTGGTGGAGGCCGCGCGCGTCTCGCGCCTGCTCGGCGAGCAGCCCTTCCGCGGCGGCGGCTACGCCTCGCTGATCGACGGCGCCGGCAAGATCGTCGCGCGCTCGGACTTCCAGGACCGCCACGCCGGCCAGCAGGTCCGCGATTGGGTGACGGACGGCGCGAAGGCCGGCCCGGCGGGCATCCTGCGCGGGCGGAACCTGAGCGGCGTGGAGATCGCCACCGCCTACCGCCGACTGTCCGCGGCGCCGGGGTGGATCGTCACCGTGGCCGAGCCGCGCTCCGCCTTCCTCGACGGCCTGCGGAGGCCGCTCGCGGCGCTCGGGCTGGGCGGGCTGGCGGCGCTGGCCATCGCCATGCTCGCCGCCGCCCGCATCGGCCGGCGCGTCCTGCGGCCGGTGCAATCGCTCACGGCGCGCGCGGAGGCGGTCGCGGCCAGCGGCGGGAACGCGCCGCCCATGGCGCCCGACGAGCCGGCGAGCGTGCGCGAGTTCGCCCGGCTACAGCAGGCCGTCGAAAGGGCGGAAGCGGCGCTCCGCGAGCGCGCGGCGGCGGTCGCCGCGGGCGAGGCGCGGCTGCGCGCCGTGGTGGACACCGCGGTGGACGCCATCGTGGTGATCGACGAGCGGGGCACCATCCGGTCCTTCAACCGGTCCGCCGAGGGCATCTTCGGCCACGCGGCGGAGGAGGCCATCGGCCGCAACGTGTCCATGCTGATGGGCGCCGGCGACGCGGGCCGGCACGACGCGTACCTCGCCGCGTACCTGCGGACCGGCGAACGGAGGATCATCGGCATCGGGCGGGAGGTGGAGGGCCGCCGCAAGGACGGCTCGCCCGTGCCGCTGGACCTCTCCATCGCGGAGTGGCGCGACGGCGAGGGCCGGCGCTTCTTCACCGGCACCATGCGCGACATCTCGGCGCGCAAGGCGGACGAGGCGCGGCGTTCCCTGCTCGTGGGCGAGGTGAACCACCGGGCCAAGAACGCATTGGCGGTGGTGCAGTCCGTGCTGCGGCTCACGCCCGCGGACGAGCCGCGCGCCTACGCGGCCGCCGTCGGCGCGCGCGTCGCCGCCCTGGCGCGCGCGCATTCGCTGCTCGCCGAGAGCGGCTGGTCCGGCGCCGACCTGCGCGCCGTCGCCGAGCGGGAGCTCGCCCCTTACGCCGCGCCGAAGGGATCGCCGAACGCGCCGCCCAGGGGCCCCGTCGTGTCGCTGGACGGGCCGCCCCTGCCGCTCGCCCCGTCCGCCGTGCAGCCCTTCGCCATGGTGCTGCACGAACTGGCCACCAACGCCGCGAAGCACGGCGCGCTCTCCGTCCCCGGCGGCCGGGTGGAGGTGCGCTGGCGCGCGGGCCGCAGGACGGGGGACGACGGGATGCTGCGGCTCCGCTGGGCGGAGAGCGGCGGACCGCCCTTGCGGGGCGCGCCGGCGCGCCGCAGCTTCGGGTCGCGGATGATCGAGGCCACCATCCGCGGCCAGCTCGGCGGCGCGGTGGAGCGGCATTGGGAAGCCGGCGGCTTGGTGGTCGAGATCGCCGTCCCCTTCCTGCGCGCGGCCGGGCGCGGCGCCGGCCTGCCCGACGACGCGGAGGCCATCCCGAGCGCGGCGTAGCGGGCCGCGCATTTGGCTGGCCAGAGCCGCCGGCCGCCGCATATACCGGCCTCCTTCCCGCAGAAGCCGACCCATGCCCCTCGAAGCCGACCTCCTGATCGACCGCCGCCGCCTCAAGCGCCGCCTCGCGCTCTGGCGCGCCTTGGCGGTGCTGCTCGTCGTCGCCGGCGCCGCCTTCGCCGCGTACCGGTCCGCCGGCGCGGGGCTGCCCGGCGCGGCGCACCTGTCGCGCCTCACCGTGGAGGGCGTCATCGGCGACGACCGCAAGGTGATCGAGGCGCTCGACCGCATGCGCAAGGACTCGTCCAACCGCGGCGTCATCGTCGCCATCGACAGCCCGGGCGGGAGCGCCGGCGGCGGCGAGGCGCTGTACGCCGCGCTGAACCGCGTGCGGCAGAGCGGCAAGCCGGTGGTGGCCGTGCTCCGCGGCACCGCCGCCTCGGCCGGCTACATGGCCGCGGTCGCCTCCGACCGCATCTTCACGCGCGAGGGCACCGTCACCGGCTCCATCGGCGTGCTGCTGCAATCCTTCGACGCCTCCGAGCTGCTGGACCGCCTGGGCGTCCGGCCCGAGCTGCTGACGTCCGGCCCCCTCAAGGCCCAGCCCAACCCCTTCCAGCCGCTCTCGCCCGAGGGGCGCGAGGCCATCATGCGCGTGATCTCCGACCTGCACGACCAGTTCGTGGCCAAGGTCGTCGCCGGCCGCGGCCTGGAAGAGGCCGCGGTGCGCGCCGTCGCCGACGGCCGCGTGCTGACGGGCCGGCAGGCGCTGGAGCGCAGGCTGGTGGACGCGATCGGCGGCGAGCCGGAGGCGCGGGCTTGGCTCGCGGCCGAGAAGGGCGTGCCGGAGAGCCTGCCCGTCAGGGATGTGGAAACCCGCTCCATGGCCGAGCGCCTCTTCCGCTCCGCCTTCCAGGGCGCAGCGAAAACCTTGCTTTCAGAATGGCTTGGCGTTGACTGGCCCTTCCCGGTCTGGCAGCTTCGCCCATGAGAGCGGGGGCTTGGGGATGACGAAGAGCGAGCTGATCGCGCAGTTGGCGGCGGAGAACCCGCACCTCCGCCAGCCCGACGTCGAGCTGATCGTGGCCACCATCTTCGACGAGATCACCGCGGCGCTCGCGCGCGGCGACCGGGTGGAGCTGCGCGGCTTCGGCGCCTTCTCCGCCAAGCGGCGCGACGCCCGCACCGGCCGCAACCCCCGCACCGGCGCCGCCGTGCCGGTGGCCGGCAAGGCCGTGCCCTACTTCAAGCCGGGCAAGGAGCTGCGCGAGCGGATCAACGGCGCGTCCGGCGGCGGCGGCGGCGCGGCGCCCCCGCGGAAGGCCGCCCAAGCCCCTGTGCGCGCCCCGGCGACGGTGGAATGATGGCCCGCATCCTCGGACTCCTCCTGCTGCTGCCCCTGCTGCTGGTGCTGGTGCTGTTCGGCCTGTCGAACCGCCAGGAGGTGGCGCTGGAGCTTTGGCCCTTCGACCTCGCCTGGGTGGTGCCGCTGTCCACGGCGATGCTGGTCCTCGCCGCCCTGGCCTTCCTGTTCGGCGCCGCCGTGACCTGGGCCAGCGCGCTCGCCGCGCGGCGCCGGGCGAGCCGCTACAGGGAAGCCGCGCGCGTGCTGGAAGCGGAACTCGCCGAGCACCGCGCGCGGGCCGCGAAGGACGTCGGCCCGGTGCCGCCCGTCACGAACTTCCCCCGCCTCCAGCGCCCCGCGGCGTGACCGCGGCGGCCCCGCCCCGCGGGCGCTGAACCTGCTCGCGCGCCCCTCCTCCCTCGCGGCGCGGATCGTCGCCGCGCTGGACACGCCCGACCTCCCCCGCGCCGAAGCCCTCGCCGCCGCGCTGGCCCCGCCGCGCTGCGGCGTGCTCAAGGTCGGGCTGGAGCTGTTCGGCGCGGCCGGGCCGGAAGCGGTGCGCCGCGTCGGCGCCCGCGCGCCGGTGTTCCTGGACCTGAAGCTGCACGACATCCCGAACACCGTCGCCGGCGCGGTGTGCGCGCTGCTGCCGCTCCGCCCCGCGATGCTGACGGTCCACGCCGCCGGCGGCGCGGCGATGGTGGAGGCGGCGCGCGAAGCCGCGGAGTCGCAGAGCGCGGAACGCCCCGTCCTGCTCGCGGTCACCGTGCTGACCAGCCTGGGCGCCGAGGCGCTGGCCGAAACCGGCGTCGCCGGCGCCCCGGAGGAGCAGGTGCTGCGCCTCGCGCGCCTCGCCTTGGAGAACGGCGCCGACGGCTTGGTCTGTTCGCCGCGCGAGGTCGCAGCGATCCGCGAGGCGTTCGGCCCGGCGCCCCTGCTGGTGGTGCCCGGCGTGCGCCCCGCGGGCAGCGCCGCGGGCGACCAGGCGCGCACCGCGACGCCCGCCGAGGCGGTGGCGGCCGGCGCCGATTGGATCGTGCTCGGCCGCCCCCTGACCGGCGCGCCCGACCCGGCCGCGGCCGCGGCGGCCGTCGCGGCGGGGCTGCCCGGATGAGCGCCGCCGTGCGCGTGAAGATCTGCGGCGTGAACAGCCCCGTCGCGCTCGACGCCGCCGCCTCCGCCGGCGCCGACATGCTGGGTTTCGTGTTCTTCCCGCCCTCGCCGCGCGCCTTGACGCCCGCCGACGCCGCCGCGCTCGGGGCGCTCGACACCGGCGGCGCGGAGCGCGTCGGCCTGTTCGTGGACCCGGACGACGACGCCATCGAAGCGGTGCTCGCCGCGCTGCCGCTCGACGTGATCCAGCTCCACGGCGGCGAAACGCCCGAGCGCTGCGCCGCCGTCCGCGCCCGCTTCGGCCTGCCGGTGATGAAGGCGCTGGGCGTTTCCTCGCCCTCCGACCTCGACGCCCTCGCCGCCTACGCGCCCGCCGTGGACCGCTTCCTGCTCGACGCCAAGCCGCCCGCCGGCGCCGAACTGCCCGGCGGCAACGCCGCCGCCTTCGACTGGAGCCTGGTCGCGGGCCGCGCCGTGCCCCGCCCCTGGCTGCTCGCGGGCGGCCTGACGCCGGACAACGTGGCGCGGGCGCTCGCCGAAACCGGCGCCCCAGGCGTGGACGTGTCCTCAGGCGTGGAGAAGGCGCGCGGGGTGAAGGACCCGGCGCTGGTCCGGGCCTTCGTGGCGGCGGCGAAGGGCAACTGAGGCGTTTCAAGCGCGGTCAGCGCTGCACGATCTCGACGTGTCGGTTTTGCGGTTCCACGGCGCCATCCCGCGTCGGCACCATGGGGCGGCCTTCGCCAAAGCTTTGTACCGCGATGTTCTCGGGCCGGATGCCCTGGTGCACGAGTTCAGCCGCGACCGCCTCCGCGTGGCGTTGGCTGAGGCGCTGGTTGTAGCTCGGCCCGCCGGAACGGTCGGCGTGGGCGCGCAAATCGATCCGGGCAATCACCTTGTCCGTGACAAGACGCTCGACCGCGTCGGCGACAAGGCCCCGATGCCGCTCGCTGAGTTCGGCGCTGTCCCTGTCGAAGAACAGGAGCGGCCAGCCCCTGCTCACGATCGGCGCCATCGGGACGGACGGCGCCGCTTCCGTTGGTGCCCGCGGCGCACATGCCGCGATCGCTACCAACAACGGGATGAACCGGAGCGGCGGGGCGGACCGCGCTTCCGAGTTTGGGCCGGCAACCGTCAAACAGCCCTCACCGCAGCACGATCCAAACGCCCCGGTTCTGCGCCTCGCGCACCTCATCGCGCGTCGGCACGAAGTTCCGGTCCTCGCCGAAGGCTTGGACGGCGATGCGCTCGCGCCGCACGCCCTGGCGCGCCAGCTCCGCCGCCACCGCCTCGGCGCGGCGCTCGCTGAGGCTCTGGTTGCGGCTCGCCCGGCCGGAGCGGTCGGCGAAGGCCTGCAACTCGACGCGGCCGCTCCCCTCCGCCCCGCCGGCGTTCCGGGCCGCCTCGGCGATGACCTCCCGCCCGCGCGGCCCGATCCGGGAACTGCCCCAGTCGAAGAACACGATGTAGGCCCTTTCCCCGGGTGCGGGCCGCGGCGCCGGGGCGGCGGCTTCCGGGGCCGGGGCGGCGCAGGACGCCGCCAGGGCGGCGATGGCCCCCAGCGGGAGCAGCCGGAGCGCCCCGCGGCGGGCCCTGTCGGGCGGAGGTTCCATCCGTGCACCATACCGCCCGGCCGGCCGTCGGGGCGAGGCCCTTCGGGCGCGCTCGGCCACGGCCGCGGGGGTTACCGCAGCCCCGCCCCGACGCTATGTCCCGTGCTCGATCCGGGGCGCCTCCGCCGCCCCGCAAGGAACGCCGATGGACACGCCGCTGCCGAACTCCTTCCGCCAGGGCCCCGACGCAGCGGGCCGCTTCGGCCCGTTCGGCGGGCGCTACGTCGCCGAAACGCTCATGCCCCTCATCCTGGAGGTGGAGCAGGCCTACAACGAGGCGAAGCGCGACCCGGCCTTCGACGCGGAGTGGCGCCGCCTACTCACCCACTACGTCGGCCGCCCCAGCCCGCTCTGGTTCGCCGAGCGGCTGACGGCGCACCTCGGCGGGGCCAAGGTCTACTTCAAGCGCGACGAGCTGAACCACACCGGCGCGCACAAGATCAACGCGGTGCTCGGCCAGATCCTGCTCGCCAAGCGCATGGGCAAGCGCCGCATCATCGCCGAGACCGGCGCCGGCCAGCACGGCGTCGCCACCGCCACCGCCTGCGCGCTGTTCGACCTGCCCTGCACCGTGTTCATGGGCGCGACCGACGTGGAGCGGCAGCAGCCCAACGTGTTCCGCATGAAGCTGCTCGGCGCCGAGGTGGTGCCCGTCTCGTCGGGCGCCGCCACGCTCAAGGACGCGATGAACGAGGCGCTGCGCCACTGGGTCGCCCACGTGGACGACACCTACTACTGCATCGGCACCGTCGCCGGCCCGCACCCCTACCCGGTCATGGTGCGGGACTTCCAGAGCGTGATCGGCGAAGAGGTCCGCGAGCAGATCATGGCCGCGGAAGGCCGGCTGCCGGACGCGCTGGTGGCCGCCATCGGCGGCGGCTCCAACGCCATGGGCCTATTCTTCCCCTTCCTCGACGACCGGGAGGTGCGGATGTTCGGCGTGGAGGCGGCGGGGCGGGGCCTCGACAGCGGCGAGCACGCGGCCTCGCTCAGCCGCGGCCGCCCCGGCGTGCTGCACGGCAACCGCACCTACCTGCTGCAGGACGCGCACGGCCAGATCGACGAGGCGCACTCCATCTCCGCCGGCCTCGACTACCCCGGCATCGGCCCGGAGCACTCCTGGCTGCACGAGCTCGGCCGCGTCGAGTACGTCGCCGCGACCGACGACGAGGCGCTGGAGGCCTTCAAGCTCTGCTCCAAGCTGGAGGGCATCATCCCGGCGCTGGAGCCGGCGCACGCCTTGGCGCAGGTGGTCCGCATGGCGCCGGGCCTGCCGCGCGACTTCCTGATCGTGATGAACCTGTGCGGCCGCGGCGACAAGGACATCTTCGCCGTCGCGCGGCACCTCGGGGTCGCGCTGTGAGCCGCATCGCCGCCCGCTTCGAGGCGTTGAAGCGCGAGGGCCGCGCCGGGTTCGTCACCTACCTCCAGGCGTACGACCCCGACCCGGCCTGCTCCATGGCGATCCTGCGCGGCTTGCCCGGCGCGGGCGCCGACCTGATCGAGGTCGGCGTGCCCTTCACCGACCCGATGGCGGACGGCCCCTCCATCCAAAGGGCGGCGCAACGCGCCCTGAAGGCCGGCGCCACCCTCGCCGGCGTGCTCGCCATGGTGCGCGACTTCCGCGCCGAGGACGACGAGACGCCCATCGTCCTGATGGGCTACTACAACCCCGTCCTCTCCTACGGCGTCGAGCGCTTCTGCTGCGACGCCGCGGCGTCCGGCGTGGACGGCCTCATCGTGGTGGACGTGCCGCCCGAGGAGGCCGGGGAGATCGCGCCCCACGCCCGCGACGCCGGCCTGGACCTGATCCGCCTGATCGCCCCCACCACGGGCGAGGCCCGCCTGCCGCGCGTGCTCGCCGCGACCTCCGGCTTCGTCTACTACGTCTCCATCGCCGGCATCACCGGCACCCGCAGCGCCACCGCGGAGCACCTGGCGGAGGCGGTGCCGCGCATCCGCCGCCACACGGACCTGCCCGTCGCCATCGGCTTCGGCATCCGCACGCCGCAGCAGGCGGCGGAGGCGGCGCGCCTCGCCGACGCCGTCGTGGTCGGCTCCGCGCTGGTGGACACGCTCGCCGCCGGCCTGGACGAGGACGGCCGCGCGCGGCGCGAGACGCGGCGGCAGGTGCTGGACCAGGTGCGCGCCTTGGCGGACGCGGTGCACGGCGCGCGGCACGAAGGGGGCCGCGACGACCGATGAACTGGATCAGCGAGTGGGCGCTGCCCAAGATCAAGACGCTGTTCGGCGCCCCGCGCGAGGTGCCGGACAACCTTTGGGACAAGTGCCCGAACTGCGAGCAGATGATCTTCCACCGCGACCTGGAGCGCGCGCTCCACGTCTGCACCCACTGCGGCCACCACATGCGGATCGGCGCGCGGCAGCGGCTCGACATCACGCTCGACCCCGGCTGGCAGCGCATCGAGCTGCCGCGCGCGCCCGCCGACCCGCTCCGCTTCCGCGACCAGCGCCGCTACGCCGACCGCCTGAAGGACGCGCAGTCGCGCTCCGGGCAGGAGGACGCGGTGCTGGTGGCGCACGGCGCCATCGACGGCCACCGCGCCGTCGTCGCGGCCTTCGAGTTCTCCTTCCTCGGCGGCTCCATGGGCGCGGGCGTGGGCGAGGCGCTGGTCACGGCCGCGCGCCTCTCGGTGCTGCAGGACAGCCCGCTGGTGGTCTTCACCGCCTCCGGCGGCGCGCGGATGCAGGAGGGCGCGGTCTCGCTCATGCAGATGCCGCGCACCGTGATCGCCACGCGCATGGTGAAGGAGGCGGGGCTGCCCCTCATCCTCGTGCTGTGCGACCCGACCACGGGCGGCGTCACGGCCTCCTTCGCCATGCTGGGCGACGTCCAGATCGCCGAGCCGGGCGCGCTGATCGGCTTCGCGGGCGCGCGGGTGATCGAGCAGACGGTGCGCGAGAAGCTCCCCGAGGGCTTCCAGCGCGCCGAGTACCTGCTGGAGCACGGCATCCTCGACATGGTGGTGAAGCGCGGCGAGATGCGCGCCACCCTGGCGCGGGTGATCGGCCTCCTGCGCGTGCCGGAGGGCGCCGCCGAAGCGGCGGCGCGGCAGGATCTGGAAGCGGACGCCGCCCCGCCGCCCGCGCCGGCCCTCCTCGCGCCACCGGCGGCCGAGCGCGCCGCGCCCGCCGGGTAGCGCCGGCGCCCCGCGCAGAGGCCCCGCCGCCATTTCCCGCGCCGAAGCCATCGTCGAGCGCCTGCACGGCCTCCACCCGAAGCTGATCGACCTCAGCCTCGGCCGGATGCGCCGCGCCCTGGAGGCGCTGGGCCGCCCGGAGCGCGCCTTGCCGCCGGTGGTCCACGTCGCAGGCACCAACGGCAAGGGCTCCTGCTGCGCCTTTCTGCGCGCGGTCGCGGAAGCGGCCGGTCGGCGCGTCCACGTCTACACCTCGCCGCACCTGGTCCGCTTCCACGAGCGCATCCGCTTGGCCGGCGAGCCGGTGGACGAGGAAACCCTGGAGGCCGTGCTGGAGGAGGTGGAAACGCGCAACGCCGGCGCCGAGATCACCGTTTTCGAGATCACCACCGCCGCGGCGCTCCTGCTGTTCAGCCGCGTGCCGGCAGACCTCCTGGTGCTGGAGACCGGCCTCGGCGGCCGCTACGACGCGACCAACGTGGTGGACCGGCCGGCGGCGACCGCCGTCACCTCCATCTCCATGGACCACATGGAGTTCCTGGGCGACACCCTGGAGAAGATCGCCGGCGAGAAGGCCGGCATCATCAAGCCCGGCGTCCCCTGCGCCGTCGGCGCGGTCGGGCCGCTCGCCGTGCTGGAAGCCGCCGCGGCGGAGGCGGGCGCCCCCTTGCTGGCGCGCGACCGCGACTGGCGGATCGGCCCCGCCCCGGGCGGCGCCGGCGGCCTGCGCTACGCCGACGCCGCGGGCGCGCTGGATCTGCCGCCGCCCTCGCTCGCCGGGCCGCACCAAGCGGAAAACGCCGGCATCGCGATCGCCGCGCTCCGCGCCTGGAACCCGCCCTGGCTCACCGCGGAAGCGGTCGCCGCCGGGGTCGCCTCCGCCGAATGGCCGGCGCGGCTGCAGCGCCTGCGCGGCCGCCTCGCCGCCTCGCTGCCCGGCGGCTGGGAGCTGTGGCTCGACGGCGGCCACAACCCCGGCGCCGGCCAGGCCCTCGCCGCGCAGCTCCGCGCTTGGCGCGACGCGGCGCCCGAGCGCCCGATCCACCTCGTCGTCGGCATGAAGCAATCGAAGGCCGCGGCGGGGTTCCTGGCGCCGCTGCTCCCGCTCGCGGACACGACCTGGGCCGTGGCCGAACCGGGCCAGCACCTCGCCATGCCGGTGGAGGGCATCGTGGCGGCGAGCGGCGGCGCCGCGCGGCCTGGGCCGACCGTGGCGGCGGCGCTGGCCGCGTTGCCACGCGGCGGCCCGCCGGCGCGGGTGCTGGTCTGCGGCAGCCTCTACCTGGCGGGCGAGGTGCTGAAGGCGGAAGGGTGAAGGCCGGCCATCAGCCCCCGCTCACGGGCGTCCCGACCAAGCGCGCCGCCGGCGGCCACGCAGCGGCTATTTCGTGGCGGAAGGTCCACAGCGCGCCGAGCGCCAGCAGCACCAGCAGCACGGAGCCTATCCACGCCGCCCGCAAGACGAGGTCGCCGCGCCCGCGGAACCCGGCGGCGTCGTCCACCGGCGGCAGCGGGGGGTCTATCACCTGCGGCGGGCGGCGCAGCATCGGGCGCGTCGGCGGGGGCACGGCCTGGGGCGGCTCGGGCGTCGGCGCGTAGGTGTAGGCGGGCGGGGGCGGGGTGACCGGCATCGCCCCCGACGGCGAAGCCGGCAGCGCGGACGCCGTCGGGGCTGGCGCGGGCTCCGCTTGCAGCAGGGTCCATTCGTGGCCGCAGTTCGCGCAACGCAGGCGGCGGCCGGAGCCGACCAGCCGGTCGGGTATTTCGTATACGGCTTCGCAGGACGGGCAAGTGGCGCGCATGGCGGCCGGACTCTGGTGAAGCGCCGCCGCGGTCGCAAGCAGCCGGACGGCGGGCAGCGGAGTCGTGTTCAGCCGCTCCCGTTCGGCGGTGCCGGGCGGCGCGCCGCCCCGGCCTGAACCACGAGGCAGGAGGAACCCGATGGTGGAAACGGTCTGGCATTGCAACGTGGCCGCCTCGCTGGACGGCAAGATCGCCCGCCCGGACGGCGGGGTGGACGACTGGTTGGCCGCGGAGTACCCGGCCGAGAACTTCGGCTTCGATGCCTTCCTGGCGGACGCCGGCGCGATCCTGATGGGCCGCGCGACCTACGACGCCCTCCGCCGCCTCGGCGACTGGCCCTACCCCGGCAAACCGACGATCGTGGTGACGACCCGGCCGCTGCCCGATCCGCCGCCCGCGGTGGAAGCGCGGTCCGGCGACATGGCCGGGGTCGCCGGGGAGTTGGAAGGCCGGGGCCACCGCCGCGTGTGGATCGCGGGCGGCGGACGGGTGATCCGTTCCATGATCGCCATCGGGAAGTTCGACGTGCTCGAGATGGCCTTGATCCCGACCGTCCTGGGCGAGGGCATACCGCTGTTCCCGCCGGGCACGGGCGGGCTGGACCTCCGGTTGGTCAAGTGCGAGGCCAAGGCCAGAGGGGCGCTGCACCTCGTCTACGAGCGCGTGGCCTGAGGCGGCGGAGCGACGCTCTTTCGGTCCGCCGCCCCCACCGGCGGGCTCCTGAACGGCCCCGTTCCCCGGGCCGGATCGGGGCTGTCCGCCCAAGGCCGCCGTTGCGCGGAGCCGGCCAAGGTGAATAGGCCGTGGCGGTCGCGCACCGGTTCGGAACGGCTTCGACGGCGGCGGCCCGGAAGCCGCCGGCCCGCGGCGGCGCCCACGCTCAGGCACGACCGGCACCAAGGGTCCGGGCGGCGACGCCCGGCGCGGGCCCCGCCGGCCCGGCTTCCCGGCCGCGTGCGGGACGGCAACGCCCCGCCGCGGGCCCGGCGGCGCCCGTCGCGCGGCACCACCCGCGCCCGGTGCACCGCCGCCGCGGCGCCGCGGACGGGCGGACGGCCACCACGTTGCCGTGGGGCTAGGCGCCGCGGAACACCGCGCGCCTTTCCGAGCGTTCTGTGCCGCGCGACCTTTGGGACCAAACATGACGTTCGCAGGCCATCCACCGCGGGTCCGTCGCCGCGCCCCCGAGGCCAAGGCCGGGGCGGAACGGCGCGGCGATGGACCATCGGCCGGACCGGGCCGCACCCCCGGGCCGAGGCGGTCCGGTCAGCGCCGCGCCGTCGCGCGGGCGGCGGCGGCGTTGCTGGCCATCCTGCCGCTGCTTCCGGCCTGCGACGGGAGCGGCGCGCGGCTTTCCCTGGTCGGCCGCGACGGCATCGAAAGGCGGGCCACGGTGGACCGCCCCGCCGCGCCGCCGGCCGCGGCCGGCCCGCGCCCCCTGATCGTCGTCCTGCACGCGGGGCTGCTCAGCGGGGCGCAAACCCGCGACGAGTTGGAGCCGCTGCCGGCCATGGCGCGCCAAGCCGGGGTCGCGCTCGCCTTCCCCGACGCCCAGAGCCTGTTCTGGAACGACGGCTCACTGTCCCGGGCGCTGCCGCCGGCGCTCTCGCCGACCGGCGACGACCTCGCCTTCCTCGACGCGCTGATCGCCGCCCTGGTCGCGGACGGCACCGCCGACCCGGCCGCGGTCCACATCGCGGGTGTCTCCAACGGCGGCATGATGGCGCTGCGCTATGCCTGCGCGCGCGCCGACCGCCTCGCCTCGGTGGCCGTGTTCATGGCGACCATGCCGCTCGGGGCCGAGCGGGGCTGCCGGCCGGCGCGGCCGCTGCCCGTCCTCATGGTGGCCGGCACCGCCGACCCGTTGGTGCGCTGGACGGGCGAGGTGAATCTGGGCGGCATCGTGGGCCTGGAGCGCCGCATGTCCGTGCCCGCAAGCTTCGAATTCTGGCGCCGTGCGAACCGCTGCGCCGGAACGGCTCCGGCGCGGCCGCTGCCCCGGCGGGGGCTGGGCACGCAACCCGACGCCCTGGTCCACGCGGCGACCGGCTGCGCCGGGGGCGTCCAAACGCTGCTGTACGAGGTGCGCGGCGGCGGCCACCGGCTGACCGCGGGCGACGACTGGACCCTGCTCCGGCTCCTCGGCCGCGCCACGCCCGACATCGACCCCGGCGTGCTGCTGCTCGATTTCGTTCTCGAACCAAGCCGCGTGCCGGGGCTGGGGCGCGCCGACCGGCCGCTGGCCCTGGACCGCGAGGGGCCGAGGACCGCCCCGTGACGGCGCTCGGCTCGGTTCGAGAACGCTCGCGTTTCCCGGCCGAAACGCGGCGAAATACAAGCGCCAGCGCCCGAACGGCGTCTTCCACCCGGCACCCGCGAAGGCCCGGAAAGCAAGATGGCAAGCCGTTGAGGCAGTAAGGCGCCGCCCCTCCGCCCGCCCGGTGGTTGGCGCGCCCCGCCCGCGGCGGCATTGTCCGCGCCATGGTCCGGTTCGACCGCGTCGGCCTCCGCTATCCCGTGCCCCCCGGGCCGGAGGGGACGGGGCCGGAGGCGCTGCGCGACGTCTCCTTCGCCCTGCCGGAAGGCAGCTTCCACTGGCTCCTCGGCCCTTCCGGCGCCGGCAAGTCCAGCCTGCTGCGCTTGATGCACCTCGCGCTCCGGCCGAGCCGGGGCGAGGTGGAGCTGTTCGGCGCCCGCCTGTCGCAAACGCGCCGCGCCGCCCTGCCCCGGCTCCGGCGGCGGATCGGCGTGGTCCACCAGGATTTCCGCCTGCTGCCGCACCTGCCCGTGGCGGACAACCTCGCCCTCCCGCTCCGCATCGCCGGCCGGGCGGAGGCGCAGGTGCGCGCCGACGTGGAGGAGATGCTCCGCTGGATCGGCCTGGTGAACCGCGCCGACGCCCTGCCGGCGGCGCTCTCCGGCGGCGAGCAGCAGCGGGTGGCCATCGCCCGCGCCGTGGTGATACGCCCGGCGCTGCTGGTGGCGGACGAGCCGACCGGCAACCTGGACGCGGCGCAGACCTGGCGCGTGCTGCGCCTCTTGGGCGAGATGCACCGCATGGGCACCACGGTCGTGGTCGCCACCCACGACGAGGTGCTGGTGCGGGCCCACGCGGCGCCCGCGCTGCGGCTGGAAGGCGGGCGGCTGGTTTCGCATGGCTGACGGCGCGCGGCGGCAGCGCTTGCGCCGGAGCCGGGGGCGCGACCCGCTCGGCCTGCGCCGCGCGTTGGCGGACCGGCTCTTGCCCGGCTTGGTGGCGGCGATGGCGCTGCTCGGCGCCGTGGCGCTGGGCGGCGCCGAGGGCGCGGCGGAGCTGGCCCGGCGCTGGCAGGGCGGCGCCGGCTCGGCGGTGCTGGTGCAGTTCCCGGCCGAAACGCCCCCGGCGCGGCGGGACGCGGCCCTGGCGGCGCTACGCGCGCTGCCCGGGGTCGTGGACGCGCGAGCCATGGACCGCGAGCGCATGGCGGCGCTGCTCCGCCCCTGGCTGGGCGAGGTCCCTTCGCTGCCGCTGCCGGTGGTGATCGAGCTGCGCTTGGCGTCCCTGCCCGCCTCGCCCGCCGGCTTCGCCGAGCGCGTCGCGGCCGCGGTGCCGGGCGGCGGCGCGTCCGTGGAGGCGCACGGCGTTTGGCTGGCGCGGTTGGCGGCGCTGGCGCGCAGCCTCCAAGGCGTGGCGATGGCGGCCCTGCTGCTGGTGGCCGGGATCGCCGCGGCGGTGGTGGCGGTCGCGGTGCGCGCGGGCATCGCGGCGCGGCGGCAGGCCATCGCCATCCTGCATGAGCTGGGCGCGACCGACTCCGATATCGCCGGCCGCTTCGCGCGCCGGGTGGCGCTGCTGGCGGGCGCGGGCGCGCTCGCCGGGACGACCCTGGCGGTGCCGGTGCTGGCGGCGCTGGCCGGGCTCGCCGCGCCGCTGGTCGGCGGGGAAGCGGCAGTCGCCGAGGGCCTGCCGTGGCGGGGCCTGCCCTGGACAGGCTTGGCGCTGCTGCCCGCGATCGGCGCCGGCATCGGCTGGCTCACCGCGCAGATCGCCGTCCGCCGATGGTTGCGGCTGCTGCCGTGAGCCGGCGGGGACGGCGCCGCGCGGCGGCGGCGGCCCTCGGGGCCGTGGCGTTGCTGGCGCTCGCCCTGCCGGTGGCGGGCTTCCTGTGGTTCCTCCAAGCCGCCGCCGCGCCACCGGCCGGCGGCGCGCTCCGGGCCGAAGGGATCGCGGTGCTGACGGGGGGCGCCGACCGGGTGGAAACCGGGCTGCGCCTGCTGCTGGCGGACGGGGAAGCGCGCCTCATCGTCTCCGGCGCGCACCGGGACGCGACCTTGCAGGATCTGGTGCGCGTCGCCGGGCTGCCGCCGGACGTGGCAGACGCGGTCGCCGGCCGCGCCACGGTCGGCCACGACGCCGCCTCGACCCGGGGCAACGCGGCCGAGATCGCGGCCTGGGCGCGGCGGGAGGGCATCGGCTCCGTCCGGGTGGTGACGGCGGGCTACCACATGCCGCGCGCCCTGCTGGAACTGCGCCGGGCCTTGCCGCCCGGGGTGGCGCTGCTGCCGCACCCGGTGACGCCGGCGCCGATGCGCGGACGCGCCGGCTTGCGGGAATGGCGGCTGCTGGCGGGCGAATACCTCAAGCTGCTCGGGGCTTGGCTCGGCCTTTCGCGGCCCGGCCCGGCCCTGAACCCCGAACGGGGCCTTGCGCCCCGCCCCGGCGCGACGCAGGACGCGCGCCCATGATGGTCTGGTTGCGCTCCGCCCTGTTCAACGCGTTCTTCTTCGGCTTCAGCGCCACCTACGCGACGCTGATCCTTCCCGCGATGCTGCTGCCGCGGCGCCTGCTGCTGGTGCCGATCCGCTTCTGGGCCGGGGTCGTGGTCGGGGCGCTCCGGGTCATCTGCGGCGTGCGGACGGAGGTGACGGGCCGGGAGCACCTGCCGAAGGAGGGCGCGGCCCTGATCGCGGCCAAGCACCAATCGGCTTACGACACCATCGTCTGGCTCTGGCTGCTGCCCGACCCGGCCTACGTCGTGAAGCGGGAGCTGCTCAACATCCCGGTCTGGGGCTGGCTGATGCGCGGCAGCGGCCAGATCGGGGTGGACCGCTCGGCGGGCGCCAGCGCCATGCGCCACCTGCTCAGGGCCGGGCAGCGGGCGGCGGCCGAAGGCCGGCAGTTGGTGATCTTTCCCGAAGGCACCCGAGTCCACCCCGACGAATACCGGCCCTACCAACCCGGCATCGCCGCGCTGGCCGCCGCCACCGGCCTGCCGGTGATCCCGGTCGCCACGGACAGCGGCCTGCGCTGGGGGCGCCGCGCCTTCCACAAGCGGCCCGGCGTGATCCACGTCCACATCATGCCGCCCCTGCCTGCGGACCTGCGGCGGGAGGCCCTGGTGCGGCGGCTGGAGGACACGATCGAGGGCGCGGTGAAGCGCCTGCCGGCCTCCGGCCAACCTGTGGATAAATCCGTGGATTGAGTGCGGAAAGGGCTTCGACTCGGACTCCAAGAAGGCGCATTAAGCCGCTGCGAAGGGACGGTTTTCCCCGCCGTGCGACGTTCTACATCGAATCCATCCACACCCGACACACACACTAATGCATTGTAAAATAAGGGTATTTTGAACTTGTGCCGCCGCGGCTCGGATTCCCGGTCCGTTCCCGTGGCCCGAGGCCGCCGATGTTCTCCCGGTCCCCGGCCGCGCTGTGGATGAACAGAGGGAAAACGCCGGCTCAGCCCGGCGGCGGCAGCAGCGCGGCGATGCGGTCGAGCCCGGCGTCGCGCACGCCCATCGCGCGCAGGTGGGCCACCGTGTTGAGCAGGTATTCGCGGTTGCACCCCATCTGCCCGCGGCCCCGCGCGATGGTCGCCGCTGCGGCGGGGGCTTCCGGCCGGCAGTAGCTGGCGCGCGTCCGGTCGGCGACGAAGGCGACGGCCCGCACCTCCCGGCCGCTGTCGAGCAGGGTCACGCGGAGCACCCGGCGCTCGTACACCGCCTCCTCGCTCGGCGGCATCTCGCGTTCCTGGAGGTAGTCCAGCACGGCCGCCGCGTCCGCCTCCGGCACCCGGAAGGCGACGCCCCGGCACGACCCGCCGCGGTCGAGGCCGAGCACCAGCCCCGGCGCCTCCGGCGTGCCACGGTAGCGCCGGCTCCAGATGCAGAAACGGCGGTGGAAGCCGCGCAGCAGGGCGGGGTGCATCCCGGTGTAGGCGAAGCCCGGCCGCCAGATCAGGGAACCGTAGGCGAAGACGTAGAGGGCGCCGTCGGCGTCCAAGGGCGGCGGTGCGGGAACGGTCATGCGCGGCGGGGAAGGGGGTTGTCCGGACCGCGGCGCGCCTCGCGCGCGGTGCGGGAGGCCCCTATACCGGCCGGCACGATGCCCGCCAAGCCGAGACGGGCTTGGCGGTCCGCCCCCGGCGCCCTCCTCGCCATCGCATTCCTCGCCGCCGCCGGCCACACGGCGGCGTGGCTCTGGCTGTGCGGCAGGCTGGAGGATGGTTTCGCATCCTGGGCCGCGACCCGAGGAGCGGAGGGCTGGCGCGTGGAACACGGGCCGCCCCGGCGCGGCGGCTGGCCCTTTTCCGCCTCCCTGGCGCTGCCGGGTTTCCGCATGGAGGGAGGCGCCGGCCTCCTGCCGGGCGGCGTGGACTGGCGGACGGAAGCGCTGACGCTGCGCGTGTCCCCGTCGCGCCCGGACCGGCTGGCGCTGGAAGCGCCGGGCCGCCACCGCCTGCGCCTGGGCGAGGCGGAATTGCCGCCGTTCACCGCCGGCCGCCTCGACGCGGCGTTGCCCTTGCGGCCCGACGGCGACGGACCCCCGGACGAAGCGGGCGCGACGGCGCGCGCCCTGCGCGTCGGGGCGGTCGAGGTCGCCTCGGCTTCGGTGGACCTCGACGCGCGGCGCGGCGGGGCCTCCGCCGGCACGCTGCGCGCGTCGGCCGCGGGCGTCGTCCTGCCGCCCGCCCTTCCGGGCACGGACCGGCTCGGGCGCGTCGTGCACAGGATCGGGTTGGACCTCGCCCTGACCGGCGCGGTCCCGCCCGGCGGCGACCCGGCCCGGCGCGCGGCGGCGTGGCGAGACGGCGGCGGCGCGCTGGAGGTCCGGGCGGCGGACGCGCGCTGGGGCGAGGCTGCGGCCTCCGCGTCCGCGACCCTGGCGCTCGACGGCGCCTTGCAGCCCGCGGGCACCGGGGTTTTGCGGCTCGCGGGCGGCGAAGCGCTGCTGGAGGCCGCGAGCGCCGCCGGCCTCCTGTCCCCCTTCAACGCCGCCGCCGCCGGCGTCGCGCTGCGGGCGCTGAGCCGCCCGCCGCCGGAGGGCGGGCCGGCCCGGGCGGAGCTGCCGCTGGCGCTGCGGGACCGCACGCTGAGGCTCGGCCCCATCGCCCTGGTGCGCTTTCCGGCCTTGGACTGGACTCGGGCGGGGCCGGGGATCGGGGCCGGCCGGCCTTAGCCGCTTCGTCATGGGGCTTGGAAACCGCGCCGCGCGCGCCTAACATGTCACCGATGCAGCCCCTCCGGCTCCTTTCCGCGCGAATTACCGGCCCGGCCGCCTGAGCCGCGCCGCGGGTTGCGGCGCGTGCCGCGCCGCCGGGTAGCCACCCCGCCTTTCGCGCCTTCGCCGGAGCCCGCCCGCAATGTCCGATCCGTCGCCGTCCGACCGTTTCGTTTCCGCCAGCTTCCACGTGCTCGCGGACACCTGCCCCGGCCTGTTGCCGCGGCTGCTGCAACCCCTCGCCAAACGCGACCTCGTCGCCGACGACTTCCACGCCCGGCGCGAGGGCGACGACACCTTCGTCGAGATGGCGCTGCGCGCCATGCCGGCGGAGATGGTGCATCTCGTCGCCGGCAACCTCGGCCAGGTCGTGGGCGTGCGGGAGGTGCGTGTCGTGCGGCACCACCGCCCGCAGGAAACCTTGCGCGTCGCCGCTTGAACGCGGGCGCGCGGTTGGCGCGCGCGCCGCGGCGGATTATGTGAGCGGCAACCAACGTCGGGACAGCCGCTCATGCTCTGGGACGCCTTGCCGAGCGCGCTCGACCTCGCGCGCTTCCAGTTCGCCTTCACCGTCACCTTCCACTTCCTGTTCCCGGCCTTCACCATCGGGCTGGCGAGCTACCTCGCGGTGCTGGAAGGGCTGTGGCTGTGGACGGGGCGCGAGGCGTACCTCGACGTGTTCCGCTACTGGCTGAAGGTCTTCGCGGTGGCCTTCGCCATGGGCGTCGTGTCGGGCTTGGTGATGTCCTACCAGTTCGGCACCAACTGGTCGGTCTTCGCAGACCGCACCGGGCCGGTGCTCGGGCCGGTGATGGCCTACGAGGTGCTGACGGCGTTCTTCCTGGAGGCGGGCTTCCTCGGCATCATGCTGTTCGGCCTCGGGCGCGTGGGGAAGTGGCCGCACTTCGCCGCCACCTGCCTGGTCGCCGTGGGCACGCTGATCTCCGGCTTCTGGATCCTCTCGGCCAACTCCTGGATGCACACGCCCGCCGGCTACTCCATCGCGCCCGACGGCCGCTTCATGCCGGAGGACTGGTGGGCGATCGTCTTCAACCCGTCCTTCCCGTTCCGCTACCTGCACACCATCACCGGCGCCTTCCTCACCACGGCGATGATCGTGGGCGCGGTGGGAGCGTGGCACATCCTGCGCGAGCGCCGCGACGTGCTCGGCCGCAAGAACGAGCGCGCGCGCATCATGTTCTCCATGGCGATGTGGATGGCCGCCGCCGTGGCGCCGGCGCAGGCCTTCTTCGGCGACATGCAGGGCCTTTGGGCGCTGGAGCACCAGCCGCAGAAGGTCGCCGCCATGGAGGGCCACTGGGAGACGCAGCGCGGCGCGCCGCTGATCCTGTTCGGCATGCCCGACATGGAGCGCGAGGAGACGAAGCTGGCGTTGGAGATCCCCTACCTCGGCAGCATGATCCTGCGCCACGATTGGAACGCGGAGATCAAGGGGCTGAAGGACTTCCCGCCCGACCAGAGGCCGACCAACGTGCCGCTGGTGTTCTGGTCCTTCCGCATCATGGTGGGGATCGGGCTGCTGATGATCGCGCTCGGCGCGGTGTCGCTCTGGCTGCGCTGGAGGCGCGCGCTCTACGACACGCCCTGGTTCCTGCGCTGGGCGGTGGCGATGGGGCCGTCCGGCCTGTTCGCCGTGACCTTCGGGTGGATCACCACGGAGGCGGGCCGCCAGCCCTTCACCGTGTACGGGCTGGTGCGCACCGCCGACAGCGTGTCGCCGATCGCCGCGCCGGCGGTGGCGACGTCGCTCGCCATGTTCGTCGTGGTCTACTTCGTCGTTTTCGGCGCCGGCACCTGGTACCTCTTCCGCCTGTTCGGCCACCCGCCGGAGGCGCACGAGGAGGGGCCGCGCGGCGGCGAGGCGCTCCGCACCGCGGGCATCACGCCGGCGCCCGCCGTCGCGCCCGACGCGATGCGCGACGCGCGGCCGGCGGAGTAGGCGCGATGGACGCGGAGACGGTCGCCACCATCTGGGCCTTCATCATCGCCGCGGCGGTGTTCCTCTACGTCTGCATGGACGGGTTCGACCTCGGCCTGGGCGTGCTGTTCCCGTGGATCTCGGGGAAGGACGAGCGCGACACGGCGGTGAACACCGTGGCGCCGGTGTGGGACGGCAACGAGACCTGGCTGGTGCTCGGCGGCGCCGGCCTCTACGGGGTGTTCCCGCTCGCTTACGCCACCATCCTGCCGGCGCTCTACATGCCGCTCATCCTGATGCTGCTGGCGCTGATCTTCCGCGGCGTGTCCTTCGAGATGCGCTTCCGCTCGGAGACGCCGGGGCAGCTCCTGTGGTGGGACCGCGCCTTCTCCCTCGGCAGCATCGTCGCCGCGTTCTTCCAAGGCATCGCCTTGGGCGCGCTGGTGCAGGGCATCCGCGTGGAGGACCGCGCCTACGCCGGCGGCTGGTGGGACTGGCTCTCGCCCTTCTCCTTGCTGACCGGTGTGGCGCTGCTGGCTGGCTACGGGCTGCTCGGCGCGTGCTGGCTGGTGTGGAAGACGGAAGGCGGCTTGCAGGAGCAGGCGCGCAGGCTGGCGCGGGTGTTCGCCTTGCTGACCCTGGGGTTCATCGCGGTGGTGAGCGCCATCATGCCGTTCCTGATGCCGGAGTTCCGGGCGCGCTGGTTCGACTTCCCCGCCATCCTCGCCGCCCTGCCGGTGCCGGTGCTGGTGGTGTTCCTCGCCTGGCGCCTGTTCCGCGCCCTGGACGAGAGCGGCCGCGTCGCGCTGGCGCGGACGGAACCCACGCCGGTCGGCCAGACGGCGTGGGCCGACAAGCTGCCCTTCGCCTGCGCGCTCGGGCTGTTCTTCCTGTCCTACACCGGCCTCGGCATCTCCATGTGGCCGCTGATCGTGCCGCCGGAGATCACCATCTGGGACGCCGCCGCCCCGCGCTCGTCGCAGATGTTCGTGCTGGTGGGGGCGGCGGTGCTCATCCCGACCATCCTCGCCTACACCGGGTACACCTACTGGCTCTTCCGCGGGAAGATCCAGCCGGGCAAGGGCTACCACTGATGCCGGAGGCGGGGCGGCGGCTGCTCTGGTTCGTGGGGCTGTACGCCGCGGGCGTGGCGGCGGTGGGCGCGGTGGCGTTCGTGATGCGGCGGTTGTTGTTTTGACGCCGTAGTCGTCAAGCCGCGCGCACGGTCCGCAACGCTTCGTCGAGCGGCAGCGGCGCGCGCATGCCCTCGGACAGGGCAGCCGTTTCCCGCTCCCGCTGGCAGCCGAGGACGCCGACGACCCGCCCCTCCTTCACGAGGAACGCCACGAAGGCGTGCTCGGCCGTGTCGCCCTCCACCACCACGTCGTCCCATTCGGTGGCGTGGCCGAGGTAGTCGAAGCGCTTGCCGAAGTGGTAGGTCCAGAAATAGGGCACGCCGTCGTAGCGCCCGCCCCCGCCCAGCATGTTCCGGGCCGCGACGCGCGCGTGCTGCTGGGCCACCCGCCAGTGCTCTATCCGCGTCGGCTTCCCTCCGCCGGGCAGGGGGAACAGCGCGACGTCGCCGGCCGCGTAGAGCCCGTCGGCGGCGCGCATGCCCGCGTCCACCGGGATGCCGCCGTCCTCGGCGAGCGCGAGGCCTTGGACGAAGCCGGTGGCCGGCCGCACGCCGACGCCCGCGAGCACCAGGTCGGCCTGGAGCCGCGTCCCGTCCTCCAGCACCACGGCCTCGACCCGGTCGGCGCCTTCCAGCCGCGACGCCTGCGCGCCGGGGCGGAACGCGACGCCGTTCGCCTCGTGCAACCCCTTGAACACGGCGCCCAGGCGCGGGCCGAACTGCTTGCCGAAGGGCGCGGTCTCCGGCGAGACCACCGTGACGTCCACCTTCCGCTTGCGGAGCGCCGAGGCCGCCTCCAGGCCGATGAAGCCGGCGCCGAGGACGACGGCGCGCGCGCCTTCGGGAGCGGCCGCCAGGATGGCCGCCGCGTCCGGGCGGTCGCGCAGCACGAAGACGCCGGGCAGGTCGGCGCCCGGGACGCCGAGCCGCTTCGGCACGCCGCCCGTGGCGATCAGCGCGGCGTCGTAGGGCAGGGCACGCCCGTCGTTCAGGTGGACGCGCCTGGCCGGCGCGTCGAGGCGGACGGCCTCCGCTTCGATCCGCTCGATCCGCCGCTCCTCGAAGAACCCCGGCGGCAGCAGCGGCGGCACCTCGCCGGGCGCCATCTCGCCCGACACCACGAACTTGCTCAGCGAGGTGCGGTCGTAGGGGAGGCCGGGTTCCCGGCCGACCAGGACGACGCGGCCGCCGAAGCCGAACTCGCGCAGCGCCGCGGCCGCGGCGGCGCCGGCCGCGCCCGCGCCGACGACGACCATGGCGCGCGCGTCGGGGGCTTCTCGCGGCCGTTCGGGCGGGATCTTCCCGGGGGAGACCAGGACGGCGCCGCTCTCGTCCACGCGGACCGGGTAGCGCGAGAGCCCGTCGAGGGCGGGCGGCTCCAGCAGGGCGCCGTCGGACACGCGGAACGCCCCCTTGTGCCATGGGCAGACGATGCGGCCGCCGCACACCGCCCCTTCGTCGAGCGGCGCGCCGGCGTGCGGGCAGGTGGCGGCGTAGGCGCGGACGGCGCCGCCGTCGCGGACGAGGAGGATCTTCTCCTCGCCGATTCCGACGCGCTTGCCGCGCGCTTCGGCCAGCTCGCCGATCTCGGCGACCTTCCGCATGGCGCCCGCCGCGCCGCTCACCCCGCCTTCTCCGCTTCCGGCCCGCGCGAGGCGTCGAGGCCCTGCACCGGCTCCATCGTCACCGGCTGCCCCGTCGCCGCGGAGCGGTAGATCGCTTCCATCGCCAGATGGTCGCGCAAGCCCTCTTCGCCCGGCGTGCGGGGGCGGCGGTCCTCCAGGATGCAGCGCGCGAAGTGGTCCATCTCCAGCGCGAACTGGTTGCGCTCGCGGATGCGGGGCTGCTCCACCACCTGCCGCTCGCCGTCGCGCTTGGCCACGCGGAGCTGCTGGCCGCGGTAGGCATAGGCGTTCTCCAGGTCCGCCCACCCGCGCTCGAACTGGACGCGCATGTCCTTCGAGTTGAAGGCGCTGTAGGAGGTGGCGCAGTTGGCGATCGTGCCGGAGGGGAAGCGGAGCATGAAGGAGACGGTGTCCTCCACCTCCGCGAAGCGCGGGTCGTTCGGGGGCGTGTGGATGCGCGCGAAAACTTCCACCGGCTCCTCGCCGGTGTAGGCGCGGGCGGTGTTGAGGCAGTAGATGCCGATGTCCGGCAGGGAGCCGCCGCCGGCGAGCGCCTTCTTCATCCGCCACTGCGACGGGTCGCCCTGCACCTGGCAGTTGTTGGTCTCGATCAGCCGCGCGGCGCCCAGCTCGCCGGAGCGGAGGAGGCGGATGACCTCGCGGTTGTGCGGCTCGTACTGGACGCGGTAGGCGACCATCAGCTTCACGCGCGCCCGGTCGCACGCGGCGATCATGGCGCGGGCCTCGGCCGAACTCACCGCCATCGGCTTCTCGCACAGCACGTGCTTGCCCGCCGCCGCCGCGGCCTCCACCTGCTCGCGGTGCAGGCTGTTCGGGGTGACCACGTAGGCCGCGCGCACCTCCCCGTTCTCGCGCAGCCGCGGGATGTCGGCGTAGCCGTAGATCGCCTCCGGCTTGATGCCGTACTGCGCCGCCACCAGCCTCGCCTTCTCCGGCGTGCCGGAGACGAGGGCGACCGGGCGGGCGTAGCGGCATTCGGCGAAGGCCGGCAGCAGCTCTTCGAGCGTCAGGCGGCCGAGGCCGACCAGCGCGAAGCCGACGCGCTCGCCCGGCGGCAGCGGGGCCGGCGGGGGCGGGGAGGGCGGCTCCGCCTCCCCGCGCCAGTTCGGGAAGGACACGCGGCCGTCGCGCACGACGCCCGTGTCGATCGGGGGCGGCGAGGATTGCGCCGATGCGGAACCCCCGCCGCCGGCCGCGGCGGAGAGAGCGAGGCCGGCGGTGCCGGCGGCGAAGAGGGTGCGGCGGCCGAGGGCGGCCGGGTCGTCGTTCGTCATGGCGGCGGTGCCCGCGTCCCGTTGAGGAGGAACCGGGCCAACGCGCGCGGCGCGGGGCCGTTCGTTGGGCGCGGGGATCAGCCGCCCGGCGCGCCCTGCGCGTTCACGTAGAGCGAGAACAAGGACTGCGCCGCCGTCATCAGCAGGCGGTTGCGGTTGCGTCCGCCGAAGCACAGGTTCGCGCAGCGCTCCGGCAGGTGGATGTGGCCGATCGGCGCGCCGGCGGCGTTGAAGACGCGCACGCCGTCGCGGCCCTCGCCCATGCCCCAGCCGCACCACAGGTTGCCGTCCGTGTCCACGCGGAAGCCGTCGGGCGTCTCGCCCGGTTCGCAGCGGATGAAGGTCCGGCGGTTGCGGAGCGTCCGGCCGTCCGGGCCGACGTCGAAGGCCAGGATGTTGCGCGGGTCGCTGCGGCTCTCGACGATGTAGAGCACGCCCTCGTCCGGGCTGAAGGCGAGGCCGTTCGGGTGGTCGATGCCGTCGGCCACCAGCGCGATCTCGCCGCTCGCGCCGTCGATGCGGTAGACGTTGGTGTGCGGCAGTTCCGGCTCGGCCTTCATGCCCTCGTAGAAGGCGTAGAGGCCGAAAGGCGGGTCGGTGAACCAGACCGAACCGTCCGACTTCACCACCACGTCGTTCGGGCTGTTGAGCCGTTTGCCCCCGTAGCTGTCGGCCAGCACGGTGGTGGAGCCGTCGTGCTCGAAGCGCACCACGCGGCGGCCGTAGTGCTCGCAGGCCACGATGCGGCCCTGCCGGTCGCGCGTGTGGCCGTTGGCGTTGTTCGAGGGGCGCTGCCAGACGCTGACGGCGCCGGTCTCCTCCTCCCACTTCAGCACGCGGTTGTTCGGGATGTCGGACCAGAGCAGGCAGCGCAGGTCGCCGATCCAGACCGGCCCTTCGCCCCAGCGCCCGCCGGTCCACAGCCGCTCCACGGCGGAGAGCGCCAGGTGGTACCGCTTGAAGCCCGGGTCCAGCGCGACGATGGCGGGGTCGGGGTAGCGCGCGCTCTGGGTCCAGGCGGCTTCGGCCATCGGTCGGTCCCTCCGGTGTTCAGGCGTCCTTCAGCGCGGCGGCCGCGTTCTTCGCCGCCTCGCCCAGGGTCGGGTGGATGTGGACCGCGTCCAGCATCGTGTCCACCGCGGCGCCGGCGTTCATCAGCTCGATGAAGAGCTGCACCACTTCGGACCCGGACTCGCACAGGGCGGCGGCGCCGAGCACGCGCCGGCTGCCCGCCTCCGCCACCACCTTGATGAAGCCGCGCGTGCGGCCGATCTCGCGCGCCTTGCCGCTCTCGGTCATGGGCTGGCGGCCCACCAGGACGCGGTGCCCGGCCTCGCGCGCCTGCGCCTCGGTCATGCCGACGCGGCCCAGCTCCGGCTCGGTGAAGATGGCGTAGGGCAGGATCCGCTCCGTGGTGCGGGAGCCGTCGCCGAGGATCTGGCTCTCCAGCACGCGGTGGTCGTCGTAAGCGGTGTGGGTGAACTGGCCGCCGCCGCGGATGTCGCCGGCGGCGAAGAGGCCGGGGACCTTCGTGCGGAGGCGGCCGTCCACCTCGATCTCGCCGCGCTTGCCGGGCTCCAGGCCCACCGTGTCCAGGCCGAGGTCGTCCGTGTTGGCCCGCCGGCCGGTTGCGACGAACAGGTGCGTCGCTTCCAGCGTCCCGCCGGCCCCGAGATGCAGGCGGACGCCGCCGCCCGTCGGCTCCGCGCGCCCTGCCTTCGCGCCGCAGCGCACGGAAACGCCCTCCGCTTCCAGCGCGTCGCGGAGTTCGGCCGAGACCTCCTCGTCCTCGCGGTCGGCCAGGCGCGGGCCGCTCTCCACGATCGTCACCGCCGCGCCGAAGCGGCGCCAGGCCTGCGCCATCTCCAGCGCGATGGTGCCGCCGCCGAGAAAGACGACGCTTTCCGGCAGTTCGCGCCGGTCGATCCAGTTCTCGGCGTCGATCAGGCGCTCCGGCGGCAGGCGGTCCAACCCCTCGACCGGCGGCCGGGCGCTGCGCGTGCCGGTGTCCAGCACCACCTCGCGCGCGAGCAGAGTTTCGTCACCCACGCGCAGGCGGAAGCGGCCGTCGCCCTCGCGCCCGTCCAGCCGGGCGTGGCCCCGCACCAAGCGGAGGTTCGCCTGGGCGGCGAGGCTCTCCTCCAGCTCGCCGCGCGCCCCTTCCACCATGCCGCGCGCGCGGTCCATCACCGCGGCGAAGTCCACCTCCACCCGCGGGACGCGGATGCCCCACTCGGAGGCGCGCCGGGCCTGCGCCGCCAAGCGTGAGGAGGCGATCATCGCCTTGCTCGGCGTGCAGCCCCAGTTCACGCAGGAGCCGCCGGGGTGGTTGCGCTCCACCAACGCCACTTGGCGGCCCGCCCCGGCCAAGGCGCGCGCCAGGGGCACGCCGGCCTGCCCGGCGCCGATGATGGCGGTCTCGATCTCCAATGCGGCCATGCGAGCCTCTGTTGTTCCGGTCCGTAACGTGAGGCCGGGGCCGCGGATGCCAAGGCGGTTGGAACCGGGGCGGGGCGGGAGCATGCTGCACGGTCAAGCATCGCGGAGCCGCGCGAGCGCCCACCATGCCCGACGACGACACACAGACCCTTTCGCCCCGCGCCGCGGCCACGCGCCAGCGCATCCTCGACGCGGCGCTGGCGGAGTTCGCGGCCAAGGGCCTGGCCGGCGCGCGGGTGGACGAGATCGCGGCGCGCGCCGGCGCCAACAAGCGGATGCTCTACGCCCACTTCGGCAACAAGGAGGACCTTTGGCTGACGGTGCTGGAGCGCGCCTACGCCGCCAAGCGCGAGGAGGAGCGCGCGCTCAGGGTGGACGCGCTGCCGCCAGCGGAGGCGATGCGGCGGCTGGTGGAGTTCAACCTCCGCTACACGGCGGCGCACCCGGAGTTCGTGTCCCTGCTCAACCAGGAGAACATCCACCGCGCGGAGCACCTCAAGCGCTCCTCGCGGGTGCCGGCGCTCTACTCGCCGCTGCTGGAGAGCCTGCGCGCGGTGCTGGCGCGGGGCGAGGCGGAGGGCGCGTTCCGCCGGGGCGTGGACGCGCTCCAACTCTACATCACGGTCTTGGCGCTCGGGCACTTCTACGTGGCCAACCTGCACACGCTCTCGGTCATCTTCGGCGCCGATCTGGGCTCGGAGGCGGCGCTGCGGGAACGCGAACGTCATTGCGTGGAGGTGGCGCTCGGCTTCCTCCGGCCTTGACCGGCAGGCGGGCGCGGGCGCAGGGTAACCAAACGGTTACTCAGCGGAGGATGGCGGCCATGGCGGAGCGGCGCGTCGGGCTCATCATGAACGGCGTCACCGGGCGGATGGGCACCAACCAGCACCTGATCCGCTCGGTCGCCGCCATCCGCGCCGACGGCGGCGTGCGATTGCGGAACGGCGACCGGCTGATGCCGGACCCGGTGCTCGTGGGGCGGAACCGGGAGAAGCTGGAAGCGCTGGCGCGCGCGCACGGCGTGGAGCGCGTCTCCACCGACCTCGACGCCTGCCTGGCCGACGCGCGCGACGAGCTGTTCTTCGACGCCGCGACGACGCAGCTCCGCGCCGGGCTGATCCGCCGCGCCATCGAAGCGGGCAAGCACGTCTACACGGAGAAGCCCTCCGCCGCGACGCTGGAGGAGGCGCTGGAGCTGGCGCGCCTCGCCAAGCGCGCCGGCATCAAGCACGGCGTGGTGCAGGACAAGCTGTTCCTGCCGGGGCTGCGCAAGCTGAAGATGGCGATCGACAGCGGCTTCTTCGGCCGCATCTGCTCGGTGAAGGGCGAGTTCGGCTACTGGGTGTTCGAGGGCGACCTGCAACCGGCGCAGCGCCCCTCCTGGAACTACAAGCTCGCCGAGGGCGGCGGCATCATCCTCGACATGCTCTGCCACTGGCGGTACGTGCTGGACAACCTGTTCGGCGAGGTGGAGGCGGTGTCCTGCCTCGGCGCCACGCACATCCCCGAGCGGATCGGCGAGGACGGCAAGCCCTACAAGGCCGACGCCGACGACGCCGCCTATGCCACCTTCATGCTGCGCGGCGGAATCGTGGCGCACATCAACTCCTCCTGGGTGACGCGCGTGCGGCGCGACGACCTCGTGACCTTCCAGGTGGACGGCACGCACGGCAGCGCGGTCGCCGGCCTCCAGAAGTGCTGGACGCAGAGCCGGGTGAACACGCCGAAGCCGGTGTGGAACCCCGACGTGCCGCAGAGCATCGACTTTTACGCGAGCTGGCAGGAGGTGCCGGACACCGACGCCTACCCGAACGGCTTCCGCGTCCAGTGGGAGATGTTCTTCCGCTACCTCGCCGGCGAGGCGGAGAGCTTCCCCTGGGACCTGCTGGCCGGCGCCAAGGGCGTGCAGCTCGCGGAAGCGGGCTTGCGGAGCTGGCGCGAGCGGCGCTGGATCGACCTGCCCAAGCTGGAGGCCTGAGCCATGCCGGCGATCGACCTGCCGCTGGAAGGCGGCCGCACCGAGTCCTACCGCACCGGCGCCCCGCGCGAGTTCCCGCGCGCCGCGCCGCCCTTCCCGCGCGTGGCGCTGGCGGCGGCGCACGTGGTGGCGGACCCGCTGGCGGCGCACGACCCCTGGACCGAGACCAGCATCGATTGGGACCGCACCATCGCGTTCCGGCGGCACCTGTGGTCGCTCGGCCTCGGCGTCGCCGAGGCGATGGACACGGCGCAGCGCGGCATGGGCCTCGACTGGGCGGCGGCGCAGGAGCTGATCCGGCGGTCGCTGGACGCGATGCGCGACTTCCCGGGCGCGGTCATGGCGAGCGGCGCGGGCACGGACCACCTCGCGCCCGGCCCGGGCGTGACCGTGGACGACGTGGTCCGCGCCTACGAGGAGCAGTGCGAGGCGGTGGAGCGCATGGGCGGGCGCATCATCCTGATGGCCTCGCGCGCCTTGGCCCACGCCGCCCGCGGTCCCGCGGACTACGAGCGGGTATACGCCCGCATCCTGGAGGGCGTGCGGGAGCCGGTCATCATCCATTGGCTCGGCGAGATGTTCGACCCGGCGCTGGCGGGCTACTGGGGGGACGGCGACCACATGCGCGCCATGGAGACGGCGCTGGCGGTGATCGGCGCGCACGTGGACAAGGTGGACGGCGTGAAGATCTCGCTCCTCGACAAGGAGAAGGAGATCGCCATGCGGCGGCGCCTCCCGGAGGGGGTCCGCATGTACACGGGCGACGACTTCGCCTACGCGGAGCTGATCGCCGGCGACGGGCACGGGCATTCGGACGCGCTGCTCGGCATCTTCGACCCGATCGCGCCGGCGGTGGGCGGGGCGCTGGCCTGCCTTTCGCGGAACGACCTCGCCGGCTTCCACGACATCCTGGCGCCGACCGTGCCGCTCTCGCGCCACATCTTCCGCGCGCCCACGCGCTTCTACAAGACGGGCGTGGTGTTCATGGCCTGGCTGAACGGGCATCAGGACCACTTCACGATGCTCGGCGGGCAGCAGTCGGCGCGCTCCGTCCTGCACTTCGCCGAGCTGTTCCGCCTGGCCGACCGCGCCGGGCTGCTCGCCGACCCGGAGCGGGCCTGCTCTCGGATGCGGACGCTGCTCGCGCTGCACGGGGTCGCGGGCTGATGCCGAAGCCGGGGCCGCTCTCCCTCAACGCCGCCACCGTGCGGGAGCGCTGGGGCCTGCCCGGGTGCATAGAGGGCTGCGCGCGGCACGGCATCCCCGGCATCTCGCCCTGGCGCGACATGCTGCACGACATGGGCGTGGCGCGCGCCGCGCGGCGCATCCGCGACGCCGGGCTGGCGGTGACGGGCCTCTGCCGCGGCGGCATGTTCCCGGCGGCCGACGCAGCCGGGCGGCGCGCGGCGGTCGAGGACAACCGGCGCGCGGTGGCCGAGGCGCACGAGTTGGGCGCGGCCTGCCTCGTGATGGTGTGCGGCGGCCTCCCGCCCGGCTCCAAGGACCTGCCGGGCGCGCGGGGCATGGTGCGGGACGGGCTGCACGCCCTCATGGACGAGGCGCGCGCGGCCGGCGTGACGCTCGCGCTGGAGCCGCTGCACCCGATGACCTGCGCCGACCGCTCGGTGCTCTCCACGCTGGCCCAGGCGCTCGACCTGTGCGCGGAGCTGGGGGAGGGGGCGGGCGTCGCGGTGGACGTGTACCACGTCTGGTGGGACCCGGACCTGGAGCGGCAGATGCTCCGGGCGCGCGGTCGGATCGCGGCCTTCCACGTCTGCGACTGGCTGGTGCCGACGACCGACCTCGTCTTCGATCGGGGCATGATGGGCGACGGGGTGATCGACATCCCGCGCATCCGCGCCATGGCGGAGGCGGCCGGCTACGGCGGGTTCGTCGAATGCGAGCTGCTGTCGCGCCGCTGGTGGAAGGAAGACCCGGACACCGTTCTGCGGGTGGTGAAGGAACGGCACGCGACGGCGTGCTGAACGCCCGGGGATAGGAGGAACGCCATGCCGCTGCGCCGCCGCCACCTGCCGCTCGCCCTCGCCGGCCTTTCCGCACCCGCGCCGGCGCGCGCGCAGGCGGGGTGGGCGCCCTCGCGGCCGCTGCGCTTCGTGGTGCCCTTCCCGGCCGGCGGCGCCACGGACGTCGCGGCGCGCATCCTGGCGGAGCGGCTGACGGAGACGCTCGGCCAGCCCGTCGTCGTGGAGAACCGCACCGGCTCCAGCGGCAACATCGGCATGGAGAACGTGGTCCGCAGCGCGCCGGACGGGCACAGCCTGCTGATGGGCACCACCGGCGCGCTGACGGTGAACCCGCACCTCTTCCCGAACCTCGGCTTCGACCCGGCGAAGGACCTGGCGCCGGTCTCGCTCGTCTTCACCACCGACAGCGCGCTGATCGTGAACCCCAACATGCCGGCGCAGAGCCTGGCCGAGTTCCTGGCGCTAGCGCGGTCGCGGCCGGGGGCGTTCTCCTACGGCTCGGCCGGCGCCGGCTCCTCCACCCACATGGCGGCGGAGCTGTTCCGCTTGGCCGCGGGCATCCAGGTGCTGCACGTGCCCTACCGCGGCAGCGCCCCGGCGCTGAACGACACGGTGGCGGGCAACGTGCAGTTCATGCTGGACCAGCTCCCCTCCTGCATCGGGCAGGTGCAGGCGGGGCGGGTGCGGGCGCTGGCCGTGACCGGGCCGCGCCGCTCGCCGTTGCTGCCGGAGGTGCCGACGGTGGCGGAGGCCGGGCTGCCCGGCGCCGAGAGCACCTCCTGGGGCGCGGTGCTGGTGCCGGCGGGCACGCCGGATGCGGCGATTGGGCGCCTCCACGCGGCGGTGCGCGAGGCGCTGGCGGTGCCGGCGGTCAAGGAGCGCATGGCGCAGGCCGGGGCGGACGCGGCCTCGTCCACGCCCGCGGAGCTGGCGGCGTTGATGCGCCGCGAGACGGAGCGCTGGGGCAAGGTGGTGAAGGACGCCGGCATCTCCCCCGCCGGGTAGACGGGGCGCCCCGGCCGGCGCGCGCCCGGCAGCCCGATGCGGCCGTCCCCGGCCCCGGGCAGGTTCCGCTCGCGGCCGGGCGCGGTGCGATCCGCGGCGAGTTTCCCGGCATTTTGTCGCTTTCGGACAAATGCCTTTCGCGTCGCCGAGGGGCCGACATCGAAGCGGCGTCGGCTCGTCCGCCACTTTTGCCGTTTCCGGACAAATCCCCCGCCGGGTGCCGGGAGGTCGGGTCGGGGCGCTGTCGCCTCCCCCAGATTTTGCCGCTTTCGGACGAATCCTCTGCCGGGTGCCGAGGGGCCAGCATCGGGGCGCGGCCGTCGGCCGGTCGGGCGCTGGCGTTTTCGGACGAATGCGTCTGGTGCGCCCGGCGGGGCTGTGGCTGCGGGTCGGGATGGCTGGAGAGGCGACGCATTCCTAGGAAAATATACCGAGTGGGCGTGCCGGGTCAACAATGTCCTGGCCCCGCGGCGCCTCCGCTCTACATCTTGGGCGTCTCAGTAGGAGCATCCCGCCCGTGGTGCAGGTCACTTCGCCCGCCTTCAAGCAGAACGCCGCCCGCGCCATGGCGGACGTTGGCCTCCAGAAGGCGCTCGGCACCGCCAAGGGCGCGTTCCTCCAGCGCCGGGCCGTGGCCGTCGCCAACCTGCCGGAGTTCGAGCGGCTGCGGGATATCGGGCGGGACATAAAGGACCACGCCCTCGCTAACCTCGACCACTACCTGGAACGGTACGCCCAGGCGGTGGAGCGGGCCGGGGGCAAGGTGCATTGGTGCTCCTCGGCGGAGGACGCCCGAGCGGCGATCCTGAGGATCTGCCGCGACGCCGGCGCCCGCACCGTCACCAAGGGCAAGTCGATGATCTCCGAGGAGATCGGGATCAACGAGCACCTGGAGGCGCACGGCATCGCGCCGGTGGAGACGGACCTCGGCGAGTACATCCTCCAGCTCCGGCGGGAGCACCCGTCGCACATCATCGCCCCCGCCTTCCACCTCAACCGGGAGGACTGGGAGGCCGACTTCCGCCGGATGCACACCGATCTGCCGAAGGACCGGGTCTTCGCCGAGCGGCGCGACATCATGGTGGAGGCGCGGACCAAGCTGCGCGACCGCTTCCTCGCCGCGGACGTGGGCATCACCGGCGCCAACTTCCTGATCGCCGAGACGGGCAGCAGCGTCATCGTCACCAACGAGGGCAACGGCGACCTGACGCAGACCCTGCCGCGGGTCCACATCGCGCTGGCCTCCATCGAGAAGGTGGTGCCGACGCTGGAGGACGCGACCTCCTTGCTGCGCCTCTTGGCGCGGAGCGCGACGGGGCAGGACTTTTCGGTCTACACCACCTTCTCCACCGGCGCCCGGCGCGAGGGCGACCTGGACGGGCCGGACGAGTACCACGTCGTCCTGCTCGACAACGGCCGCTCCAACATGCTCGGCACCGAGTTCGGCGACATGCTGCGCTGCATCCGCTGCGCCGCCTGCATGAACCATTGCCCGGTCTACGGCGCCATCGGCGGGCACGCCTACGGCTGGGTGTACCCGGGGCCGATGGGCAGCGTGCTGACGCCGGCGCTGGCAGGCATCGAGCGCACGGCGAACCTGCCCAACGCCTCCACCTTCTGCGGCAAGTGCGAGAGCGTCTGCCCCGTGAAGATCCCGCTGCCCAAGATGATGCGCCACTGGCGCGAGCGGGAGTTCGAGCGGCACCTGACGCCGGCCGCGCAGCGGCGCAACCTGGCGCTCTGGCGCTACGTGGCGCAGCGGCCGGCGCTGTACCGGATGGCGACGCGCGCGGCAGTGGCGGCGCTCGGGCTGTGGGGCCGCGGGCGCGGCGCCGTGAAGTCCCTTCCGTTGGCCGGCGGCTGGACGGAGGGGCGCGACCTTCCCTTGCCGGAGCGGAGCGGCGCCGGCGGCACCTTCATGGCGGCCTATGCCAAGCAGCGGCGGCAGAACGGCCACGCCCGATGAGCAAGGACGCCATCCTCAACACCATCCGCCGCAACCTGCGGCGCGGCCCGCTGCCGGCCGACCAAGCGGCGATGCTCGACGGGCGGATGGCGACGCACCCGCGCCACCTCATCCCCGCGCGGTCGCGGCTGCCGCGGCCGGAGCAGGTGGCGCTGTTCGTGCGGAACCTGGAGAAGGAATTCGCCACGGTGGAGCGCGTGCCGGAGCCTGCCGCGGTGCCGGCCGCGGTCGCCGACTACCTGGCGGCGCAGAACCTGCCCTCGCGCTTCGCCATGGCGCCGCACGAGGAGCTGGACGCCATCCCCTGGGACGACCGGCCCATGCTGGAGGTCGAGCGGCGCCGGGCCGCGGCCAGCGACCAGGTCGGCGTGCAGCACGGCTACGCCGGCGTCGCCGAGACGGGCACCTTGATGCTGCCCTCGGGGCCGGGGCGGCCCACCACGCTCAACCTCCTGCCCGACACGGAGATCGTGGTGCTGCGCGCGACCCGCGTGGTCGGCGCCTACGAGGAGGCGTGGGACCTGCTGCGCGCGGAGCACCGGGACGCGCTGACGGGCGGGCACATGCCGCGCAACGTCATGTTCGTCACCGGCCCCTCGCGCAGCGCCGACATCGAGCAGACCCTGGAGCTCGGCGCGCACGGGCCGCGGCGGCTGCACGTGGTGCTGGTGGACGACGACCCCGCGGCCCTGCCGATGGCCGAGGCTGCGCCGGTGCCGCCGCGCACCGCCGAGCCGGGCGGGCGCCCGGCGCCGGGGGATTGAGGTGTTCCTGCGGACGGCGGCGCGCAAACGGGGGCTGACCGAGGCGGACCGGGCGCTCTGGCAAGCCTACACGGCGCGGGCGGCGGTGCGGCCCCTGCCCGGTCGGGCGGCCGCTGTGACGCCCGCCGCCCCAGCCGCGGCCCCGCCCGCCGCCGTCGC
>NZ_BAAAFZ010000087.1:0-671 GCF_039523795.1 Craurococcus roseus | reverse complement strand
GGCGCCTTGCCGGCGGTCGCGGGCGGCGGCCCGCTCGCCGCGGTGTCGCTGCTGCTCGGCCTCGGCTGGCAGGCGGGCAGCGCCGCGTGGCGACGCTGGCGCGCGCAGGTGCTGGCCGCGCCGCATGACCCGGCGCTGTTCGACGCCGGCGCCATCGCCCCGTCCTCCGCGGCGCTGCGGCTGGAAGGCGCGCCCCTCTTCGCCGCCGCCTTCGCGCCGCTGCGCGACCGGCCCGGCTTCGCCGCCGACCTGCTCGACCTCGCGCTGCGCGACGACGCCCCGGCGCGCCTCTGGGCCGAGCACGGCGGACGCTTCGCCTCGCCCGAAGCCGCCGCGGAGGGTTTGGCCGAATTCCGCCGCGTCTTGCTGGCCGAGAGCGCCGCGGCCGACGTGTCGGCGCCCGCCGTCCAGGCCGTGGTCGCCGGCCTGGCCGACGCTGCACCGGCGATCCGCCCGGAAGCCGCGACGCCCGAAGCCGCGCGCGCGCTCCTCACTGCCGCGGGCCTCGGCACGGCGGAAGGCCGATCGGCTTTGCAAGCGCTCGCCATGCTGCTCGGCCTGCTGCGCGAGCAGAAGGTGGACGCGCTGCGCGGCTTGGCGGAGTTGGCGCCTTGAAGCCCGCCGCCGCGCTGCTGCTCCTGCTCGCCCTCGCCGGCTGCGACGCCGCCGCC
>NZ_BAAAFZ010000086.1:0-1135 GCF_039523795.1 Craurococcus roseus | reverse complement strand
CGCTGCTGGTCGCCGACGCCGCGCGCTGCGCCGAGGCGGTGGAGGCGATGGGCCTCTTGCCGGCGCTGGTGCGGCGCTGGGCGGTCTCGCTCGCGCGCGGCGCCTCGGACCTGCGCCGGGCGCAGCGCGGCGCCCGCATCGCCGCCGCGGCGGCGGCCACGCTCTACGGCTTCGCCGCGAGCGGCGCCCTGGTGGTGGGCGTGCTGGCGATCGTCGCCGGCTCCGACGTCGGCTACGGCCTGCTCGCCGGCTTGTTGCTCACGGCGCGGGTCATGGAGCCCTTTTCGCGCCTCGGCCCTGCGCTGGAAGAGGCCTCGTCCGTCCGCGCCGCCTGGGCGCGGCTGGACGCGCTGCTGCGCGAGGCCGACGCGGCCCCGGCGCGCGAAACCCGCGCCTACCCCTGCCCGCACGGCAGGCTGACGATCGAGGACGCCACCTTCGCCCACCCCGGCGCGCCGCGCGCGCTGCTGCGCAACATCCGCCTCGCGCTGGAGCCGGGCGAGGTGGTGGCGGTCTGCGGCCCGCCGGGCTGCGGGAAGTCGAGCCTGCTCGGCCTGGTGCTCGGCACGCGCAAACCGATCGCCGGCGGCGTCTTCCTCGACGGCCACGCCACCGCGCACTGGGACCGCGAGGACCTCGCCCGCCACGTCGGCTACCTGCCGCAGGACCCCGCGCTGACGGAGGGCACCGTGGCCGAAGCCATCGCCCGCCTCTCGCCCGAGCCCGACATGGCCGCGGTGTTGCGCGCGACCCGCCTGGCGGGGGCGGAGCGGATGGTCGCCGGCCTGCCGGACGGCTTCGCCACGCGCCTCGGCGGGACGCTCCGCCTGTCCATGGGCCAACGCCAGCGCATCGCCCTGGCGCGCGCGGTGTACGGCCGCCCGCGGCTGGTGGTGCTGGACGAGCCCGCGGCCTTCCTCGACGCCGAAGGCGAGGCGGCCGTGGCGCGGCTCGTCGGCGCCCTGGCGTCCTCCGGCGTTTCGGTGCTGCTGGTGTCGCACCGGGAAGCGCTGCTCGCGCTCGCCGGCCGGGTGCTGGCGCTGCGCGACGGCATGCTCGTCCCGGCCTCCGGGCCGCAGTCGCGCCGGTTGCTCACCGCGCCGCGAACCCCGGCGGCGCCCCGCCTCGGCGCGCC
>NZ_BAAAFZ010000085.1:1427-1751 GCF_039523795.1 Craurococcus roseus | reverse complement strand
CGCCCGCCACGGACGACCTGCGCGCGCTGCTGCGCGACGCGGCGCCCGACGAGGCGCTGGAGGTCCTGCGCGCGACCCTCGCGGCCGAGCTGGCGCGCATCCTGCGCCTGCCGGGCGGCGCCGTGGCGGCGGAAGCGCCGCTCGCCGGCCTCGGCCTCGACAGCCTGGGCGGCATGGAGCTGCGCACGGCGCTGGAAGCGCGGCTCGGGATGCCGGTGCCGCTGGCGGCCGTCACCGACACGTTGACCTTGGACGCGCTGGCGCGGCGCATCGCGGAAGCGGTGCGGGCGGCGCCGGCCGAGGCCGACGCGGCGGCGCTGCGCG
>NZ_BAAAFZ010000085.1:0-1370 GCF_039523795.1 Craurococcus roseus | reverse complement strand
GCGGCGCACGAGCCGTCGGCGCCGCCCGCAGAGGCGCCGCCCCGCGACGAGGGCGGCGACGACACGATGGGCGCGGCGGCGTGACGGCGCAGCGGCAGCCCTTCGGCCTGTCCGCGGCGTCGCGCGCGGCGCTGCTGCAACGCCTTTCCAAGCGGCGCGGCGCGGAACCGGCCGCGGCGGCCGACGCCGGCACGGGGCGCGACCTGTCCACCCTCCCCGGCGCCGCCGACATCGGCATGGTGCGCGAGGCCGGCGCGGCGCTCGGGCTGGAGAACCCGTTTTTCCGCCCGCACGAGGGCGTGGCGGGCGCGCGGACGGTGATAGGCGGGCGCGAGTGCCTGAACTTCGCCTCCTACAACTACCTCGGGCTGAACGGCGACCCGCGCGTGGCGGCCGCCGCCAAGGCGGCGATCGACCGGCACGGCGTGTCCGCCTCCGCTTCCCGCCTGGCCTCCGGCGAGCGGCCGGTCCACGCGGCGCTGGAGGCTGCGCTCGCGGAGTTCCACGGCGCCGAGGCCTGCCTCGCCTTCGTCAGCGGGCACGCCACCAACGTCACGGTCATCGGCCACCTCCTGGGGCCGCGCGACCTGGTGCTGCACGACGCGCTGATCCACAACTCGGTGGTGGAAGGCGCGCGCCTCTCAGGCGCGCGGCGGATCGCCTTCCCGCACAATGATCCCGTCGCCGCGGAGCGCGAACTGGCGGCGCAGCGCCGCCGCCACGGCCGCGCGCTCCTCGTCATCGAGGGCCACTACAGCATGGACGGCGACGTGCCGGACCTCGCGCGCTTCGTGGAGACGGCGCGGCGGCACGACGCGTTGCTGATGGTGGACGAGGCGCATTCGGTGGGCGTGCTGGGCGCCACGGGGCGCGGCGTCGCCGAGCAGCGCGGCGTGGACCCCGGCGGCGTGGACATCTGGATGGGCACGCTTTCCAAAACGCTGTCGTCCTGCGGTGGCTACGTCGCCGGCAAGCGGGCGCTGGTGGACGTGCTGCGGCACTCGGCGCCGGGCTTCGTCTACTCGGTCGGCCTGGCGCCGCCGCTGGCCGCGGCTGCGTTGGAAGCGCTCCGCGTGCTGCGCGCGGAGCCGTGGCGCGTGGGTCGCTTGCGGGCCAACGCCGCGCTGTTCCTCCGACGGGCGCGCGAGTCGGGCTTCGACACCGGGCACTCCGCCGGCCTCGGGATCGTGCCGGTGGTCCTGGGGAGCTCGGTGGCGGCGGCGCGCATGGCAGCGGCGCTGTTCGAGGCGGGGGTCAACGTGCAGCCGATCCTGTTCCCGGTGGTGCCGGAACGCTCGGCGCGGCTGCGCTTCTTCCTCTCGGCGGAGCACGCGGCAGAGGAGATCGAGCGCGCCGTCGCGGCCCTGGCC
>NZ_BAAAFZ010000084.1:0-24620 GCF_039523795.1 Craurococcus roseus | reverse complement strand
GCCGATGAGCCGCCGGCGCCCCATCCCGCGAGAGTTCTGCCAAAGTACTTAGATGGCAACTCGATTACAAACCGACACGGACTATGTGTTGATCGGGGTCGGATTGCCGGCGCTTGGGAGGCGAGCCGAAAGGCGTACGCAGGACCGACGCTCACCTCGTCCCGATGTTGTGTTGGGATGCGCTATGGTCCTCACGGGGAGCTCTCGCAGCCCGACCGATCTGGACGTTTTCGACGGTGTTGCCGTCCGGTTGCAGGGTTCCTTCGAAGCTGTTGACCAATTCCCACACAACGGCGCCATCCGAGACGCGCCCTGGCCCAAACGGCGGACGCGTGCCGGTCACACCGGAGGAGCGGGAGACGTAGAGGCTCAGGCCTGAATGAGTGTAGTGCCCCGTCCTGACCGCCACGCCGGGCCTCCACGCTTGGTACCCTGCCGCAGTCGTCAGAACGCCAACTTGCTGCGTTGGTCGGGGCTGGTCATCGTCCACCGTCACATCGCGCACGGTGTTGCCTTGCGCGACACCACCGAAGCCTTGGATGAAGGACACGCCCCCCGCCCAGGCAGGGCGAACGTCGTGCCGCTGGGCATTGTTCGTGAACCGGCCGCCCTCAAGGGTGTTGCGCGAGCCGTACAACGTGATGCCACTCCCGGCACAGCGATCGCCTGTGAGGTTGCGAAGGCGATTGTTGCTTCCTGTGATCGAATAGCAGTTGTCGCCTGTGTTGTTGGCCGAGCTGTTTTCCAACGTGTTGTTGTGCGTACCGACCGTCATGCCAACGAGTTCGAGGCCGCTTCGGCGGGTACTCAAGCGGTCAAGGCGGTTGTCGTGGGATGTGCCGACGAGGACGACGCCAAAGCCGCGCTGCCCGTCCAGGCGGGCGCCGTTCACCGCGTTGCCACGACTGTCCCGGATCGTGACCCCGTGTTGCCGGCTTTCGACCACTTCCAGGTCGCAAATGGCGATGTCATGCGAGCCCTCGGCCAGCACTATGCCATCCCCAGGGCGGATCAACCGGAGACGCGCAAGCCGGCCGTCAGAAGAACCGCGCAAAGCGATGGCAGAGGCTTTGGGCGCATCCGACCCGTCGATGGCGATGCCGCTGATCGAAAAATTCCGGGATCGCTGATCGCCACGGAATGCGTTCCCGGTCTCCGACAGCCGCAAGACGGGATGACCTTGCCCCGCAAGGTTCAAGCCCCGTGGAATCATCAAGCTGCGGGACAGCGAGCATGTCGCTCCATTCGGAACCGCTCGCAGGATGACCTCCGGGCCCTCCGGTCTCAGTGCCGCCCGCAACGCCTCTGTCACGTCCTGGCCGGCGCCGCAAAGGACCACCGTCGGCGCGGCCGTGGCTTGGCACCCGGCAAGCGCCAGCCAAAAGCAGGCCAAAGATAATGCTGCAAAACGAGGCCAGACGTTGATGCGCGCCAGGGTGGTGCCGGCCGTGCAGAAGGTAAAAGCCTTGGAGCGAATGCGCTTTTCAAATCGAGTTTGCACGCTCGTCGCCACACTTCGGGCCGCTTGGGTCCGTTCTTTGGTCGAACAGCCCTTGGGCCGGAACGCTGCCCTTGGGACACCGCTTCCGGAGACGTGCCTTCCTCGCACCGCCCGTCGAACCGCACCCATGCCGCCCATGCCACCGACCGCCTGCAAAAACTTTGTGGTAGCCATCATGGCCAAGCAGAGGAGCGCATCAGCTGTTGGCACTCGGCCCAGATGTCGACAGATCGCGGCTTGTACTCACGCAAGTGTACGCGCCTGGAGGGAAATGCCGCGCAGAACGCAGCAGGATCGTTCATCCCTATTGCGTGCAGATCCGACAGCTCGTAGTTCCACCATTGTATGGCTTCCAAATCTGCCTGAATTTTGTCTTCAAATCGAAATTTGATGATTTTGCCTGGGTTTCCACCGAGAATGGCATAAGATGGAACGTCTTTGGTTACTACCGTGTTGGACGCAATTACTGCACCATTACCGATCGTGACGCCACCCGGAAGCGAGACGTATGCGCCGATCCAGACGTCATGCCCGATGGAAAGCGGCCGGAACTGTGGTTGCGGGGTTGACACAGGCGCGAATGTCGCAGAAGCGCTGAATGTGCCTTCGAAGTCTCTGAGGTATGAATGGACGAACTCCCGCCTGGGATTGAAGGCCGCGGATGACATGGATACGGCATGCAATGGATGGCGAAAGCCGAGAGGCTTGACGCCTGGTCCAATAGAACAATAGCGGCCAATCTTAGTGTTCAGCGGCAGCTCTGACATGATTGATCCAAAAGAACCAACAGAAAAGATACTGTTTCCTGCGCCGATCGTAGTGTAAGGCTCAAGAACACAATCCTTACGGAACGCCAACACGTCACCAGGTTTCCACCGCCGCTTTTCCAGTGGAACTGGGGGTGCTTTTGGATCATCTACCCTTTGATAAAAAATCCGATGTCTTTCTAACATGCTCAAGAATTCTGTGGTAATCCTTAGTCTAACCACCTCATTTGTTTCATAAAAAACTTCCATGTACATACCTCCAAATCTTAATAAGAAAGTTGGTGTCTTCTCTGCCGCTGGAGCGTCGCTCCTTGGAAGAAACTGACTTCTTTCTATTTAAAACTTAGATCAAGAATGACTCTACGCACCTTTTGCTGTCCACCCAGCTTCGTACATACTGGTTTCGACGCGGTGCAAGAGCGTGTGAACCTCTTGCTTCAATGAATGGAAACGGCAGGGCAGAGCACGCCCATGAAGGAATAGCCGCTCTCATTGTGGCGCACTGCCAAGGCGATCTGGCTCCGATGCCGCATACAACCCGCAACTGTCCCATGTGCCCGGCCAAGCGCTAGCCGAGGTGTCGGTAAATGAGGCGGCGGCTGGTTGGAGAGGTTCGTGGCCGCTGGTGCGCTACCAAATGTGGGCGAGACAAGCCTGAGCTTGCTCCTGGAGGAGAGAAAGGTCAGGCCCATCCCTCACCGCTGGTTGGAGAGCACGTCAACTGCGCATGTCCGGTCGACGGACGAACAGCCCAAGCTTGGCTGGTCATTTCGGGCCCTTGTTCTCCGGTCCTCCCCTGGCACCCCCGCGGCGCTCGACGACCGCGATGACCGCCCAAGCCGAAGCCGCCACACCGATCGGGAGAATGACAAAAGCGAACAACTCAAGGCTGGTCACGGCTTCAGCCACCCGAGAACCCTGCGTCCTGCCAGATGTAGCACGACGGAGGCCCCGATCCACAACAAGGCACCAATCACCACCGTCCTCGGCGCCTCCCGCGACGGGCCGAGGTCGTAAAACGTGGCCGCCACCGGCGCCAGCACGCCGACTGTGAAGGCGGAAGTGGCCGCCGTGTTGAAGGCGAGCGCCAGCAACTTCACCCGTTCGTTGTGAATCAGGCTCACCGCCGCAGGCCTCCCTCAGCGTCCAGGCTACACGTATAAGAACAAATCTGGAACACTTGAGGATGACGCGCAATGCACTCAGCCGAATTTGCATGAGAGCGTTGCGCTTTGCCGAGAGGGTGGCCGGTCGCCGGTGGAACACGCCTTTGGGACACGCGGGAGAACCGACGCAACGGTCCGTGGTCGCGTGACCCCCTCAAGTCGCGACAGAGGCCAGGGCGGCGAACGAAGGCAGCCGCGTCCTGGCCCTGTCGTCATCTCAAAGAGCAGAGGACGCTTAGCGTCCCCTGCCCGTCTTCGACTGGAGTTCGTCGATCCGGCGGGAAGCGTCGGCCTTGGTCAGGCCCGGGTCGAACTCCTCGCCGGCTTCCTCGCTGAGCGTCTTCAGGTAGCTGGCCTGCGCGCCCGTCATCTTCTCCTCGCCCGTGGTCCAATCATCCGGGTCCTTGATGGCGTTGGAGCCCGGATCGGCTTCGGTCTTGGGGTTGTCGGCGGGTCCGGACTTCGAGGCGGAAGCTGCCATGCTTCTGATCCTTCGGTTGTGTGGTGGTGTTCGCTTAACGTTCTCGACAGGCGAGCGTTCCACCGGAAAAGCGCAGTCGAGCGCAGAGGGTGCAGGCGCAGCCGAACCGCCACAATTTCGCCCCGCAGGCAGAGGTCGTTGCATTTCTCTTTTGGTTGAGCAAGGAGCCTGATAATCCTCACACATGCGTGAGGCAGTATACCTTATTCCCGTCATGGCCGGTGCCGCGCCGGCCGGCGCCTCCAAGGCGTACAAGCCGCACCCGCACGGGCCTGAGCGTCCCCGCACGCCAACGTCCGACGTCCCATCCGCCGCCAAACCCCGGCAGGACACACCATCAGCCCCGCGCGACCGTACCTCCGGCACCCCGGACCTCTGGTCCGCCGGCTCCGTCCTGGGCGGGGCGCAAGGGGCGCTCGCGCGGGGCCTCCGCGCAGGTCGGAAGCCTGCTGACGCGGGAGGCTTCGACCTCTCGGCCTCGCCCGGCCAAGCGGCTCGGCTGGTGGGCGGCGCAGCGCCCTCGCTCAAGGCGTCCGCGAATACCCTCACAACAGTTAGGAAATCCAACTTTCCGATCCTGAATGTGAACCTTGCCGTCGCTCAGAGGCGACGACTCGACGCACCGGCAAGCGGTACACACCCGGACCGCGCCATCGATCCCGACAACTTCCCCGCCGCGTCCCCGGGATCCGCTCCACGGGCCCTTTGCGGCGGCACCAGCCCGTTCGATGCCCCTCTGTGAAACGGATTCTAACGGGCACATTACACCACAAAAAGTCGCGATGTGTTCCCTCGCACTGTCGGGTTGTTTATGGCAGAAGTAAGGCTGCTTGTGGCGAAAATGGGGCGGCGCCCGCCCGATTGGGGCAATAGAGGGGAGAGAGCGGGATGGGAGCGGGTCCGGACCTCGACTACGACGCCCGCGCAGCCCGCCCGCCCGAAAGCTTCGGCCGCAAGCTCTGGCGCCTGACCTCGGCCTACTACACCTCGGAGGAGTGGCGCTCCGCCTGGGCGATCACCGCCGCCGTGGTCGGCCTCACCCTGCTCCAGATCGCCTTGCAGATCGGCCTCAACATCTGCAACCGCGACTTCTTCAACGCACTGGAGCAGCGGGACGGCGACGAATTCTTCTGGCAGTTGGGCGTGTTCACCGCGCTGGCGGTGGCCGGCATCGTCGCCGCGGTGCTGCAGCTCCACGCGCGCCAGACCCTCCAGGTGTGGTGGCGGGAGTGGCAGGTGCGGCGGTTGCAACGCCTGCTTTTGTCCGATTCCTGCCACTACCGCCTGCAATTCCTCCCCGGCGCCGCCGACAACCCGGACCAGCGCATCAGCGAGAACACCCGCTGGGCCACCTCCACGGCGGTGGAGCTCGCCATCGGCCTGCTGCACTCGGCGCTGCTGCTGGTGTCCTTCGTCGGCATCCTCTGGACCGTCTCCGGCGCCCTGCCCGTGGTCCTGGCCGGCCACGAAACGGAAATCCCCGGCTACATGGTCTTCGCCGCGGCGATCTATGCCGTGGTCGGCACCTGGGCGACCTGGGCCATCGGCCGGCCCATGACCGCCATCAACGCCCTGCGCAACGAGGTAGAAAGCGACCACCGCTTCGCGCTGGTCCGCCTCCGGGAGAACAGCGAAGGCGTGGCGCTGATCCGCGGCGAGGCCGACGAGGAGCGCGGCCTGCGGCGCGCCTTCGGCCGCGTGTCCGCGGTCATGGTGGACCTCAACCGGGTCGAGCGCCGCCTGATGGGCCTGAGTTCGGCCTACGGGATGATGACCCACATCTTCCCGCTCCTGGTGGTCTCGCCCCGCTACTTCGCTGGCGCCATAAGCCTTGGCGTGCTGATGCAGGTCGGCTCGGCTTTCAGCGAGGTGACCAAGGCCCTGACCTGGTTCATGACCAACTACCCCCGCGTGGCCGACTGGGTGAGCCACGTGGATCGCGTGATCGAGCTGGAGGACAGCCTCCGCGACGCCGCGCGGCTCGGCGCCGCCGGCCGGGGCGCCGCCGTCCCCGCCGAGACGGGCGCCGCCGCCGCTGCGGCGGACGGCCCGGAGGAGTTGCGGCTTGCCGGGCTCAGCGTCGCCGCCCCGTGCGGAGCCACCCTGGTGCGCCGTGCCGACGCGGTGGTCCGCCCCGGCGAGCGGGTGCTCATCCAGGGCGAGAGCGGCACCGGCAAATCCACCCTGTTCCGCGCCATCGCCGGCGCTTGGCCCTGGGCCTCGGGCAGCATCCGCATGCCCGGGCGCGACGCCGCCATGTTCATGCCCCAGCGCCCCTACCTGCCGCTCGGCACCCTCGGCGCCGCCCTGGCCTACCCGGCCGCGCCCGGGACCTTCGCGGACGCGCGGATGGAAGCGGCCCTGGCGCGCTGCGGCTTGGCGCGGCTGGCCGGGCGCCTGGGCGAGGAAGCCCGGTGGGACCGCACCCTGTCGCTCGGCGAACAGCAGCGCCTCGCCTTCGCGCGCGCCCTGCTGCACCGCCCGCGCTGGATCTTCCTTGACGAGGCCACCGCGGCGCTCGACGAGGCCAACCAGGACGCCATGATGCGGCTGTTGCAGAACGAACTGCCGGCCAGCGCGGTCGTGTCCATCGGCCACCGCCCCGGCCTCGACCGCTACCACGACCGCGTGTTGACCCTCCGGGCCGCGCCAGGCGGCGCCGTTTTGTCCGAAACCGCCCCGGCGCCCGCCGAAGCCGCCGCGCTCCCCCCCGCGCCGGCGGCGCCGGTCCGCCGCCTGCCCGGCGGCGCCGCGCCCCGACTGCCCCGTCCGCGGCGCACCCACGCCAGGGCCGGGTCGGAACCGCTCACCCCCTGGCGCCCTTCAGCCGCCCCGACCGCGGCGGCGCAGCACCATGAGCACGCCGGCGACCGGCGCGCCGCGCTCCTGCCGCAGCGTGGCCTCGCTTTGCGACACGACCTCGAAGGCCTCGGCGGCGAGCGCGGCCGCGTGGGCGCGGTCGTGCCGATAGCGCATGGTCGCGCCCAGCGCGAAGGGCGCGCCGCCGTTCCCTTCCCCTGCTTCGAGCGAGAAGGCCGCAAAGCCGCCGGGCCGCAGAGCCCCGGCGATGCCGGCCAGGGCCGGGCGCAGGTCGCCGAGGTAGTTCAGGACGTCGGCGGCGGCGACCAGGTCGAACGCCGCGGGGTGCCCGGGCAACCATTCGAGCAGATCGGCTTGGTGCAGCGCGGCGTAGACGCCCCGCCGTCGCGCCAGCGCGAGCATGCGCGGCGAGAGGTCGAGGCCCTCTAGCCGCCGCACCAGGGGCGCCAAGGCGAGCCCGGACAGGCCGGTTCCGCAACCGAGGTCGAGCCCCCGCCCCTCGCCCGCCGGCGCCCCGGCGTCCCGCAACGTGGCGGCGAGCAGCTCGGGCGTCCGGTAGCCGAGTCCCCCGGCGAGGTCGGCATCGAACCGCTCCGCGAAACCGTCGAACAGGTCGCGCACGTACCCCGTCGGCGCGCGGTCCGGGACGGCGGCCCGGCCCAGCGCCGCGAGGAGGAACCGCGCCTGCGCCGCCAACGCCGAGTCCGGCGCCGACCGGGCCAGCGCGGCCTCGGCCGCGGCTGCCGCGCCCTCGGCGTCGCCGACCTCCCGTCGGGCATGGGCGAGGGCCAGTCGCGGCTCCGGCGCGTCCGGGTCGAGCGCCGCGGCCCGGCCCAAGGGTTCCAGTGCAGACCCTGCATCGCCCAGCGCGGCGAGCGCTTGGCCGAGGTTGCGCAGGGCGACGGGGTCTTCCGGCCGGCGTCGCAGCGCCGCCCGGAAGAAGCCGACGGCCTCCCGCAGCTCGCCCGCTTCCGCCAGCGCGCCGCCGTGGTTGGCGAGGAACACGGGCGCTTCCGGCTGGAGGGCCAGCGCCCGGCCCGTGTGCCGGAGCGCCGCCCGCGCGTCGCCGCGCTGCCGGGCCACCACGCCGAGCAGGTTGTGGGCGTCGGCGTCGGCCGGCCGGGACGCGGCCGCCTTCCGGTACAGGCGCTCGGCGCCGTCGAGGTCGCCGGCTTGGTGGCGGGCCATCCCGTCCTTCAGGAGCGCCCGGGGATCGTGCTGCGGCACCGGCGCATCCTCGACCGGCGGGCCCTCCGCGGCAACCCACCCGAGCCCGGTCGCGGCTGCATGCTTGCGTAACCGTTATGTTACGATCTATTATCTAAACCGCGCCGCCGGCTGGCCGCTCTGGCCACGCGACACCGGAACCACCCATGCCGAGAGCACGCCTGACATCATCGCCGCACCAGCAGAAACCGACGCGGGGCAACCGCTTTAAGACGGGCATGCAGATGTCAACCCACCCTCCGACGCCGAAGGACGGATTCAAGGGGCTGCAATCGAGCCGCGAGTTCGACCTTTGGCTGCAACGCGAGCTTTCGCGGCTGCACGGCGACGTGCTGCACGAACCCGTGCCCGAGAAGTTGCTCAGCATCCTCGAAGGTGGCGCGGGGCCGCTCGACTGACCGCGGCGGCGGTGGTGGGCCGTTCAGCCCTCCCGGTCGAAGTCGTCCGTCCCCGACGGGTCGTGCGAGCCCGGCGCGATCCCGATGCCCTGCCGCAAGGCGTCCCGCGCCCGCGACAGCCTGGACCGCAAGGTGCCCTGCGGCACGTTCTGAATGCGGGCCGCTTCCGCGTAATCCAGGCCCTCGACGACGATCAGCCAGAGCGCTTCCTGCTGCGCCTTGGGCAGCCGGGCGAAGGCGACGGCCAGGTCGTGCATGGCCTGCCGCTCCTCTTGCCCGCCCGACACCGCCGGTTCCCGCATCTCCTCGAACGGCGTGATCGGGCTGCGCGAGTCGCGCCGGATCGCGGCGGCGCGGGCGTGGCGCAGGATGGTGAACAGCCAGGCGCGGAGGTTCGTGCCGCTGGCGAACTGCGATTGGGCCGCGATGGCGCGCACCAGAGTCTCCTGGACGAGGTCGTCGGCCACGTCGGCGCGCTTCGCGAGCACACGCGCGAAGCGGCGCAGCCGAGGGATCTCGGCGGCGACCGCGACGGTGAAGGCGTTCGCCTCGTGCGCCCTCTTGAGCTCCATGCGTTCTCGCCCGGCGTCGCCGGCGCGTCCCCGTCTTCCAGCGCCGCACCCTAGCCGAACCGCGCCGCGGCTGCGCCGTGCGCAGGGACACCCTTGCGTGTGGCGGGCGTTCCCCGGCCGCACGCCTGCGTGCGGCACGGCGGCGTGGGCCAAAGGCAGCGCGCGGTTCAGAACAGGCCATCGATGCGCCCTTCGGCGTCGAGGCGGATCGCTTCGGCGGCGGGCCGGCGCGGCAGGCCCGGCATGGTCATCACCTCGCCGCAGATCGCGACCACGAAGCCGGCGCCGGCCGAGAGCCGGACCTCGCGCACCGGCAGGGTGTGGCCTTCCGGGGCGCCCAGCAAGGACGGGTCGGCGCTGAAGCTGTACTGGGTCTTCGCCACGCACACGCCGGAGCCGCCGAAGCCGGCCTTCTCGAAGCGGTCGAGCCGGGCCGCGACCGGCGCCGGCAGCGAGACGTCGGCGGCGCGGTAGATCTCGCGCGCGATGGCGCGGAGCTTGTCGGCGAGCGGCATCTCCGCCGGGTAGAGCGGCCGGAAGCGAGCCTGCCCCTCGCCGAGGAGGCGTCCCACCGCCTCGGCGAGCGCCGATGCCCCGGCCGCGCCGTCGGCCCAGTGGGTGCAGGGGACGGCCTCGGTGCCCAGCGCCGAGAGCGCGTCGCGCACCAGCGCGATCTCCGCCGCGGTGTCGCTGGTGAAGCTGTTCAGCGCCACCACGACCGGCAGGCCGAACTTGCCCATGTTCTCGACGTGGCAGAGCAGGTTCGGCAGACCGGCGCGCAAGGCCGTGAGGTCCTCCCGCCCGAGGTCCGCCTTGGCCACGCCGCCGTGCATCTTGAGCGCGCGCACCGTCGCCACCACGACGCAGGCGGAGGGCGCGAGGCCGGCGGCGCGGCACTTGATGTCGCAGAACTTCTCGGCCCCGAGGTCGGCGCCGAAGCCGGCTTCCGTGACCACCACCTCGGCGAGCGACAGGCCGAGCCGCGTCGCCATCACGCTGTTGCAGCCGTGCGCGATATTGGCGAACGGCCCGCCGTGGACCAGGGCGGGCGAGCCTTCGAGCGTCTGCACCAGGTTCGGCGCCAGCGCGTCGCGCAGCAGCACGGCCATCGCGCCGTCCGCCTTGAGGTCGCGCGCCGTCACCGCCGTGCCGTCGCGCCTCTGGCCGACGATGACGCGGCCGAGCCGGTCTTGCAGGTCGTCCAGGCCGGAAGCGAGGCAGAAGATCGCCATCACCTCCGAGGCCACGGTGATGTCGAAGCCGTCCTCGCGCGGCACGCCCTGCGCCGGGCCGCCCAGGCCGACCACCATGTTGCGCAGGTTGCGGTCGTTCATGTCCATGGCGCGGCGCCAGGTCACGCGCCGCGGGTCGAGGCCGAGTTCGTTCCCCCAGTACAGGTGGTTGTCCACCAGCGCGGCCAGCAGGTTGTTGGCGCTGGTGATGGCGTGGAAATCGCCGGTGAAGTGGAGGTTGATGTCCTCCATCGGCGCCACCTGCGCCCGGCCGCCGCCCGCCGCGCCGCCCTTCACGCCGAAGCAGGGGCCGAGGGAGGGCTCGCGCAGGCAGATCATCGTGCGCGTGCCGCGGGCGTTGAGCGCGTCGCCGAGGCCTATGGTCGTCGTGGTCTTGCCCTCGCCGGCGGCGGTGGGGCTGATGCCGGTGACGAGCACGAGCTTGCCCTGCGGCTTGGTCCCCTGTTCGGCCGCGAAGTCGAGCGAGACTTTGGCCTTGTGCTTGCCGTAGGGCTCCAGCGCCGAATCCGGGATGCCGGCGCGGGCGGCGATCTCCGCGATGGGGCGGAGCGTGGCCGCGCGGGCGATCTCCAGGTCCGTGGCCATGCCGTCCGCCCTCCCCTAAGAAGCCCCGGTATGCACGGGTCCGGCGGGCCGGGGCAAGCCGCCCTCCTCCCCGCCCTCGCCCGGTTCCGGCGGCCTGGGAAGACGCATGTTCAGCCACGTCACCTTCGGCGCGCGCGACCTCTCGCGCATGGGCGCCTTCTACGACGCCGTGTTGTCGCCGCTCGGCCTCCGTCGCCGCTGGGAAGGGTCGGAGGACGGCGGGCCGTCCGGCATCGGCTGGGCGGCGCCGGGCGGGCGCGTGCCGACCTTCCTGGTGACGGAGCCTTGGAACCGCGAACCGGCGAGCGCCGGCAACGGCGGCATGGTGGCGTTCCTGGCGGCCTCGCCCGAGGCGGTGCGGGAAGCGCACGCGGCGGGCCTCGCGGCCGGCGGCACCGACGAGGGCGCGCCGGGCGAGCGGACGCGCTACGCCCGCGGCTACTACGGCGCCTACCTCCGCGACCCGGAAGGCAACAAGCTCCACGTCGTACACCGCGGCGACCTCGCGGCGACGGCGGAGGGCTGAACGGCGGTGGGGAGTCCCTGCATCGACGTGTGCCGCTTCGACGAGGAGACCGGCTGGTGCTTCGGCTGCGGCATGTCGCGGAAGGACAAAAAGCACTGGAAGAAGGACAAGTCGTCGCGGCCGGCCATCAAGGAGGCGCTGCCGCCGCGGCTCGCCGCCTTGGGCGGGTCCGGGCACGCGACGGGCAAGGCGGCGAAGCGGAAGAAGAAGGACGACAAGCGCAGGGGTGACTAGGCGCCGAGTCGCGGCCCCGGCATCATTCCCCGTGACGAGAAGAACCGAGGAACGCCCGACCATGCGCCGTCGCCACCTCCTCGCCGGAGCCGCCGCCTTCGCCGCGGCCGGCGACCGCCCTGCCCTGTCGCAGCAGGCCGCGGCGCCGCCTTCGGCCGAGACATGGCCGACCCGGCCCGTCACCATCCTCGTGCCCTTCGTCGCCGGCGGGCCGTCCGACATCGTGGCGCGGGCGATCGCCACGCGGATGCAGCAGAGCATCGGCCAGCCGGTGGTGGCGGAGAACCGGACGGGCGCGAACGGCGAGGTGGCGGCGCGCATCCTCGCCCGCGCCCAGCCGGACGGGCACACGCTGATGGTGGGCTCCATCGGCGTCTACGCCATCAACGCGGCGCTGCGACCCAACCTCGGCTACGACCCGGTGCGCGACTTCACACCGGTGACGCTCGCCGTGACCACACCGAACGTGCTGGTGGTGAACCCGGAAAAGGTGCCGGTGCGCGACCTCGCCGAACTGGTCGCCTGGCTGAAGCGCAACCCCGGCGCGGCCTACTCGACCAGCGGCGTCGGCTCCTCCGACCAGCTCACGATGGAGCTGTTCAAGCAGCTCACCGGGACGGACGCGACGCACGTGCCCTACGCCGGTGGCGCAGCGGCGGCGACGGACCTGATCGCGGGCAACGTGCAGCTCTCCTTCCAGAACCTCGGCACGGTGGCCGGGCACATTTCGGGCGGGCGGCTCAGGCCGATTATCGTCACCAGCGCGGAGCGGCACCCGGTGCTGCCGGAGGTGCCGACGGCGGCGGAGGCGGGCCTGCGCGACTTCGCCGTGACCTCCTGGCAGGCGGTGATGGCGCCGGCCGGGATGGCGCCGCTGCTGCTCGCGCGCGTCCACGCGGCGGTGGTAGAGGCGCTGCGGCACCCGGAGACGGTGGGGAGGCTGGGGCAGATCGGGCTGACCGTGGTGGCGGACAGCCCGGAGAGCTACGCGGCGTTCCAACGCGCCGAGATTGAACGCTGGCGCGGGGTGGTGCGGGCGGCGCGGATCAAGGCGGAATAGGGTCCGCCCTCGCCCCCTTACTTTATCGCGCCAAGCTTATCGAAAGCTCCAAGCGATCAGCGCATGTAAACGGCTTGAGGCCGGTGACATAACTACACCTATATCCCCACAAGGATCGCTTCAGCGCCGCCGTCGAGCATGGGGCCGAGCGCAATTCGGAACCGGTCGAGGGACGCGTAGTCGGTAGGAAAGCACAGATGCGCACGCTGCTCACAGTCGGCACCGGGAGGCACTGGAGGCTCGCAAGCCAATTCGACGCGGACTAAAAGCCCTCCTTTAGTGTCAAATGGGGCAATCGTTAGTCTGATGTGGACGTCGCGCGGTTCCCCTCCCGGGGAGACGCCCACCCCACCGGAGATCGCCGCGGGGCGCGGCAGAAGCGGATACGCCCCGAGATGGCGTCTGAATTCCACCAAGTCGTCCCGACCGAACCATGCCGAGCTTCGGCCAGAAAAGCCGAACGCTTCTGCGGAAGCGTGCAACTGCCCATGCCACTCGTCTTCAGGCTCGTAAAGCAAGCGCAACACGTTCACCGGCGAAGGCGCCCTTAGATTTGCACGCAGCCCGCTGAGGGCGTCACTTGGGGCTGGCTGCTAAGCCGCCACCCTCTCCCGCACGCCCATCGCCTCCAACGCCTCGCCCATCGCCGCCACCGCGCCGCGCATCTCGGCCGGGGTCACGGCGCCGATGCAGCCGACGCGGAAGCTCGGCGCTTCCGTGCAGGAGAAGTTGCTGATGAGCACGCCGCGCGCCTTCAGCTCGTCCACGAAGCGCTGCAAGGCGAAGGCCGGGTGCTGCGGCTGGTGGACGGTGACGATCACCGGCCCCTGGTGGCGACGCTCCAGGTAGGGGCGGAGGCCGAGGCCCAGCACGCCGTCGTAGAGCACGCGCGCGTTTTCCGTGTAGCGCGCCAGCCGTGCCTTTTGGCCGCCTTCGCGCCCGTACAGGTCCAGCGCGACGGAGAAGGCCCGGAGCGCCTGCGCCGGCGGCGTGAAGCGGAAGGAGCCCCAGCCGGAGCGCAGCGCGTGGGTGTAGACGTCGTGGAGGTCGAAGGACCAGGAGCCGGCGTTGCCTTCGCACTCCAGCACGCGGTCCACGCGCGCGACGGCAAAGCCGATGCCGGGCATCCCTTCCAGGCACTTGCCGGAGGTGAACACCACCGCGTCGCATTCCGGGTGCTCGGCCATGGAGAACGGCAGGGCGCCGAAGGCGGAGACGGAGTCCATGATGAGGCGGCGGCCGGCGGCGCGCACGGCGGCGCCGATCGCGGCCGGGTCGTTGACGATGCCGCTGCCCGTCTCGTGGTGGACCATCAGGACGTGGCCGATCTCGGCGTCGTGCTCCAGCGCCGAGGCGACCTCGGCAGACGTCACCGGCCGGGTGTCCGGACCGGGCAGCGCCACCACGCGTCGGCCGGCCTCGCGGACGAGGCGGGCGGCGCGGGTGCCGTAGGCGCCGTTGGTCGGCACCAGCACCTTGGCCCCTGCGGGGACAAAGGTGCGGAGCGCGGCTTCCAGGATGAAGTGGCCGCAGCCCTGGAGCGGCAGGGTCGCGTGCTCGCCCTCCACGCCGCCGGCGACCGCGCGCACCCGCTCGCGGACGGAGGCGTAGACGGGTCGGAAGTCGTTGTCCCAGGGCGCGATGTCGGCGGCCATGGCGGCGCGGGTCTCGGGGTGCGTCCGCACGGGGCCGGGGATGAGGAGCAGCATGGGGTCGGGTTCTGGTCCGGTCAGGGGTGGCGGTGGCATCGTCGGCTGAGGCTTCGTTGGAGGATCGTATACTAAACTGCGAGAGGTGCGGCAGGAATTTCGCGCATAAGTTTCGCCCGGACGGCCTCGGCGAAGGCGGCGTAGTCGTCGCAAGCCACCGCGAAGCTGCCTGTGCCGCCGATCACCTCCTCGCGGTAGTGGTCCAGCAGGTCGGCCTCCTCGTTCAGCACCGCCAGGCCGTTGACCGTGACGCCGGCCGCGACTCCCAGATCGCGGATCGGGCCGGGCGGGCGGCCCTGGTTGTGCCGCCCGTCGCCGGACACGTCGAGCAACAGCCGGGTCGCGTCGGCCGGGCAGCGCGCGAGGAGCGCGAGGCCGTGGGCCATGCCCTCGCCCAGCGCCGTGGCGCCGGCGGCGGGCAGGCGCGGCGCGTCGTCGAGGGCGGCCGCCAGTGCTTCCGCCGCCGCTTCGCCGTTCACGCGGCGCCAGGGCACCGCGACTTCGGGGCCGGGAAACACGCCGGACCAGAACACGGCGCCGACCGCCACCGCGCCGCGCCGCCCGGCGGTGCAGAGCGCGACCACGGCCGGGTCGCGGAACGCCGCCGCGTAGCCGCCCAGCATCAGGCCGAACTCGTCGTAACCGACGCTGGCGGACACGTCCACGCAGAGGCAAAGGGCGACATCGACGGGCTCCATGGCACGTTGCATAGCCCGTGCGGCGTCCGCGCGCGCGGGACCGATGCGCGGACGCGGCGGGAGGGCGCGAGTCCTTACGCCGCCGGGGCGCGAACCGGCCCGGCGGCGGGCCGTTGGGGTCCGGATGGGCAAGCCCGCTCCGGCGCGAGGCGCCGCCGCCATCCCGCTCTTCGACGCGGTCTCGACGGATGCCGGAGCGCCGCCGTCGCGGCCCCGCAGCGGCGCCGCGCCGCGCGCCGGCCATCCAGCGCCCGCCGATCCCGGGCGCGCGGCGCTGGCGTTGGAAGCGCACGCGCGCCTTTGCGCCGCCTATCACTGCCCGATCGCCTACTTCCACGCCTTGCCGCCGCTGGACGAGTTGGTTTCGTCCTTGCTGTCCCACCGCACGCGCAACGCCGACAGCGCCCGAGCCTTCCGCTCCTTGCGCGAGCGCTTCCCGTCCTGGGAGGCGGCGCGCGACGCGCCCGTGGCCGAGGTGGAGCGGGCCCTCGCCGGCGTCACTTGGCCGGAGGCCAAGGCGCCGGCGCTCCAAAGGACCTTGCGCGCCATCACCGAGGTGCGCGGCGGCCGCCTGGACCTCGACCACTTGGCGGGCATGGAGCCCGAAGCGGCACGCGCGTGGCTCGCCGCCCTGCCCGGCGTCGGGCCGAAGACGGCGGCAGCGGTGCTGTCCTTCAGCGCGCTCCGCGGCCGGGCCTTGCCGGTGGACAGCCACCACCACCGTGTGGCGCAGCGGATCGGGCTGATCCCGCGCTCGCTCGCGGTAGGGCCGTCGCACGCGGTGCTGGAGGCGTTGTTGCCGGCCGACTGGACGGCGCAGCAGGTCTACGACCACCACGAGGTGTTCATGCTGCACGGCCAGCGCTGCTGCATCTTCCGCGCGCCGGCCTGCGGGCGCTGCGTGCTGCTCGACCTCTGCCCGGAGGGGCAGGCGCGGCGGAACGGCGCGGCCAGGGACGCGGCACCGCCGGCGCCGCCGCCCGAGCCGGGTTTGTGACAGATCAATGAAGCGCCGCGCCCCCCGTGCCAGCCTCGGCGGCCGGGAGGACCGAAGCGATGACCAACCGCCCCATGCTGGAGATCATGGTCCGGCGCGAGCCGGTGACGCTGCCGCCGGGGGCCACCGTGCTCGAAGCGGCGCGGACGATGCGCGACCGGCGGGTCGGCGCCGTGCTGGTGACGGACCCGGAGGGCGCGCTGCTCGGCATCTTCACCGGCCGCGACGCCGTCTGGCGCATGCTGGCCGAGAACCGCGACCCGGCGCGGACGACGCTCGCTGAAGCGATGACCCCGAAGCCCGAAACTGTCGGGCCGCGGGCCAAGGCGATCGAGGCGCTCCGGCTTATGCAGGATTGCGGCGCGAGGCACCTGCCGGTGGTGGAAGGGGCGCGGGTGATCGGCGTCGTCTCGCGCGGCGATTTCCGCGGGTTGGAACAGGCGCGGCTGGACGACGAAACAGAGCTTTGGGAACGGCTTTGAGGAGCGGCTCCGCCGCGAGCCGCACCGCGCCGCACCGCTTCGAACCGGCCATCACGACCCGCCCCGGCCGCGCCTTCGGTGGCGTCCGTACCCGCGCCGGGCCGTGCGCCCGACACCGGCCTGGGAGCCTTCCCCGCCGCGACCGCCGTACACCGCACGATCGCCCGCGCCGGGTCGTGACGGTCGGTTCTTGCTCGCCACTCGGCGGCGCCTTGCCCGGTTGGAGGGGGCGGCTCGGGCGTTGGTGGCAGGAGTTCGGTCTTTCCCACCGGCGCCCGCCGCCGTCCCCAGCGGGTGGCGGGGCCGTCGCAGGCTCCAGCGACTCGCCGTGGGGTTTGGGGCGAACGGTGGCCGCGCCGCAGGTCGGCTTCCCAGCGGCGCAGGGTGGGGCGAGGACGCCGCTCAAGGCCAGCGGCGCGGACGGGAACAGCGTGGCCGCCTACGGATCGGCGCCGGTCGGGCCGCCAAACGCCCCGCCGGCCCGCCCATCGAAGGTGCGCCGCCGGGGGCGCAGCACCGAAAGACCTACGCCCCGCCGGACGGGACGCCTCGGAAACGCGCGGCCAGCGAGCGGCGGGAGGGCGGCGGCTGTGGCGGGACACGGCCCTCGAATCCCTGTCGCCCCTAGCGGGGCCGCGGCGCCCCGCCTTAGTCTCGCCCGGAAACGGAGGACGCCGATGCCCGACAGCGCCGCGGACGCGAAGCCCAGCAGCGCCGAGACGACCAGTTTGCCCCTAGCCGGCCTGCGCGTGCTGGACCTGACGCTCGCCCGCGCCGGGCCGACCTGCGTGCGGCACTTGGCGGACTGGGGCGCCGACATCATCCGGGTGGAGCCGCCGCGCTCCACGGACGGGCTGGGCGGCCCGCGCGACGGCTTCGACAGCGTCAACCTGCACCGCAACAAGCGTTCGATCGCGCTCGACCTCAAGCACCCGGACGGGCACGCGGCCTTCCTGAAGCTCGCCGCGACCGCCGACGTGCTGGTCGAGAACATGCGGGTGCAGGTCAAGCACCGGCTGAAGATCGCCTACGAGGATCTGAAGGACCTCAACCCGCGGCTGGTCTACGCCTCCATCTCCGGCTTCGGGCAGACCGGACCCTACGCCAAGCGCGGCGGGGTGGACCAGATCGCGCAGGGCATGGGCGGGTTGATGAGCATCACCGGCGAGCCGGGCCGCGGGCCGATGCGCGTCGGCATACCGATCGACGACCTGACGGCGGGCAACCTGCTGGCGCTCGGCGTGATGATGAAGCTCTACGACCGGGAGCGGACGGGGCGCGGCGGCTACGTCCACACCTCGCTGCTGGAATCCCAGGTGTTCATGCTGGACTTCCAGGCCAGCCGCTACCTGATGGACGGCGAGGTCGCCGGGCAGGCCGGGAACGACCACCCGGTGAACATCCCCATGGGCGTGTTCCCGACCGCGGACAAGCCGATCAACATCGCCGCCTCCTCGCCCAAGCTGTGGGAGGCGTTCTGCCGCGCCGCCGGGCGCGAAGACTGGATGCGGGTGCCGGAGTGGCAGACTGCGGCCGGCCGCTCCAAGGACCGCGCCCGGGTCAACGCCGCCATTTCGGAAGTGACGCGCACCAAGCCGTCCGAGTGGTGGATCGCCACCCTGGAGGAAGCCGGCATCCCCTGCGGCCCGGTGAACGACATCGCCGAGGTCTTCGCCGATCCGCAGGTACGGCACCTGGAAATGGCCATGCCGATCCGGCACCGCCGGCGCGGGGACACGCGTGTGGTCGCCAGCCCATTGAACGTCGAGGGGTTGGAAACCGGCGTCTACCGCGACGTTCCGGACCTGGGCGAGCACGGCGAGGAGATACTGGCCGAAGCCGGGCTTTCGGCCGCGGAAATCGAGGGTTTGAAGGCCAAGGGGGCGCTGGGCGGGGAATGACGGCACCGATGGAACTCGCCGGGGGCAAGATCCTGGCCGGCGTCGAGGACGGGGTCGGCCGGGTGGTGTTCAACCAGCCCGAGAAGCGCAACGCCATGTCGGTGGACATGTGGGCCGGCATGGGCGAGGCGCTCGACCGCTTCGCCGAGGACGGGGCGGTGCGCTGCGTCGTGCTCCAGGGAGCGGGCGACAAGGCCTTCGTCTCCGGTGCCGACATCAGCCAGTTCGAGAAGAACCGGGCCGACGCCGACGCGCAGCGGGAGTACGACCGGCTGACCAGCGCCGGCCGCGCCAAGCTCGCCGCCTTCCGCAAGCCCGTGGTCGCCCAGATCCGCGGCTTCTGCATGGGGGGCGGCCTCGGCATCGCCATGTCGGCCGACATCCGCGTCGCCTCCGACGACAGCCAGTTCGGCATCCCGGCGGCCAAGCTCGGCATCGCCTACGGCTTCGACATGGTGCGGGCGCTGGTGGACCTCGTGGGGCCGGCGCACGCCCACATGATCCTCATGACCGGCGACCGCTTTCCCGCCGCCGAGGCGGAGCGCATCGGCTTGGTGAACCGGGTGGTGCCGGCGGCGGAGCTGGAGGGCGCCGTGGCCAAGCTCGCGGCCACCATGGCGGCCAACGCGCCGCTCTCGCTCTCCACCAACAAGCTGACGGTGAAGGCCGTGCTGCGGGACCGGGAGGACCGCGACATGGCGACCTTGCGCGACGCCATGGCGGCCTGCTTCAACAGCGCCGACTACCGCGAAGGCCGTCGCGCCTTCATGGAAAAGCGCCGGCCCGTGTTCAACGGCGCTTGATGTCACCCATATGGTGCTGGCCCCCCTCCGGGACGGCATCCTCGGGGAAATCCACTGTACCGGCGGCGGAAATCGCTTAGGATCGCCGTGCCGTACCGGGTCCGCAAAGAGACGCGGCGGCGGAGGGCTTCGCCGGGCGCCAGTGCGCCGGCACTGGGATGAAGGGTTCGATGGGCGGGAATGGACGGTAATCTGGAGGCTGCGCTGGGCGCGGCGACGCGCGGGGGCGGCCACCACCACGACGCCGGCCCGCCGATTTCGCGCATCGTCGCCGAGGTCGCGCTCCGCTGCCCCGGCGAGGAGATCACCCTGGGGGAGATGGCGGAAGCCTTCGGCGACCGCGCTTTCGGCCTCCTGATCCTGCTGCTCTGCCTCCCGTCCCTGCTGCCCTTGATGGCGTCGGTGTTCGGCCTCCCGATGCTGATCCTCGGCGTGCAGATGGGCTTGGGCCGGCGGGTGCCGAAGCTGCCGGCCTTCATCGCCCGCCGCGCCATCCGGCGCTCGGACCTTCTGCGCCTGTCCGGCGCCTCCTCCAAATGGCTTCGGCAGGTCGAGCAGTACGTGAAGCCGCGCCCCGGCTTCTTCCTGTCCCCCATCGGCGAACGCCTCTTCGGGTGGCTGACGGCCTATGTCGCGCTGATGCTGATCCTGCCGGGGCCGGGCACCAACGGCCCGCCGGCCTTCGGCAACATCATCATGGCGCTCGGCCTGGTGGAGCACGACAGCCGGACGGTGGGCATCGGCATGGCCGTGACCGTCGCGGGCTGCGCCTTCGCCACGTTCATCCTGGCGGCGATCGGCTGGATCGGCGTGAAGGCCCTGGGCTGGGTGTTCTGAGCCTGCTACACGCCCTCCATGCGCCGGTGGCCCGCAAGGGCTGAAACGGGAACGCGCGAAACCGGAGCGGCGGCCGCGACTGCGGCCGGCGCCGAGGCCAGTCCGCGGCTGCCCCCGCAACTGTAAGCGGAGAGCCCGGCCCCACGCGCCATTGCGCCGCCCCTGCCCCGGCAGTTTCGGCGCGAGAAGGCGGGGCCCCGGGCGTTCGATCCGCGAGCCAGGAGACCGGCCGGCGCAGAGACGTCTCGCGCGTGCCGGGCGGGGTGAACCGGCGCAACGGACCCATCGGCGCGGCCGCTCCAGGGACCATCCTGGAGAACGGCCGCGGCGCCGCATGCGAGGACGACGCCCGCTTGTCCCGCGCCGGGCGATTCTCCGGCGCGGGGCGTGTCGTCACCCCCGCACGGAGTTCCCGATGCGCCGCCTGTCCGCCGCCCTTTTGTGCGGCCTTTCCGCCTTGCCGTCCGCCGCCCCCGCGCAGGAAGCCGTCCCTGACACCATCGTCACCGGCACTCGCGTCCCGACCCCGCAAGAGCGGGTCCCGGCCTCCATCACGGTTCTGACCCGCCGCGAGATCGAGGAGCGCGGCTACCAAACGCTCACCGAGGCGCTGACCGCCGTTCCCGGCCTGCGCGTCGCCCAACTCGGCGGCCCGGGGCAACAGGCCAGCACCTTCCTGCGCGGCACCAACAGCCGGCACGTCCTCGTGCTGCTGGACGGGGTGCCGCTGACCGACCCCTCGGAGCCGAACGCCGCTTTCAACTTCGGCAACGAGCTGCTGTTCGACGTGGAGCGCATCGAGGTGCTGCGCGGCCCGGCTTCCGCGCTGTACGGCTCGGCGGCGCTGGGCGGCGTGGTCAACCTCGTCACCCGCCGGGCGCCGCCCGGCCGCGCCTTCGCGCCCTACGGCGAGCTGGCCGGCGGCACGCAGCGCACCCTGCGCGCGGGCGCAGGCGCGACGGGCACGGTGGGCGCTTTCGACTACCTGCTGTCCGCCCAGTCCTTCTCGACCAGGGGCTTCAACGCCATCGCGCAGCGCCTGCCGGACACCGGCGAGCGCGACGGCTTCCGCGGCGTGTTCACCACCGCGCGCCTCGGGTGGACGCCGGCGGAGGGCACGCGCATCGAGGGCTTGCTGCGCTGGCGGCAGAACAACCTCGGCCTGGACGACGTGCCGCGCGACGACCCGAACTACTCCGGGGAGGACCGGCGCTGGTACGGGCAGGTGCGCGGCGAAACGCGGCTGTTCGGCGGGGCATGGACCACGGGCCTGCGCCTCGCGGCGACGGAGGACCGGCGGCGCTACGTCAACCTGCCCGACTCGCTCAGCGCTTCCACGGCCGACGACCTGTACCGCGGCACGCGCACCACGCTCGACTGGGGCAACACGGTGCGCTTGCCGGCCGTGGGCGTTTTGACGGACGGCGCGCTCGGGTTCGGCGTCACCCACGCCTTCGAGGAAGCGCGGAGCGCCAGCGGCTCGCCCTTCTTCCGCACCACTGTGGACGCGACGCAGCGCACCACCGCCGGATACGCCACCCTGCAATACCGGCTGGGGGAGCGGCTCGACCTCACGGCCGGGCTGCGCCACGACGCCACCACCGGCTTCACGGACGAGACCACCTGGCGGTTGGGCGCGGCGTTGGCGTTGCCGGAGTTGCGTTCGCGGCTGCGCGCCTCGGGCGGCACCGGCTTCGCCGCGCCGTCGCTGTTCCAGCGCTTCGGGATCATCGGCGACTTCTTCCGCGGCAACCCGGACCTGCGGCCGGAGCGCTCCATCGGCTGGGAGGCGGGCGTCGAAACCGACCTCCCCGCCTTCGGGCGGCCGGCCTTCGCCACCACTTCCGCCACCTACTTCCGCAGCCGCATCCGCGACCTGATCAACTTCAACGCCGGCTTCGACACGCTGGAGAACGTGGACCGGGCGCGGATCCAGGGCGTCGAGCTGGGACTGACGCTCCGCCCAGCCGCGTGGTTCGAGGCGACGACGGCCTGGACCGTCACCGGCGCCTTCGACGCCGAAACTGGCCGACGCTTGCCCCGCCGGCCGGAGCACGTGGTCAGCGTCACGGCGCGGGTGCGGCCGGCGTCCAAGGTGGTGATCGCGCCGACCGTGCTCTTCACCGGCCGCAGCCCGGAAGGCGCCTTCGCCAGCTACAACGACCAGGGCGTGCCCTTCCCTTACCAGCGCAGCAACCCGCCGGGGACGGTGGTGAACCTGACCGCGACGTGGCAGGCCTTCGACCAAGCGGCGCTGTTCCTGGAAGCGCGGAATCTCGGCAACAGCCGCTTCGAGCCGGCGAACGGCTTCGCCACACCCGGCCGGAGCGTGCTGGTGGGCACGCGCTTCGCCTTGTGACCCGGCCGGTGCTACGGGCGGGCGCGGGATGACCTCCGCGCTCGCCTTCGCCGGCGCCGCCCTGGCCGAGATCGCCGGCTGCTTCGCCTTCTGGGCCTGGGCGCGGAACGGCGCCCCGGCGTGGTGGCTGCTGGCGGGCCTGGCGAGCCTCGCGCTGTTCGCGGCCCTGCTGACCTTGGCGGAAGCGGACGCGGCCGGGCGCGCCTTCGCAGCCTATGGCGGCGTGTACATCGCGGCGTCGCTGTTCTGGCTCTGGGCCGTGGAGGGCCAGGCGCCGGCCGCGACCGACCTCGCGGGCGCGGCGCTCTGCCTGCTCGGCGCCGGCGTCATCCTGGCGGGGGCGTCGTCTCGCTGACGGCCTCGGACTCGGGCACATGGACCCGCACGGCGCGGTGCAGGACGCGGAACACGACGGGCGTGCGGGTGGTGATCTCGCCGTCCGTGTTGACGGAGCGGCGGCGGCGGGTGCGGATCTCGACCTCCGACCCTTCGACGGTCAGCACCTCGTGCCAGCGCCCGTGGTCGCCGCGGCGGAGCGACGGCAGCAGGCGGAGCAGGCTCCAGACGCCCCCGACCTCCAGGCTGAACACGTCGAGCCTGCCGTCGTCGATCTCCGAGCGCTCGCCCACCGTCATGCCGCCGCCGTAGTGCCGGCCGTTGCCCACCGCGACGTGGACGGTGCGGCTGCGGACCACCGTGTCGCCGCAGCGGATCGCCGCCGAGAAGGGCCGCATCCGCGCCAGCACCCGCACCCCGGCGACGGCGTAGCCGAGCTTGCCCCAGCGGCGCTTGGCGTCGCCGGTGAGCGCCCGGGTGAGGTCCACGCCGAAGCCGAGGGACGCGACGTTGAAGAACGGCACGTCGTTGGCGAGGCCGACGTCGATCTCGCGCAGCCGCCCGGTCGCGGCGATCCGCGCCGCTTCCGCCGGGTCCTCGGGGATGCCGAGGGTGCGCGCGAGATCGTTCCCGGTGCCGAGGGGGATGATGGCGAAGGGCAGGCCCGTTTCCAGCAGCGCCGGCGCGGCGGCGTTCATGGTGCCGTCGCCGCCGGCCAGCACCACGCGGTCCACCTCGGCCGCGTGGGCGCGGATGAGGTCGGCGGTGCCGCCGGGCTTGGACAGGTCCGGGCAGAGCGGGTTGAGGCCGGCGTCGCGCAGCAGGCCCGCCACCGTGTCCGGGTCGCCGCCGCTGCGGCTGCGGGGGTTGGCCAGCAGGAGCGCGCGGCCGGCCACCCCCGCGGCCGCTTCGGCCCGTGCCGCCGCCGCTGCGTCGGTCATCAGGCGCCGCTCCCCGGCGTCCACAGCACGTCGCCGGCGCCGCCGCCGTTCAAGCGCCGCGACAGAACGAAGAGCAGGTCGGACAGGCGGTTGAGGTAGCGCACCACCTCGGGGTTGACCGGCTCCTCCGCCGCGAGGTGGACGACGGCGCGCTCCGCCCGGCGCGCCACCGTGCGCGCCAGGTGCGCCGCGGCCGCGGCCGGCGTGCCGCCGGGCAGGACGAAGCTGGTGAGGGGCGGCAGCCCTTCGTTGATCGTCGCGGTCGCCGAATCGAGGGCGGCGACGTGGCCGGCGCCGAGCCTGAGCCGCGCGTCGCCGCCCTGCCCCGGCACGCAAAGGTCGGCGCCAAGGTCGAACAGCCCGTTCTGGACCCGGGCGAGCAGCGCGTCGTCCGCGCCCTCCGTGTGGAGGCGGAGCATGCCGATGGCGGCGTTCGCCTCGTCCACCGCGCCGATGGCCTCGATCCGCGGGGCGTCCTTGCGGACGCGCGCGCCGTCCCCGAGCGAGGTTTCCCCGCCGTCGCCGCCCCGCGTGGTGATCACGTCGAGCTTCACCAAGGCGTTCTCCCCCATCTCATCGCAGCCGGAAGTGGACGGACGTGCGGATGCTGCCGGCGATCGGCACGCCGTCCCGCGTGGCGGGGCGGAAGCGCCAGCGCTGCACGGTTCGTCGCGCGGAGTCGTCCAGCGCCGGATGCCCGGAGGTGGCGACGACGTCCACCTCTGTCACCTGCCCGGTCTGGGATATGCGCAGCAGCACGGTGACGACACCTTGATCGCCGCGCTGCCGGTTGAGGAGCGGATATTCGGGCTCCGGGTTGCGCACGCCGTCCAGCAAGCCCGGGGGCGACACCGCGCCGGTCGCCCGGCTGCTCCCGGCGGCCGCCTGCGGATCGGCCGGCGCCCTCGGCCCGGCGGGGGCCTGCCGCGCCGCGGCCAGCGACTGGGAAGGCGGTGCCTCCCGCGCC
>NZ_BAAAFZ010000083.1:0-1550 GCF_039523795.1 Craurococcus roseus | reverse complement strand
GCGCCGGGGCCGGGGCGCGCGTCGTCGTCGCCACCTTCGCCGGGGCGCCGGCGCTGACGGCGAGCGACATCCAAGTCATCGCTTAGCACTACCTGGGCACTCTAGGATCAGGAGGTGGTTGGAGCCCTCGTCTACAGTGCGGGCATCGGATCGGGGGGACGAGGTGCGCGAACAGCCGCCCGACGATGGCGCGGCGCACGGCGGGCGGGCTCGGCGACGGCGGCGGCCCCGGAACGCGTCGCGGCATTTTCCCCCGGCCCCGCCCGGCGGCGGTGCCCGGCGAGGCGGAGGTGCTGCAGGTAGGCGAAGGCGACGCGGCCCATCAGCGCGTGGCGATGCAGCCCGGTCCGGGAGCGCCCCTCGAAGTGGCCCAGGCCCAGTTCCTGCTTGAGCTGCTGGTGCGCCTGCTCGCACACCCAGCGCGCCTTGATGGCGGCGGCGAGGGCGCGCAGCGACGTCCCGGGCGGCAGGTTGGAGAGGTGGTGTTTCCGCTCGCCCGACGCGCGGTGTTCGCCCACCAGCCAGACCTCCCCGCCCGGCAGGTGGCGGTTGTTGCCCCAGGTGGCGCCGTCGCCGACGCGGACCCGGACCGCCGCGAACCGGGCGGCGAGCGTCCCCTTCGTGCCGCGCCGCCAGGCCACGCGCCGCCAGGGCAGGCCCGCGAGCACCTCCTCGGCAGGACGCGGCTCCTCGTCCGCCACGAGGCGGCGGGCGGGACCAGCCGCACGCCGGTGCCGTAGACCCTCTGGTTGCGCGGGATGCCCGCCGCCCAGAGCAGGCCCCGCTCGTCGAGCCCGCTGCGGAACTCGGCGCTCGCGCCGCATCCCGCGTCGGCCAGCACGGTGCCGAACCGCGCGCCCGCCGCGCGCAGCCGGTCCACTTCGGCCAGCGCGATCTCGCCCTTGCTCGTCGGTGCCATCGCCGCCCCGGGCACGCCTGCCCGCGCGCACCGCCCGGCCTTCCCGGTCCACTCGTCGGCCGGGAACAGCCGCAGGCCCACGGGGATGGGCACCTCGCCCCGCGCCAGGGTCAGCGAAACCAGCGCCTGGCAGCTGGCCTTCTTGCCCAGCTGCCCGCAGTACTGCCGCGCCACGCCGACCGACAGCGCGCCCTTCTTCGGCAGCGCCGTGTCGTCGACCACCAGCGCCGCGCCCGGGCCGCCCACCAGCCGGTCGGCCTCTCCCGCCAGCACCCGCCACAGCGGCCCGTCGTCCCAGGCCGGGCCGGCGATGAAGTGCTGCAGCTGGTCGTGCCCGGACAGCCCCAGGCAGGCCGCCATCGGCCGCAGGCTCTTGCGCTCGCCGGGGCCGAGCAGGCCCCGCAGGCACAGCGGCGCCCAGGTCCGCCGCGTCTTGCGCCCGAGCACGTCGAGGAAGGGTGCGAGCCAGGCATCCAGGTCGCGCGCGCCGTTGCCGACGTCCGCCATCGTCGCCTCCCACCACCTCCGTCAGCAGGTGGCGATCGGCGTCCCGTTCGGAAATGCCCAGGTATTGCTAGTGGTCTGAGTTGGAAGTGCGCTGGCAGAAACGGGCGACGCTGGCGAGGATGTC
>NZ_BAAAFZ010000082.1:0-19283 GCF_039523795.1 Craurococcus roseus | reverse complement strand
CGCCGCCGGCGCGGCTCCGCCGAGCGCGCCGCGGCGGCCCCAGGCCAGCGCGTCGGCGCGTTCGGCGTCGTCCGCGTAAAGCTCTGGCAACGAGCGTTCGGTCTTGCCTGCGTGGTTGCCCATGGCGGAGGCGCCTGCCCGGCGCGGGGCGCGCGTCTCCCGCCCGCACCCGTCTTTGTTCCATGGTCGTGCCGCGCCGCCGCTCCGGCCGCAAACCTTTCGTGCAGACCCGGCCAACTCCGGCCTTTCCAAAAAAGCGCGAGCGGGATACATATTTTGTCATATTATGCAGCACGCGAACGCTCCCCCTGCGGGTCATGCGCTGCGCGCTGGCGGCCCCCTTGCCGCTTGGCGTCGCAAACGCCACTCCACCGCGGCGGAGCCGACGGTGCGCGCGCGCTTGGTCGCGCTGGTCCTTTGCGTGGTCGTGCCGGCTCTGCTGGTTTCCGTGCTGGAGGCGGTCCGGGCCTGGGAGGCCGGCCGGGCGGCGACGGAGCGCATGCTGACGGCCCGTGCGGAGGCGCTCGCTTCGGCGGTGCGGCGGGAACTGGACCTGTCGCGCGCGACCTTGCAGGCGCTCGCCACAGCGCCCCAGCTCACCACGGGCGACCTCGCGGGCTTTCACGCCCGGCTTCAGCAGATCGCGTTGCCGGAAGGCACGCGCGTCCTGCTCACCGACGACACTGGGCAGATCCTGCTGCACTCCAACCGGCCGTTCGGCACGGCCCTGCCTAAGCGCGGCGATCCCGCCCTGGCGTCGCGGGTGTTCGCCACTGGCGAGCCGCAGGTGTCGGACCTGTTCTTCGGATCGGAATCCCGCGACCCGCTGATCGCCTTGGGCGTGCCGGTCCGTCTCGATGGCCGCGTCGCCTACGACTTGGCGGTCGGCATACGCGCCGAGTCGCTGCACCGGGTGCTGGTGGAACAGCGCCTCCCGCCGGGTTGGAGCGCCGCCCTGGTGGACGGGCGCGGGGTCCTGCTTTCCCGCACCATCAACCCCGGGCGGGCGGTGGGCCAGCCGGCGCCGGCCGCCTCGGCCGCGGCCATCGCCGCCGGGGAGACCCCGTTCTCCTCGACGTCGCAGGACGGCGCGCCCATCCGTGCCGCCCACGCGGCCGTGCCGGGGACGGGCTGGACCGTCCTGGTGGCGATTCCGGTCGCCCGCTTGGAAGCGCCGTTGCGCGGTGCCCTGTTGGTGGCGCTCGTCGTCAACGGCGGCCTGCTGCTCACCGGCCTGCTGGCGGCCCTCTGGCACGCCCGGCGCATCTCCGGCCCCCTGGTCGCCCTTTCCGATGGCGCGACGGCGCTCGGGCGGGGCGACGCGCCGCCGCCGGTCCCGCGCGGCGTGCGGGAAGCGAGCGCCGCTGGCCGCGCCTTGTCGGACGCGGCGTCGGACCTGGCGCGGCGCGGCCGGGAACGCGACGTCGCCGAGCGGCGCCGGGGCTTGCTGGTGGCCGAACTGAACCACCGCGTGAAGAACACCCTCGCCACCGTGCAGTCGCTCGCGGCGCAGACCGCCAAGCGGGCGGACGGGGACATCGGGCGGTTCACCCACGATTTCGGCGGCAGGCTGCAAGCGCTGGCCCGCGCGCACGACCTGCTCACCGCCTCGGCCTGGGAGGGTTCGACGCTGGGCACCGCGGCACGCCAAGCGCTCGCGCCCTGGTCCGGCCAGGGGCGCCTGCGGGTGGTGGACGCCGGCGGCGGCCCGGGCCTCGTCGGGCCTCACCAAGCGCTGGCGCTGGTGCTCGGCTTGCACGAATTGGCCACCAACGCGGCGAAGCACGGCGCGCTGTCCCGCCCGGAGGGGCGCGTGGTGGTCCGCTTGTACGCCGACGCGGGCGGCGGCGTGCTCCGCCTGGATTGGGCCGAGAGCGGCGGCCCCACCTTGTCCGGCGCGCAGCCGCAGCAAGGCGGCTTCGGCAAGCGCCTGCTGGAACGCGCCCTGGTGCACGACCTCGGCGAAGGCTCGGCCGTGCGGCTGCGCTTCGAGCCCGAAGGCTTGCGGGCGGAGATCCGGTTCCTGCCCGTCGGACAAAAGGACACGGCCTTCGGCGCGCCGAACGAGGACCGCGCCGCGGCCGTCGTGGCCGCTTGAGCGCCGGCCGTAGCCTCGCCCCGCGCCCGGGACCGCGCGGAAGAAGCCTCGGAACGTCGGCGGCTGGCGGCGTGGGGTGGGTGGTGGGCGCAGGCGGACGCTCGCGTGGCACAGCGGACAACGCCAACGGTGACTACGATGACAGCATGTCGCAAACAGCCCGGCGGGGGGCCGCGACCCTCACGATCCGCAACGTCGATCCGCGGCTGAAGGAAAGGCTCCGGTTGCGGGCCGCGCGGCACGGCCATTCCTTGGAGGCCGAACTCCGCGAGATCCTGCGCCGGGCGCTCACCGGCGACGAGCCGCGCGAACCCAACTTGGCCGAGGCGATCAGGAAGCGCATGGCGCCGTTCGGCGGCGTCGAAGTCGAACCGCACCCGCCCGTGCTGGACGACGAGCCGACCTCCTTGGAGCGGTGATTATCCTCGACACCCACGTCATTTCCGAACTCGTGCGACCGGAACCGCATCCGGCGGTGCTGGCACGGGTTGGCGGGCAACGGCCGTCGGCGCTCCATGCCACCAGCGTGACGCAAGCGGAGGCCTTCTACGGGATCGCTGTGCTGCCCGCCGGGAAGCGGCGTGCCGGGCTCGCCGCCGCGGCGGGCTCCATCTTCGGCGAGGACTTCGCCGGGCGTGTGCTCCCCTTCGACGGCGCCGCGGCCCGGAGCTACGCCGAAATCAGGGCGGCCCGCCGCGGATCGGGCAGCCCCATGGAAGCCTTCGACGCGCAGATCGCCGCCATCGCGTTCACCTCCGGTGCGACCCTCGCCACCCGCGACACCGGCGGCTTCGCCGACTGCGGTGTCACCATCGTCAACCCGTGGCGGACGGGCTGATCGGCCGGTTCGGCGGCTCTGCCGATGATCACCCTCCCGGCGCCCGGAACCGCGCGACGAAGAACCCGTCCATGCCGCCCCGCTCGGCCCACAGGTCGGGCCGGGTGCGGAGCGAGCCGGCCGGCGTCACGGCCGCTTCCAGCCCCGGCGCTTCTTCGGGCCGCACGGGGTCCGGCAGGAGCCCGAGCGCGGCCGCCGTCCCGAGGTGCGCCTCGCCTTCCTCCGCCTGGAGGGAGCATGTGGCGAAGACCAGCCGCCCGCCCGGGCGCAGCAGCCGCGCCGCCGCGGCCAGCAGCGCCGCCTGCGCCGCCGCCAGCGGCGGCACGTCCCGCGCCTGCTTCAGGAAGGGCACGTCCGGGTGGCGGCGTATGGTGCCGGTGGCGGTGCAGGGCGCGTCCAGCAGCACCGCGTCGAACCGCTCGCCGCCGGCGTCCCAGGCGGTCGCGTCCGCCTCCGCCACCTCGGCCGACAAGCGCAGCCGCGATAGGTTCTCGCGCAGCCGCGCGGCCCGCTTCGGATCGCGCTCCACCGCCACGACGCGCGCCCCCGCCGCGGCGAGCTGCGCCGTCTTGCCGCCGGGCGCGGCGCAAAGGTCGGCCACGCTTTCGCCCCCTCGCGCGCCGAGCAGCCGCGCCGGCAGCGCCGCAGCGGCGTCCTGCACCCAGAAGGCGCCTTCCGCGAAGCCTGGCAGCTCCGTCACCCGTGTCCCGGCGGGGAAGCGCACCGTCCCGGTAGGCAGGACCTCGCCACCTTCCGGCCGGGACGCGCCCGGGGCGAGCGTCAGGTCGAGCGGCGCCTCGGTCCGGTGCGCGGCTGCGATGGCGCGCACCGCGGCGGGTCCGTGCGCCGCGTGCCAGGACGACCAGAGCCAGGGCGGCGTGTCCAGCCGTTCCGCGTCCAGCCCCTCCAGCGCCGCCGGCCCGGCCCCCGCCACCCGCCGCAGCACCGCGTTGACCAGCCCCGCGAAGGGCCGCGGCACCACCGCCACGGCGCCGCCCACCGCCGCGTGCGGCGGGGTGCCGAGCAGCAGCAACTCCGCGGCCCCCATCCGCAGCGCGTGCCGCACCGCCTCTGGCGGCTCGCGGCGGAGATAGGGTTCCAGCACCGCGTCCAGCGAGCCGGCCCGCCGCAGCACCGCCGCCGCGATCCGGTGCGCCGCCGACCGGTCGCGCGCGGCCAAGCCGCCGGGCAGCGCGTCCAGCGCCTCCTCCAACGGCCGGCGGCGGTCCACAACCGCTTCGAGGAGCGCCAGCGCGGCCCTGCGTGTGGGCGGGGCGGCGGGCGGCGTGGACGGTTTCGGAAGGCTGGGCATGAGGCGGCGGGGTATGGCCGCGCCGGGGCCGCCGTGCCAAGGGGCGGGCTGGGGCGGGTAGCTGCCCCGCGGCCTCCGCGCTTCAACGGCGGCCGATCATGCGCTAGTGCGGCGGCGCCATGCACATAGCGCCCCCCGCCGCCAGCCCGGACCGGCCGCCGCTCGGCACCGCGCTGGCGGTCGCGGAACGCCGGCCGCGCCTGTTCCTCCTGCTGCTCTGCCTCCTCTTGTACCTGCCGGGCTTCTTCACCCTGCCGGCCACCGACCGCGACGAGGCCCGCTTCGCCCAGGCGACCCGGCAGATGGTGGAAACGGGCGACCACGTCCGCATCCGCTTCGGCGAGGAAGAGCGCAACAAGAAGCCGGCCGGCATCCACTGGCTGCAATCCGCCTCCGTCCAGGCGCTGGAAGCGGCGGGACTCGGGAGTCGCGACGACATCTGGGCGTACCGCGTGCCGAGCTTCGCCGGCGCCGTGCTGGCGGTGCTGGCCACCTTCCATTGGGGCAGGGCGCTGGTCGGCCGGCGCGCGGCCTTCCTCGGCGCCGCCATGCTGGCCTCCTCGCTGGTGCTGGTGATCGAGGCGCACATCGCCAAGACCGACGCGGCGCTGCTCGCCGTAGTCACGGCGGCGATGGGCCTGTTCGGTGCCGCCTACCTGCGGCCGGGTGCCTTTTCGGCGAAGCAGGCGGCGGCCTTCTGGCTGGTGCTGGGCGCGTCCGTGCTGCTTAAGGGGCCGGTCGGGCCGATGGTGCCGCTGCTGGCCGGGATCACGCTGGCGGTGGCGGACAAGGGCGCGCCCTGGCTCAAGGCGCTGCGCCCGCTCTGGGGCGTCCCCTTGATGCTGCTGGCGGGGGCGCCGTGGTTCGTCGCCATCGGCATAGCCACGGAAGGCCGCTTCTTCGCCGAGGCGGTGGGCGGCGACATGCTGGCCAAGATCGGCTCCGGCGAGGAGAAGCACTGGGGCCCGCCCGGCTACTACCTGCTCACCTTCCCCATCGCCGCCTTCCCCGGCGCCTGGATCGTGCTGCTGGCGCTGCCTTCCGGTTGGCGCGACCGCCGCACGGTCGCCGCCGCGCGCTTCCTGCTCGCCTGGGCGGTGCCGTCTTGGCTGGTGTTCGAGGCGGTGCAGACCAAGCTGCCGCACTACACCCTGCCGCTGTTCCCGGCGCTGATGCTGCTCGGCGCCGCCTGGGCGATGGACCCGCTGCGCCGGATTCCCCCGCGCCGCTGGTGGCGCGCGGCGGCGGTCGCGGCGCTGGTGCTGGTCGCGGTCGGCTTCGGCTTGGCGGCGCTGGCCGCGCCCTGGTTCACCCTGCGCGGCGTCCTTTGGCCCTGGGGCGCCTTCCTGGCGCCGCCGCTCGCCTTGCTGCTGCTCTGGGCCGTCCTGTGCGCGGCGCGTCGGGGCGACCACGGCCGCGCCGCCCTGCTCGGGGCGCTGCTCGCCGCCTTGCCCTACGCCGCTGCGCTGGAGGGCGTAGCGCCGCGCCTCCAGCCGCTCTGGATCGCGCCGCGGCTGGAGGCGCTGCTGGCCGAGCGGGCGCCGGGGCTGCCGGCGTCGGACTTCGGGATAACCGGCTACGCCGAGCCCTCCGCGGTGTTCGCGGTCGGCACCGGCACCAACCTCCTGCGAACCGGCGGCGACGCCGCCCGTTTCCTGGCCGGGGCGCCCGGCCGCGTGGTGGCGGTGGGCAACCGCGCCGAGGCCGACTTCCGGGCCGAAGCGGCCGCCCTCCGCATCGCGCCGGTGGAGATAGGCACCGTCACCGGCCTCAACTATACCCGTGGTAGATGGATCACGCTGATCCTCTACCGCTTGGACCCCTGACGCCCCGGCTCACCTGGACGGACACCGCGCACCATGGTCGATTTCTCCACCAACCTCATCGCGTCCGGCGGGCTGCTCGGCGTGTTCCTGCTGATGGTGCTGGAGAACCTGTTCCCGCCCATCCCCTCCGAGGTGATCATGCCGCTCGCCGGCTTCACCGCCGCGCGCGGGCAGATGTCCATCCTCGGCGTGATCCTGGCCGGCAGCCTCGGCTCCGTCGCCGGCAACGCGGTGTGGTTCGAGCTGGCCCGCGCCTTCGGCAACGCGCGCAGCCGGGCGCTGGCCGAGCGCTACGGCCGCTGGGTCGGCATCGGGCCGGAGGAGATCAACAAGGCGGAGGGCGCCCTGCGCCGCAACGGCCCGGTGGCGGTGTTCTTCGGGCGCTTCATGCCCGGCATCCGCACCGCCATCTCCATCCCGGCGGGCCTGATCGAACTGCCGCGCATCGTCTTTTACATCTGGACCGCGCTGGGCACCTTGATCTGGACCAGCGGCTTGGCGCTCGGCGGCTACTTCTTGGAAGACCAGTTCCACTTGGTCGAAGCCTGGGCCGGGCCGATCGGCCTCGCGGCGCTGGGCGCGGCGCTGGTGGCGATTGGATGGCACTTCTGGAAGGCGCGGCGGGCCTCGGCCGCCGCCGCCTCCGAGGCGCCACGCTCCTCGCCTTGACGGCGGCCGGCCCTGCGCCGGCCGCTCAGGCGAACCACTGCCCCGTCGCCTCGAAGTTGGCTGTGACGCGCGCCGCCAGCGCGTGCCAGTCCACGTCCGCGGGCAAGGGTGGCTCGTCGCCCACGAACCACCGGCCTGTGGCGGCGAAGTTGGCCTGCACCCGCGCCGCCACTGCGTCCCAGTCCACCGCCGCCGGCGCCTCCGGCGTGGCAAGGAACGCGAAGGCGCGCCCTGGCCCGCCGCCGGAACTATTCCCGACGATCTCACCGGCGTCGTTGATGCCCTGCAGCCCCGCGCTGGGCGGCTGGTTGGGCGGCACGGGAGGACCGAAGGCCGTGATCTCGCCGTTCTCGTAGAGGAAGCCTTGCGAGGCACGTTGGAGAGGGGCGAGCGAACCGACCACTTGGCCCTCGTTGTTCACGTCCTCGGGCCGGATGGGGAACTGGGAAAAGGGATTGTCGATCAGGGTGAGTTGGCCACCCTCGAGCACGAAGCCCTGGTTCCCGGAGATGCCGACGATCGCGCCCTCGTCGTTGATGCCTAAGGGCACCAAGAAGGCGTCGGGTCGGTCCGGCACGGTGATCCTGGTGAACACGCCATTCTCGTAGAGGAAGCCGCCCGAGGGCGCGGGGGGATCGCTGGCCGGTGTGAAGGCGACGATCTGGCCGCGGTCGTTGATACCGTTGAGCTGCGTGTCGCCGGCCCCGGGGATGTCCAGCGTCGTGAAAGCGCCATCGCTGTAGAGGAAGCCGTGCAGGGAAACGTCGTTGCCGGACTCGGCCAAGTAGGTGCCGACGATGTCGCCCGCGTCGTTGACGCCGGAGGCCGCCGTGCTGCTGGCGCCGGGCACGTCCAAGGTGGTGACCTGCCCCTCGCGCAACAGGAAGCCGTGCTCGCCGTTGGCGTCGTAGAAGCCGACGATGTCGCCTTTGTTGTTAATGTCCGAGAGCTGAGGCACGGCGGCGATGCCGGGAAGGGTGACGGTCGAGAAGCCGTAGGGCGGTTCTTCCGTGGCCATGCCGACTGCTTCCCTTCGGGCCGCCCATATGTTCGCCGCGGCACGTGCATCGAATGCCCGCCGGCGGTGCTCATCGCTGATTCGTTGGCGAAGCTTAGCACGGCCCGCGCGGAAAACCGATCGTTCGTCGTCGGCGGGGCGATCAACACCCGCGCATGGGGCGGCGGACCGGCGCGGGTCCAGGGGTGCTTCCGTGAGAAGCGGAAATGCCTGACCTTGGCGGCCCCGAAGGGAGACGCTTCGCACGATGACGCCTGCCGACGCCGCGAAGACGGGCTGGAAGCCGGCCGAGGTCCGCATCCTGGCCCTGGTCTCGGGCGGCCACCTCGTCAGCCACTTCCACCAGCTCGTGCTGCCGCCGCTGTTCCCGATGCTGAGGGACGCGCTGGGCGTGGGCTTCGTCGAACTCGGCCTCGCCCTGACGCTGTTCAACGTCGTCACCGCGTTGGTGCAGGCGCCGATGGGCCTCTTGGTGGACCGGCACGGGGCGCGGCCGGTGCTGGTGGGCGGGCTCGCGCTGGCCGCCGTGGCGCTGCTGCTGCCCGCGCTCTTCGGCGGCTACGCCGCGCTGCTCGCGTCCTCCGCGCTGCTGGGCGTGGCCAACGCGGTCTACCACCCCGCCGACTACGACATGCTCTCCCGCGCGATCGGCGAAGCGCGCACCGGCCGCGCCTTCTCCATCCACACCTTCGCGGGCTTCCTCGGCGGCGCCATCGCGCCGGGGGCGATGCTCGGCTTCGCGGCGCTGCTCGGGCCGCTCTGGGCGCTGGCCGCGGCCGGCCTGCTGGGGCTGCTCGCCGCGGTGCCCCTGGCCCTCATGCCCGAGGAGGGGCGGCCGACGGCGGCGAAGCGGCCGCACGGCGCCGTCGCGGCCGCCCCCGCGGCCGGCGGCCTCCGCGCCGTGCTCACCCCCGCGGTCGTGATGCTGACGGTGTTCTTCACCCTCCTCAGCCTGTCCACGGGCGGCGTGCAAAACTTCTCGGTGGTGGCGTTGGCGGGCGTGCACGACGTGTCCTTCGCCGCCGCCACCGCCGCCCTGACCGCGTGGCTGTCGTTGAGCGCGCTCGGCGTGCTCGCGGGCGGCATCGTGGCCGACCGCACGCGCCGGCACGGCGAGGTGGCGGCGCTCGGCTTCGGCGGCACGGCGGCACTGGTGCTGCTGGTCGCGCTGGTGCCGATGCCGGACCTCGCGCTGGCGGCGGCGCTCGGCCTGGCCGGCTTCCTGGCCGGCATGATCATGCCCTCGCGCGACATGCTGGTGCGCGCCGCCGCCCCGCCGGGCGCCACCGGCCGCGTGTTCGGCGTCGTCACCACCGGCTTCAACATCGGCGGCGCGCTGGGGCCGGTGCTCTACGGCTGGCTCATGGACCACGGCCTGCCGCGGGCGGTGTTCCTGGCCGCGGTGGGCTTCATGGTGCTGACGATGGCGTTGGCCCTGGCGAGCGAGCACGGCCGCCGGCGGCGATCGCGCGCCGCCGCCGCGCCGGCGGAGTGAAGCGCCGCCGCCCTCACCGCATCGGCACCGCCTGCGCTCGCCCGCGACGCTGGCGCCCCTTCGGCCGGAAGCCGGTCGGCCGGTCGCAGGACGCGAAGTAGAGCGCCGCGCACCACAGCGTGACCTGCATGGCCCCGAGGCTCTGTTCCAGCGTGGTCGAGCCCATGGCCCAAATCAGGATCGTGATGAAGGCCAGGAGCGGACGCGCCCGGCCGATCTGCTCGCGCAGCGGGTTCGCGCGCCCTTCCCCCATCGTCCCCACGGCGCGCATAAGGGCCACGCCGCCCGCCAAGGCGGCGAGGTCGATCAGCACCGTCCAGTCCGGCAGCTTCACAGCCGCTTCGGCCAGCATGCGCGCGAACAGCAGCACCATCGCGCCGGTGAGGCAGCAGCGCGCCGCGTCGGCGGGGGTGGCGCGGTCCGCCAAGGCGTCCGCCGTCGGCTGGAACACCCGGCCGATGAGGAAGGAATCCAAACGATTCACGTGCGGGCTCCGACGCTAAAAGGGGGGATCACCGACGGCCGGACATGCCCGGTTCGGGGGAGTCAGGCTCGGCTCCGGTGCGGTGATCCTGGTTCATGGCGCCCCGCGCGGTCCCGCTGGAGCGCGCCGACGGTGCCCACCGGCGCGGCGCCGCGGTTGGAGCACTCCGCGCCGCGGGACGCGATGAGGGCCAGGGGAGCGCCGCAAACGGCGGAACGGAACATGGGCGGGCCCTCGAATGATGCGTTGTCGTAATAACGTCGGGGCTTGGTCGGGGTTCGATAGGGAATGCGTGTGCGGCGGCGGCGAAGGCCTCACGTCCTCCGGCGCGGCGGCGGGTCGCGGGACAGGCCGCGCGCCGCCAGCTCCGCCTCGTAGGCCGCCCAGCGCTCCGCCTGCTCCTCGCCCAACCGGCGCAGGTAGTCCCAACTGTAGATGCCGGTGTCGTGCAGGTCGTCGAACACCAGCCGCACCGCGTAGTGCCCGACCGGCTCCACCCGCATGATGCCGACCTCGCGCCGGCCGGCGACGATCGTCTTCTGCCCCGGCCCGTGCCCCTGCACCTCGGCCGAAGGGCTCTCCACCCGCAGGTACTCCGCGGGCAGGGCGTAACGCGCGCCGTCCGGGAAGGCGACCTCCAGCACGCGCTCGGCGCGCTTCAAGCGGATCTCGGTGGGCGCCGCCGCATCAACCACCGCCGCCGTGCCCCTCCTAGCCTTCGAGCCGCCGCGCCTCGTCCGGCAGCATGATCGGGATGCCGTCGCGGATCGGGTAGGCGAGGCCCGCCTGCTCGCTCACCAGCTCGCCGCGGGCGCGGTCGTAGCGCAGCGGCCCCTTGGTGACGGGGCAGACCAGGATCTCCAGCAGGCCCGGATCGACCTCGCCGCCGGCGGGCGCCGCGGCGGCCTTTTGGGTGTCGTCGCTCATGCCCGGCCTTCTAGGCCCTCGCGCGACGGGAGGGAACAGGCGGGCGCGCCGCCCCCGCCGTGGTGCCAACGTCGGGCCGCGCGGTTAGGCTCGCGCGCGATGGCATCACCGACCGCGGCCGGACGGCGGCCCCTCATCGGCGTCCTGCTCGTGCTGGCGTCCGCCGCGGCGATCGCGGTCGCGCCGACCGCCGCCAAGCTCGCCCTCGACGCCGGCGGCAACACGCCCACCGTGGTCGCGGCGCGCGCCGTGGTCGGCGCGGCGCTCGTGGCCCTGTTGATCGCGTGGTCCGGCCAAGCCTTCGCCGTGGACCGGGAAGCGCGCAAGAGGTGCTTCCGCGCGGGCGTCTTCTACGCGCTGGGGTCCGCCGGCTTCATCGGCTCGGTCGCCTTCATCCCCGTCAGCCTCGCGGTGCTCATCGTCTTCACGCACCCGCTCCTCGTCGCCGCCGTCTCGCACCGGCTGGGCGGGGACCGCCTGACGCCGAGGAAGCTCGCCCTGGCTCTCGCGGCCCTCGCCGGCCTCGCCCTGGCGCTGCGGCCGGAGGCCGGCGGCCTCGACCCGGCCGGCATCGGCCTCGCCGCGTTCGGCGCCGTCGCGGCGTGCGGCATGATCCTGCTGACCGCCCGCGCCCAGGAGCGCGCCACGAACCTCCAGGTCAACTTCCACATGGCGGCGCTGACGGCCGCCGCCTTCGCCGTCGGCGCGACCGCCGCGGGCGCTTGGTCCTTCCCGTCCGGCCTCGTGGGCTGGCTCGGCCTGTTCGGCGCCGGCGCCGGCCTCGCCGTCGGCCTCCTCGCCTTCTTCGCCGCGTTCCGCCACATCGGCCCGGTGCGCGCCAGCATGATCAGCAACGTCGAACCCCTGCTGAGCATCCTCGTCGCCGTCGCCGTGCTCGGGGAAAGCCTCGGGCCCTGGCAATGGGGCGGCGCCGCGCTGGTCGTCGCGGCGCTGGTGCTGTTCGAGGCGCCGGGGCGGGGAGGCCGCCCCTAGCTCGGCCGGCCGCCGCCGGCCCCGGCGTCGGCCTGCGGCCCGGCCTGCGCGCCCATCTGCAGCAGCGCCACCAGCATGGAGGCCCGCTCCTCCGGCGTGTCGACCTCCAGCAGCGCCTGCTTCTCCCGCGGGTCGAACGGGCAAACCATGGAAAGCGTGAGCACCAGCAAGGCGTCCGAGGTCTGCTCCATGGCGTCCCAGTTCGCCTCGATGCCGCGGGCGCTGAAGAAGGGCCGCAGCGCGCCGATCAGCGCCGCGCGGTCGAGCGCGGAGGGGCGCTCCGACAGGTCGAGGTCGCCGCGGAAGGGCGCGTAATCGGCCCGGACCCGGCGGTAGCCCCGCCGCATCGGCAGTTCCTCCGCCACGCGGAACCGGCACACGCCGGTCAGGGTGACGAGGAGGCGACCGTCCTCCGTTTCCGAGAAGGACGACAAGCGGCCGAGGCAGCCGGCGCGGAACAGCCCCGGCCCGGTCTCGCCCGCGGGCGCGCCGGGCTGCGGCTGGATCATGCCGAACATGCGCCCCGTGTCCGCCAGCGAGTCGAGCGTCATCGCCAGGTAGCGCGGCTCGAAGACGTTGAGCGGCAGCCGTCCCCGCGGCAGCAGCAGCGCGCCCGGCAGCGGGAACACGGCGATCTCGGGCGGCAAATCCTCGAACGCCGGGTGGAACGCCGGCGCCCCGCCGCGCTGCCCTTCCCGCTTTCCGCCGCCCGGGCCGGGCGTCACCGGAACAGCAGCGAAGAAAGCTTGCGCCGCGCCCCCAGCGTCGCCGGGTCGTCGAAGCCCCAGGCCTCGAAGAACTTCAGCAACTGCTTGCGCGCCGCCTCGTCGTTCCACGCGCGGTCGCGCCGGATCGCCTCCAGCAGCGCGTCCGCGGCCTCCGCGCGCTCGCCCGCCGCGTTCAGCGCCACGGCGAGGTCGATGCGCGCCGCGTGGTCGTCGGCGTCCGCGGCCAAGCGCTTCTCGAACTCCGCGAGCTTGGAACGCGCGCGCCGCCCTTCCTCGGCCAGCTCCAGCGCGCTGCGGACGGACGCGATCTCCGCGTGGTCGCGCATCTTCGCCGGCGCGCTTTCCAGCGTTTGCAGCGCCTGCTCCTCGTGGCCGAGCGCCATCAGGCTGCGGGCCACGCCGGCCAGCGCCTCAGCGTTCTCCGGCTCGTGCTGCGCCAGCGCGCCGTACAGCTCCAGCGCGCCCTGGTGGTCGCCCTCGGCGGCGGCGGCCTTGGCCTCGGCCAACAGGTCGGCGGAGGGCATCTGCCCGCCGGCGATCTTCAGCAGGCCCTCGACGAACTTCTTGATCTCGCCCTCGGGCAGCGCGCCTTGGAACAGGTCGGCGATCTGGCCCTGCCAGAAGGCGGCGACGGTGGGCACCGACTGCAACGGCAAACCGAGCTGCGCGAGCTGCTGCACCAGCGCGCGGTTCTTGTCGATGTCGATCTTGACCAGCTTCACCCGCCCGCCCGCGGCGCGCGTCACCTTCTCCAAGGTGGGGGTGAGCTGCTTGCAGGGGCCGCACCACGTCGCCCAGAAGTCCACCAGCACCGGGACCTGGCGGCTGGCCTCCACCACGTCCTTCATGAAGGTCTTCTGGTCGCCGTCCTTGATGACGTCGGCCGGCGCGGCCGCGCCGTCGGGCGCCTTTTGGCGATTCGGGTCGAAGATCACGTCCATGGCAGGCTTGGTCCCCACGCTCAGGGTGATAGATGCGCGCTCGCGGCCGGGAGGCAAGCGGCACGGCGGGGAGGGGTCAGCCGGGGCCGCCGCCGGGCAGGTCCAAAAGGGACGTGCTGTGCCCGAACGTTTCCAAGGCGCGCAGCAGGTCGGCCGGGCGGATCGCCGTGGTCATGCTGTTCACCAAAGGATGGAAATGCACCCATTCGTGATCGCGCAAAAGACCGGCGTCGATCACCGTCCGCACCGAACCGGGCGCCGCGTTGACCAAGCCGAAGGGCGTCACCGACCCCGGCTCCACGCCCAGCGCCGCCCGCAACGCCTCCGCCGGCGCCATCTCCACCCGCCCGGCGCCGGCGGCGCGCGCGAGGGCGTTGACGGACACCTTGCGGCCCTCGTCCAGCACCGCCAGCAGGAACGGCCCGTCGCCCTTCGCCGGCTTGAGGAACAGGTTCTTGCTGTGCCCGCCCGGCAGGCCGCCGCGCAGTTCGCGGTTCTCCGCCACCGTGAACACCGGCGCGTGGCGCACGGTGCGCGTCTCGATGCCCAGGGCGCCGAGCCTGGCAAGCAGCCCTTCCGGCGTTTCAGGCACCGCCGCGGCCCCCTCAATCCAGCTTGATGCCGGCTTCGCGCACCACGCGTCCCCAGTTCTCCGTTTCCCGCTCCAGCCACGCGCGGAACGCCGCCGCGCCGTCCGTCCGCACCTCGCCGCCGAGGTCGGAAACGCGCCGCGCCACCTCCGGCTTGGCGAGGGCGGCGCGCAGCTCCGCTTCCCACCGCGCGACCGCCGGCGCCGGCGTCGCGCCCGGCAGCAGCGCGCCCTGCCACGTCCCGCTTTCCACCGCCGGCCAGCCGAGTTCGGCGAAGCTCGGCAGGTCGGGGAAAGCGGGGAGGCGGCGCGGCCCGGACACCGCGATGCCGCGCAGGCTCCCGTTCTGCACGAAGGGCTGCGTCGCCGTGGCGCCGTTGACGATGAGGTTCGCCTCGCCCGACGCCGCCGCCGCGAGCGCCGCCGAGCCGCCGCGGTAGGGCACCATGGTCGCGCCCTCCGCGCCCCAGTGCCGCGCCAGCATCAACGCGGTAAGGTGGTTCGCCGCGCCGATCCCCGAATGCGCCACGTTCAGCTTCGCCGGCTGCTCCTTGGCGAAGGACGCGAGCTCCGCCGCGTCCTTCGCCGGCAGGCTCGGGTGCGCGGCCAGGATGTACGGCGCGAAGATCAGCATGGTCGCCGGCTGGAGGTCGCGCTTCGGGTCGAAGGGCAGGCGCGTGAACAGGCTCGGCGCGGTGGCGAGGATGCCGGCGTCGATCAGCAAGGCCGTGTGCCCGTCCGGCGGCGCCTTCGCCACGAGGTCCGCGCCCAGGTTGCCGGACGCGCCGCTGCGGTTCTCCACCACCACGTTCTGCCCGAAGGCGCGCGACAGCTCCGGCGCCAGCAGCCGCGCAAGGATGTCGCTCGTCCCGCCCGGCGCGAACGGGACGACGAGGCGCACGGCGTGGTCGAACGCGAACGCCTGCTGCTGCGCCCGCGCCGCCGCCGCGGCGGGCGGGGCGGCGGCGGCGAGGGGCAAGGCTTGCAGCAGGCTGCGGCGGCGCATGGACGATCCCCGGCGTTTCCTCGAAACGCGAGTTGAAGGCCGCGGCGCCCCAGTTGGCAACTGCGTCGCGCGAGCGGCCGATCAAGGCCGGCGCGGGCGGGGCCGGCAATGTTGTTCCCGCAACCGCGGCTTTCCGCGCTAACCTCGCTCCATGCCGCGCCGCATCGTCGCCCTTTCCCGGCGGACGCGCGCCTGGCCGCTCTGGGCGCGCTACCTCGCCACGGCTGCCATCGTGCTCGCCGCCATCGGCTTCCGCTGGATCCTGCTGGGGCCAGGGGAAGGATACCCCTACGTCGTGCTCTTCCCCGCGGTGATCGCCGCCGGCCTAGTCTTCGACCGCGGGAGTTCCGTCGTCGCGGTGCTCCTCGGCGCCCTGCTCGGGGTGCTCCTGTTCGTCGCGCCGGCCGGCGCCCTGCGCATCCCGCACGCCACCGACGCCGTGGCCCTCCTGCTCTTCCTCGGCGCCGGCCTGGCCGTCGCCGTCGTCATCGAGGACATGCACAAGGCCGTCGTCGAACTCGTCGAAGCCAACGAGCGGCTCGCCGCGGCGGAAGCGGCGCAGGACGTGCTGCGGCAGGAGGCCGCGCATCGCCGGCAGAACGACCTTCAGCGCCTGATCGCCACCCTGCGGCTGCAATCCCAGACGTCGCGGGACGAGCGGGTGCGCGACGCCTTGGACGAGGCGATCGGGCGAATGCGGGCGCTGGCGCGCGTCGACATGCGCTTCGAGCGCCACCGCGGCGAGGACGCGACCGTGGACACGCGCGACCTGTTGGCCGGCCTGGCCGAAGACCTGCGCCAGGCCGGGGGGGCAGAGCTGCGCCCGATCGCCTTTTCCGTGTCGGCCGAGCCGCACGAGGTGCCCCGGGAGCAGGCCATCCCCCTCGGCCTCGTCGCCACCGAACTGATCTCGAACACGCTGAAATACGCCTTCCCCGAGGACCGCGCCGGCACGGTGTCCGTCGGCTTCCGCCGCGAAGGCGAGGAGTTCGTCCTTTCTGTGGCGGACGACGGCGTGGGCTTCGACACGGCGGCGGCGCCCAAGGGCACGGGGCTCGGCCGCAAGCTGGTGCGCGCGCTCGTCGCCCAGCTCCACGGCCGGGCCGAGGTGCTGTCCGGGGAGGCGCGGGGCGGGACCCTGTGCACCGTCCGCTTCCCCGTCCGCCTGCCCGAGGACGCCGCGGCGGCCCGGCCCCTGCCGGCATCGGAGCCGCCGGCCGCGGGGCAGGCGCAGGCCGTCCCGTTCCCTCCATGACGGCGCGCGCGGCGCGGGCCGCCGTTCCTCAGGCGGCCGCGCCCACCCCCGCTCGCGCCAATTCGAGGTCGTGCGCGGTTTGCAGGTTCATCCAGAACTCGGCCGAGGTGCCGAAGCGCCGCGCCAGCAACAGCGCCGTCGCCGCCGTCACCGCGCGCTCGCCGTTCAGGATCGCGGTGGTGCGGTTGGGCGGCACGTCCAACTCGCGCGCCAGGGCGCGGGCGGTCAGGCCGTGCGGCGCCATGAACTCCTCCCGCAGCACATCGCCGGGGGTGACGGGCGCCAAGCGCTCACCGGCGGCCACGTCCGAGAAGTCCATACGCTCGGCATCGGCGCGGGTGATGGTCATCCTCGTCTCCTCAGTGGGTAGGCCGTACCTCAGTGGCAGTCCGTCACCTCCGCGTCATGCGCGCCGCCGCCCCGCCAGACGAAGCAGACGCGCCATTGGTCGTTGACCTGGATGCTGTGCCACCCGGCCCGGTCGCCTTTCAGCGCCTCTAGCCGGTTGCCCGGCGGCGCCTTCAGGTCGTCCAGCCGGGTGGCGGCGTCCAGCATCCGCAGCTTCCGGCGTGCGGCGTTGGCGACATCGACCGGGAAGCCTTTGGGCAGCTCCCCGGCCCAGACCGCCGCCGTGCGCTTGTCCCGGAAGCTCTCGATCATGTTGTTACGCAATGCATAACGGCCGTTACGTCAAGCATAACGGCCAAGGCTTCCCCCGAAAGGACGCCTGAAGCTTCAGCAACCCGCCGAGCCGGCCGCCGCCCGCCAAGCCATCAGGTCCGCCGCATCGTCCACGTCGCGCAACCGCCGCACGAACGCCACACGCCGCCCCCGGCAGTTCCGCAGCGTGTCCGCCAGCGCGTGCGGCCCCGACCACCGCACGCCGCGGAACGGCGCCGCCGGCCGGCGCGGCCCGAGCCCGACCAGCCAGTACCCGCCGTCCTCCGCCGGCCCGAACACCGCGTCCGCGCGGCCGTCCAGCGCGCAAAACGCCGCCGCGATGTCGGCCGCGCGGATGCCCGGTATGTCGCTGCCCACCAGCACCGCCCGCCGCCGGTCCCGCGCCAGCGCCCGCGCCATGCGCCCGCCGAGGTCGCCACGCCCCTGCGGCACCCTCGGCAGCGGCGAGGGGAACCGCGCGCGGTCCGGCGTCACGGCCAGCACCGTCCGCCAGCGCCGGTCCCGCCCCAGCCGCCGCGCCATCTCCCGCAGCATCGCGCGGTGGAAGCGCAACGCGGCGAGGTCGCCCGCCTCCCGCGCCAGCCGCCGCTTCACCGTGCCGAGCCGCGGCGCGCGCGCGAACAGGATCAGCAACCCGCGGCGGGCGCTCATCCGTAAAACCGCTTGATCGCCCCTGGCGGCACGCCGAGGAACCACAACGACAGGCAGGCGAGGTTGCATGCGGAACGCCGCCGCCACCCTTCCCGCCGCCAACGCTCCGCCGAGGTCACGGCCGCCACCGGCAGCGCCGCCAGCCGGCGCCGCCCGAGCCGCCACACGAGGTCCACATCCTCCATCAAGGGCAGCGGCCGGAAGCCCCCCGCCGCTTCGTAGAGCGCGCGCGGGATTAACAGCCCCTGGTCGCCGTAGGGCAGGGCGAGCGCGCGGCAGCGCCAAGCCACCAGCCGCTCCAGCCGCCGCGCCTCCGGCGAGGGGTCGTCCAGCGCGAAGGCGAAGTACGCCGCCCGCCCGGTCCCTTGCGCCATGAATCCGCGCGCCGCCTCGGTCCAACCGGGCGCCGGCCGCGTGTCGGCGTGGAGGAAGAGCAACCACCCGCCCCGTGCCGCCCCGGCCCCGAGCGCCAGTTGCCGCCCCCGCCCCGGCGCACTGTCCAGCACCCGCGCCCCGCCCCGCCGGGCGACCTCGCGCGTCCCGTCCCGGCTGCCGCCGTCCACCACCAGCACCTCAGCGCCCGCCGTTTCCGCGCAAGCCTCCAGAGTCGCGCCCAGGGTCCGGGCGGCGTCCAAAGCCGGGACGACGATGGTCAGGTTTCGTTCCAAACGGCACCAGGCTCCTTCTTAACCAAAAGTTCCGACTCTGTTCTTAAACGGCGGGCAACTCCCACGCCAGAGGCGCCGGAACACGAGAGGAACAGAAGCATGCGGTCCATTGCTGGGCATCTTCAACTCTCTCGGCCTCCTCCTTCCGCTGCATGCCTCAAGGCGCAAACCCGTACGCGCCGGCCGCCTGCCAAAACGGCTCGGCCGCCGCCGCCGCCGCGCGCCGTCGCACCAGACGAACCTCCACGGGCACCGGCCAGCCTTCGCCACCGGCCCGCACCAGCCGTCCATCGCCGAACCCGTCCCCGATCGGGCTAAGCGGCAGCCAGGCAAAGCCGCGCACGTCGAGCGCCATCCTTTTGAGCACCACCGCCAAATGGGACGTGAACACCGTCTCCAGCCGGGGGCCGGATGGCGCCTTTCCGGCGACCGAGCGCAGGATCCACCCGAGCCCGGATTCCTCGCTGTAAGCCAGGACGGGCAGGGGGTTCCCGCGCGCGCCGGGTAGGGTGAATCGCGGCCCGCCCGCGCCATCCGCCGCGGCGACGGGCACCAGCGTGTCCGCGCCGACCCGCGCGGACAAGAACTCCGCTTGGTCGACCCGGCCCGCGACCTCCGGGTGCCGGTGGCACAGCAGGAACTGCGCGCGCCCCTGCAGCATCAAATCCTCGCAGGCCAGCAGGCTGTCGGATACGAGTTGGATGGGCCCGAGCCGCAGGCGGGGCTCCAGCGCGCGCAGCCAAGCCGGGAAGAACGAGAAGGACAGGGCGTGCGTCGCCGCGAAGCGCAGCGTGGCCGCCGCCTGCTGCTCCGCCGCGCGCGCCTCTTCCCGCGGCCCCGCGAGCCGGCGCAGGATGTCCTCGGCCGCCGGGTGGAACCGCCGCCCGGCCTCGGTCAGCGAGGCGGGGTGCGCGCTGCGGTCGACCAGCGGGACGCCGGCCCAGCCTTCGAGCGCGCGGATGCGCCGGCTGAAGGCGGGCTACGTAACGTGGCGCTGCTCGGCCGCGCGGGAGAAGCTCCCGGACGCCGAGAGCACCAGGAAGTCCTCTAGTGGTCTGAGTTGGAAGTGCGCTGGCAGAAACGGGCGACGCTGGCGAGGATGTC
>NZ_BAAAFZ010000081.1:0-6541 GCF_039523795.1 Craurococcus roseus | reverse complement strand
GCGGCGGCGGTTCTCGGCGGGCGCCGCGCCCGCATGGTGCCCCCGCCCGCGCCGGCCCTGTTCGCGGCGCCCGCCGCCGCTGTGGCCGATGCCGAGCCGGCGCCCTCGGCCGCGCCGGTGGCGGAGGCCACGGACGAGCCCCTGCCGGACCCGCGCGCCGAACCGGCTCCGATGGCGGCCACGGAGGGCGCGGACGCGCCGGCGGAGCCCGTGGTGCCCGAGCCGGAGCAGCCGTCGCCGGCCCTGGCCACGATGACCACGCCCCGAAAACAGGAAGCGGCGCCGGAGCCGGTGGCGCCCGCGCCGGTGCAGGGCCCCGCGGTGCAGCCCCGTTCGGTGGACGAGGTCGCCGCCGACGCGCCACGGCGCAGCGGGTGGTGGAGGCGCTGACGGCGCCCCCCTCCCCGGACGATCACCGCCGCCGCGTCGTCAGCGCGGCGGCGGCTGCCCCCGCCCGGTGAGGTAGCCGGCGAGGCCGAGGGCCAGCGCGGCCGACAGCGCGGCGAAGGCGACCGACCACGCCAGTTCCGCCGGCGCCAACGCCACCACGGCGCCGGTGAGCGCCGGCAGGGCGGCGCCGCCCACGGTCTGCGCGAGGTTCACCGTGGTCGCGCCGCGCCCGACCAGGTGGTCCGGGAACAACGCCCGGCCCTGCGTCACCACCAGCACCGGGAAGCAGGACAGCAAGCAGAGCAGCACCAGCAGCCCGGCCGCCACCGGCAAAGGCGCCCGCGGCCACGCCGCCCGCGCGGCGAGCACCAGCGCGGCGCCCTCGGCGAGCGCCGCCACCAGCGACCGCGACCGCCGCCGGCCCAGCCGGCGCTCCAGCGGACCGACGCCGAGCAGCCCCGCCGGCAGCGCGAGCCCCATCAGCAACAGCACCGCGCCGCGCGGCTCCGGCGCGAGGCCGTGGACTTCGGCGAGGTAGGGGCCGGCCCACACCGCCAGCACGGTGGCCATGCAGGCGTAGCCGACGAGGTGCATGGACAGGATCGGCGGCAGCCCCGGCGTGCGCCACACGGCGAACTGGCCGCCCAGCGCCTCCGCCAGCGTCTCGGGCCGGCGCGGCGGGACGGCGCCCGGCGGGTCGTCGCGCACAAGGCGCCACCAGAGCACGCCGCCCAGCAGGGTGAGCCCGGCCGCGAGCGCGTAGGAGCCGCGCCAACCGAGGCGCTCGGCGGCGGCGGCGAAGGGCGCCCCGGCGAGCAGGATGCCGCAGTTGCTGAGCGCGAAGACGCGGGCGAGCGCGGTGGTCAGCCCCTCCCCCGCGAACCAGCGGGCGCAGAGCACCACCGCCGACATGAAGCCCGCCGCGCAGCCGAGGCCGAGCAGGAAGCGCGCGGCGAGGAAGGACGGGCCGTCCGGGGCGAGCGCCTGCGCCGCGCCGCCGAGCACCGCGGGCAGGGTGAGCGCGGCCACCGTCAGCCGCGGTCCCCAGCGGTCGAGCGCCAGCCCGACCGGGATCTGCGCCAGGGCGAGCGCCAGGAAAAACGCGCCGTTGGCGGCGCCGAGCACGCCCGCGCCGGCGCCGAGGTCGGCGGCCAGCTCCGGCCCGACCACGCCGAGCGCGGCGCGGTGGAACTGGCTGAGGCCGGTCATCAGCGCCAGCGCGGCCAGGAGCCGCGCGGCCGGCGAGGCGGTCACGCCGCCACGCCCAGCGCCTCCTTCAAACGGCGTGCGCCCTCCGGCGTCACGCGCAGGCGCCGGCGGGCGAGCGGGTCGGACGGGCCTTCGGGCGGCGGGCGGCCGAGCCAATGGCGCCGCAGGCAGCAGGCGGCGATCTCCCGCCCGAGGCCGCCGGCGAGGTGCGGCCGGCGCTCCGACCAGTCCATGCAGTCGCAGGCGAAGCGGCGGGCGCGGCGGGCGCGGCGGGCGGCATCGAGGTCCACGCCGAGTGCGTCGAGCCCCGCCTCCCCCGCCGCCGTCGCGGCCCAGCCGCCGTCGGCGGGCGCGATCCAGGCGCGTCCCACGAGCGCCGCGTGCAGCGCCACGCCCAGGCGTCCCGCGATGTGGTCGTAGCAGAGGCGGACGGCACGGAAGGCGTCGCCGTGCGGCCAGCGCCGCGGCGGCGAGAGCGACAGCGAAAGGCCGCCTAGCATCTCGATCGCCGCCGCCACCTCCTCCGAAGCGAGGCGGTGGTAGCGGTGCCGGCCTTGCCGGTGGACCGACAACAGCCCGCCCTCCACCAGCCGCGAAAGGTGGGCGCTGGCGGCGGGCGCGCCGATGCCGGCGACGCGGGCGAGTTCGCCGGCGGTCAGCGCCTCGCCGCTCAGCAGGGCCTGCAGCATCGCGGCGCGCGCGGGGTCGCCGAGCAGCGCGGCGGTCGCGGCGAAGGCGGCTGGCGTGGGCATGGCGCGGCGAGCATAGCGTCGCGCGCGGCGCCCCGCTTCGGCGCTGGGCGAAGCGTCGCCGGCGTACCGCTCCGCGATTCGGGGCGTGCGCCCCCGGCTCCCGGCGATGCTCGCCGCGGCGTTCAGCCTCCCGTGGCTGGGGACGCGGAGCCGCGCTCCGTCCCGACGGGGTCGAGGAGGCGAATGCCGCGCGGCCCGGCTTTCGAACGCCGCCGGATGGCCAGGAGCGTGGCCGCGAGAAGGGGCAGGGGCACGAGGATGGAGGTCCAAGGAGCCGCCGGCCTGACATAGTCGGAGGCCAAGACCCCGGGAGCCGAGGACGCCGCGAAGATCGTCGTAAGAGCCAAAACGGCCGCCCGGCAGCGCAAGCGGTCGTTGAGGGAGCCTTGTCGCGCGTGTCCAAGCGTGCAGCAGGCTTGGCCGCCGGCCTCGGGCGGCGGCTGTCCATGGTCCGCGAGGGCGCGCCCGTTCCCCTGCATGTCTCGCAGAGCACCCGCAGGACACGGTTTTCGCAATGAAGCGCTGGAGGCCGGGCGCCAAGGTCAGCCCTCCGGCTTGATGCCGAGGTCGCGCACCAGCCGCGTCCACTTCTCCCGTTCGGCGCGGGCCACGGCGGCTAGGGCGGGGCCGTCGGCGCCGCGGACCTCGGCGCCCAAGTCGGCTAGGCGCGCGGTGAGGGCTGGGTCGCGGATCGCTTCGGAAGCGGCCGTCGTGTACTGCGCGGCGGTCGCGGCGGGCAAGCCGGCGGGGCCGTAGACGCCGAACCACGTCTCGGCCTCGAAGCCCGGCACCGCTTCGCGCGCGGGGCGGAGGCCGGGCGCCAAGGGCGTCGGCGCGGGGCTGGTGACGGCCAAGGCCCGCACGGTGCCGCCCTGGAGGTGCGGCGCGGCGGTGGAGGGCACGTCCATCAGCGCGTGGACGTCGCCGCGGCGCAACTCCGCGTAGACCGGGCCGGTGCCGCGGTAGGGCACATGGACCATCCCGGTGTCGGCCAAGCGGTCGAACAGCGCGCCCGCGAGGTGCGGGCCGGTGCCGACGCCGGACGAGCCGTAGTTCACCTGGCCCCGCCGCGCCCGGGCCCAGGCGATGAACTCCTCCAGCGTCTGCGCCGGCACGGTGGTCGAGACCAGCACCAGGGAGGGCGAGACGGCGAGGAGCGACAGCGGCAGGAAGTCGCGCTCCACGTCGTAGGGCAGCGCCGGGTTCACCGCGGGGCCGGTCGAGGCGATGGAGGAGGTGGCGAGCAGGAGCGTCAGCCCGTCCGGCGCGGCCTTCGCTACCACGTCGGCGGCCGGCACGCCGGCGGCGCCGGGGCGGTTGTCCACCACCACGGGCAGGCCGATCCGCTGGGAGAAAGCCGGCGCCCAGAGCCGCGCCAGCCCGTCCGTGGCGCCGCCGGCGGGAAACGGGACGACGAGGCGGACGGTGCGCTGGGATTGCGCGCGGGCGGCGGTGGAGAGCAGCAGCGCGGGCGCTGCGAGGACGAGGCGTCTCGTGGTCATCGGGGTTGCGGCTCCTGCGCGAGGCGGTGCCACTTGCCCCATATCCCCTCTTCGGTGAAGCCGAGCGCGGCGAAGTCGCCGGCGCGGAGCGGCGCTTCGCCCTCGTTGAAGAACTCGTCGAGCTGCGGCGGCGCGGCGCCCGTGCCGCTCAGCATGCCGTGCGCCTGGCCGCGGTGGTGGATGTCGTGCTGGAAAAGGTGCAGCAGCAGCCGGTCCATCCGCTCGCGTTGCACGCGGCCCTCGCCGCGGTGGACGGAGACGATCCGGCCGAGGCCGGCGGCGCCGTCCAGCGCCTCCACCACGGCGATGAGGCGGCGGTCGGCGTCGCCCTGCGCGGCCTGGAGCGCCGCCACGTCGGCGCAGGGCTCCCGGTCGGCCCAGGCGGCGGGGCCGAGGGTGCCCCCTTCCATGGCGTCCACGTAGAAGCGGTCGATGACCAGGATGTGGTTCAGCGTGGCGCGTAGGCTCGGGAAGAAGCCGGTGCGGGGCGCGGTCCACTCCGCTTGCGGGAGGCGCGCGCAGGCAGCGAGCAGGCGGTGGTTCGCCCAGGCGTTGTTGTAGGCGAGGCTCCGGTAGGGGAGCAGCGCGGCGTCCTGCATCACGCCCTCCCCAGCCACCGCCGCAGCCGCTCCGCCCCCTCGGCCATGTCGGCCTCCGGTCCGCAGTAGCTCAGGCGCAGGAAGCGGCCGCCGCGCTCGCGGTCGAAATCCACGCCGGGCGTCGCGGCCACGCCGGTCTCGGCCAGCATCCGCGCGCAGAAGGCCACGCTGTCGTTGGTCAGGTGGCCGACATCGGCCCAGAGGTAGAAGGCGCCGTCCGCGGGCGAAAGGCGGTCGAGGCCGGCGCGGGGCAGTTCGCGCAAGAGCAGGGCGCGGTTGCGGCGGTAGCGGGCGCGGTTGGCTTCCAGTTCCGGCCCGCAGTCCATCGCCGCTTCGGCCGCCACCTGGGCGACGTGGGGGGCGGAGATGAAGAGGTTCTGCGCCAGGCACTCCACCGGGCGCAGCAGGTCGGGCGGCAGCAGGAGCCAGCCGATGCGCCAGCCGGTCATGCTCCAGTACTTGCTGAAGCTGTTCACCACCACGGCGCTCTCCGAGTGCGCGGCGGCGGTTTCCTCGCGCAGCTCGCCGTGGGATAGGCCGTGGTAGATCTCGTCGGAGACCAGCCGCACGCCCTCGGTTTCGCACCAGCGGGCGATGGCGATGAACTCGTCGGGCGGCAGCATGGTGCCGGCGGGGTTGCAGGGGCTGGCGAGCACCAAGCCGGCCGGGCGCGGGTCCAACTTCTCCAGCATCGCCACCGTCGGCTGGAAGCGCGTGGAGCCGTCGCAGGGCAAAAGGAGCGGCTTCATCCCGAGCGCGGTCAGGATGTTGGCGTAGGGCGGGTAGTAGGGCGCGGCCATCGCCACCGCGTCGCCGGGGTCGAAGGCGGCGAGGAAGGCGAGCGGGAAGGCGCCGGACGCGCCGACCGTGACCGCGATCCGGTCCGGCGGCACCTGGAGGCCGTAGCGGTCGGCGTAGTGGCGGGCGATGCGGGCGCGGAGGCTCGGCAGGCCGAAGGCTTCGGTGTAGCCGAGGGGCATCCCGCCCTGGAGCGCCCGCACCGCCGCCTCCGCCGCGCCGGCCGGGGCGCCGCTGCCGGGCTGGCCGACCTCCATGCGGATCACGCCCGGCTCGCCCGGCGCCAGCGCGGCGGCGCGCGCGTTGGCCGCGGCGATCACGTCCATCACCAGGAAGGGCGGCGCGCAGGCGCCGCGGCCGGTCTTCAGCGGCATCGGGCGGCGGTCCCGGACGAAACGCCGGCCGTCGCGCTCCCGCCTCGGCGCCAGCCGCAGCCGTCTTCCGGACCGGACGGAGAGCGGGGCGGCGACGACCGGCGCGGACGCTTCCGTGCCGGCCTGGAGCGCTCCGCCCCGGTTTCCTCCGGCTTCAACGACCGCTTTTGCAGCATTCGGACGAAATCCCCTCCCCCGGCTCCGCGGGGCGCGCCGGCCGCAGCGTCAGGAGGCGGGTGTGCTCCGGTCCAAGCGGCGATGTTTTGCGGCTTTCGGACGAAATCCCCTTCCGTGGCTTCGCGAGAGGTGCCGGGTGTCGAGGGGGAGGGATTCGTCATGCTAGGAATATAAACCGAGACGATGGCCGGCGTCCAGGATGCGGCCGGCGGCGGGGGCCGGGACGCGCCCGGGCGCGGCGGCTCACTGGTCCACCGCCCCCAGAGCCACGCCGGCGCCGCGCGGGTCGGAGAGCGCGATGCAGCGCTCGGGCCCGCCGGGCAGGTAGTTGAGGCAGGCGCCGAGTTGCGTCCGGCCCGGCTCCGGCGAGCCGTTGTTCAGCGCCGCGGCCGGCGCTTGGCCGCGCAAGAGGTGCAGCGCCATCGGGCCGCCGACCGCGATGCCGGCCGCCTCCTGGCCCGAGCCGGCGGCGGCCATGCGGAAGGCGCGCAGGTTGCGGTTGTACGCGATGCCGGCCGCGAGCAGCGGCGGTTGCACGGCGCCCATGCCCGGCGCGGCGGCGAGCAGGAAGCCCATCCCCGGCGCCGTGCGGCCGGTGCCGAACAGGTTGTTGAGGGTGAAGGCGCAGGACACGGCGACGCCGTTGCGGTCGAACACCATCAGCCCGGCCGAGGCCGGCAGGACGCCCGGCGGCGCGTCGGCCGAGGCCGCAGTGTTGCGGTGCGCTAGATAGCGGGCGA
>NZ_BAAAFZ010000080.1:0-35683 GCF_039523795.1 Craurococcus roseus | reverse complement strand
GGCGGCGGGCTGCGCGGACGTGCGGGGCGACCCGGAACGCCGCTTCGACGGCGTCGCGTCGCTTGCGGAGGCCGGGCCCGGGCAGGTGAGCTACTTGGCCGAGCGCCGCTACCTGGACGCGCTCCGCGCGACGGGCGCCGGCGCGGTGGTCGTGCCGCCGGCGCACGCCGCCGCGGTGCCGGACGGCGCCGTCGCGGTGGTGACGGAGGCGGCCCAACTCGGCTTCGCCCGCGTCGCCGCCCTGTTCCATCCGCGCCCCGCGCCAAAGGCCGGCATCCATCCGACGGCGGCGGTGGGCGAGGGCGCCACGATCGGGGAGGGGACCGAGGTCGGCGCCTTCGCCGTCATCGGCGACGGCGCGCGCATCGGCAGGGGCTGCGTCGTCCATCCCCACGCCGTGGTCGGCCCCGGCGTCGAGATCGGCGACGGCTGCCGCCTGCACGCCCACAGCAGCGTGTCGCACGCGCTGCTCGGCCGCGGCGTCGTGCTGCACCCGGGCGCGCGCGTCGGCCAGGAAGGCTTCAGCTTCGTGCCCGACGCGCAAGGCCGGTTCGAGACGATGCCGCAACTCGGCCGCGTGGTCATCGGCGACGGGGCGGAGATCGGCGCCAACGCCTGCGTGGACCGCGGGGCGCTGGGCGACACCGTCCTCGGCCCGGGCACCCGCCTCGACAACCTGGTGCAGGTCGGGCACAACGTCCGCACCGGGCGCGGTTGCATCCTCGTCGCGCAGTCCGGCGTTTCGGGCTCGACCGTCCTGGAGGATTTCGTGACCGTCGCGGCTCAGGCGGGTCTCACCGGCCACCTCCGGCTCGGCACGAAGGCGCGGGTCGGCGCGCAGGCCGGCGTCATGAACGATGTGCCGGCCGGCACCGACGTGCTCGGCAGCCCGGCTTGGCCGGCGCGGCAGGCGTGGCGGGCCTTCGCCCACCTCCGCAAGATCGGCCGGGGCGGCGGCGGCGAGGGCAAAGCGGACTAGGGCGGGCCATGGACGGGAACGGCGAAACGGCGGCGCGGGGAACCGGCGGGGAAGCAGCGGTGGAGAGCTTCGACATCGCGCAAATCATGCGCGCCATCCCGCACCGCTACCCCTTCCTGCTGGTGGACCGCATCGTCGAGGTGGTGAAGAACACCTCCGCGGTCGGCGTGAAGAACGTCTCCATCAACGAACCCTTCTTCCAAGGCCACTTCCCGGCGCACCCCGTGATGCCGGGCGTGCTCATCATTGAAAGCATGGCCCAGACCGCCGCCGTGCTGGTGGTGGAATCCCTCGGTCCCGACGCGCGCGGCAAGCTCGTGTACTTCATGAGCATCGAGGGCGCAAAATTCCGCCGGCCCGTCGGCCCAGGCGACCAGCTCCGCGTCCACGTCGTCCGCGAGCGGCAGCGAGGCAACATCTGGCGGTTCCGCGCCGAAGCCAAGGTGGACGGCAAGGTCGCCGCCGAAGCCACCTATTCCGCCATGATCCTCGACCGGTGAGCGCCGCCGAGGTCCACCCGAGCGCGGTGGTCGCCGCCGGCGCCCTCCTCGGTCCCGGCTGCAGCATCGGCCCGTACTGCACCGTCGGCCCCGATGCGGTGTTCGAGGACGGCGTGGAACTGGTGTCCCACGTGGTCGTGGAAGGCGCGACCACCCTCGGCCGCGGCGTGCGCGTCCTGCCCTTCGCCGCCATCGGCACCCCGCCGCAGGACACCAAGTACCGCGGCGAGCCCACGCGCTGCGAAGTGGGCGCCGGCACGCTGGTGCGCGAAGGCTGCACCATCCACCGCGCCAGCGTCGGCGGCGACGGCGCCACCCGCGTCGGCGCGAATTCCATGCTGATGGCGATGGCCCACGTCGCGCACGACTGCCAGCTCGGCGAGGGCGTGATCCTCGCCAACAACGCCATGCTCGGCGGCCACGTCCACGTCGGCGCCGGAGCCTTCATCGGCGGCGGCGCGGCGGTCCATCAAACGGTGCGGATCGGCCGCCTCGCCATGGTGAGCGGCTTGGCCGGCGTCACCAACGACATCCCGCCCTTCGGCTACGTGTTCGGCCTGCCCGCGCGCCTGGTCGGCTTCAACAAGATCGGCCTGCTCCGCCGCGGCGCCACGCGCGACCAGCTCCGCACGCTGCGCGCCGCCAACGCCCTGCTGTTCAAGGATCCCGGCGAGTTCGCCGCCAAGCTGGAGCAGGCGGCCGAGCGCTTCGCCGACGAACCCCTGGTGGGCGAGATCATCGACTTCGTCCGCGACCCGTCGCGCCGCCGCCAGCTCGTCCGCCCCGGCCGCATGGCGGCGCCGGAACTCGGCGGCGTGGACGAGGAGGACGGGGGCGCGGGGTGAGCGCCGCGACGCTCGGCATCCTGGCCGGCGGCGGCGAACTGCCCCTGCGGGTGGCCCGCGCCGCCCGGGCCGCCGGCCGCCCGGTCTTCGCCGTGGTGCTGGCCGGCTGGGGCGAGCCGGGGCAGTGGGCCGGCCTGCCGCACACGGTCGAGCGCCCCGGCGCCGCCGGCCGCATCCTGGCCCGCCTGCGCGCCGAGCGCGTCCGCCAGCTCGTCCTCGCCGGCCGCGCCCGCCGCCCCTCGGTGGCCGCGCTCCGGCCCGACGCGGTCGGCATGCGCATCGTCGCCCGCATCGGCACAGGGTTCCTCCTGGGCGACGACGGCCTGCTCCGCGCCGTCGCGCGCGTGCTGGAGGAAGAAGGCTTCGAGGTGGTGAGCCCGCAATCCGTGCTCACCGGCCTGCTCCCCCCGTCCGGCCTGCTCGCCGGCGCGCCCCCGGACGACGCAACCCGCGCCGACATCCGCCGCGGCGTCGCGGTGTGCCGCGCGCTCGGCGCCGCCGATGTCGGGCAGGCCGCGGTGGTGCAGCAGGGCCTCGTGCTCGGCGTGGAGGCGATCGAGGGCACCGACGCGCTCCTCGCGCGTTGCGGCGAACTGCGGCGGGAAGGCGGCGGGCGCGGCGTGCTGGTCAAGCTGGCGAAGCCCGGCCAGGATCGCCGCCTCGACCTGCCGGCGGTCGGTCCGGACACAGTGCGCCACGCCGCCGCCGTCGGCTTGGCCGGAATCGCCTTCGGGGCCGGCTCCACCGTGCTGCTCGACCGCGAACGCACGGTCGCGGCGGCGGAGTCGGCGGGGCTGTTCCTGCTGGCGCTGGAGCCGCGCGAAACGGACGGAGAGGAGAACTCACGATGAACAGCAACAGCAGCCAAGGCCGCTTCCTGCACACCATGATCCGCGTCGGCAACCTGGAGCGTAGCATCGACTTCTACACGCGCCTGCTCGGCATGAAGGAGCTGCGGCGCCGCGACGTGCCGGACGGCAAGTACACGCTGGCCTTCCTGGGCTACGGCGACGGCAACGCCTCCGGCGGCGCCGAGATCGAGCTGACCTACAATTACGGCACCGAGAAGTACGAGCAGGGCAACGCCTTCGGCCACCTGGCGGTCGGCGTGCCGGACGTCGCCGCCGCGGTGGAAGCGGTGCGCGACGGCGGCGGCAAGGTCACGCGCGAGCCCGGCCCGGTGAAGTTCGGCACCACCGTCATCGCCTTCGTGGAAGACCCGGACGGCTACAAGATCGAGCTGATTGAGCGCCGCTGAGCGGGGAGGGGCCGCGGCGCGCGGTCCCACGTCGCCGTGCCCGACCCCTTCGACTCCCTGCTGCGCCCCCTCGGCCTGTCGCGCCCGTTCGGGCTGCTGCGGGACGCGGCCTGGACCGCGGAGCAACTCGGCCGCTCGGCGCTCGGGCAAGAGCGTCTGCGCGTCGCCGTCACCGGGCTGAGCCGGTCTGGCAAGACGGTGTTCATCACCTCGCTGCTGGCGAACCTGCTGGCGGCGGGGCAGGGGCGCCGCGTCCTGCCGGCGCTGGAAGCGGCCTCCGGCGGCCGGCTCCGCGACGTGCGCTTGGTCCCCGCCGTCGCGCAAACCGTGCCGCGCTTCGACCTCCCGGGCCACTTGGCCGCCCTTGCCGCCGATCCGCCCGCTTGGCCCGGCCGCACCGAGGACCTCTCGACCGTGGAGCTGACGCTCACCCTGGAGCGCTCCTCCTGGATTGGCGGCGGCCTGCTCGGGCGCCGCACAGTCACCCTCGAGTTGCTCGACTACCCCGGCGAATGGCTGCTCGACCTGCCCATGCTGTCGCAGGACTACGCGGCGTGGTCCGCCGCCACCCTCGACCGCTTGCGCCGCGAACCGCGCGCCTCCGCCTGCGCCGCGTTCCTGTCCTTCGTGGACGCCCTCCCGGCCGCCGCGCCGGCCGAGGAGGCCCTGGCCCGCCGCGGCTACACCCTGTACCGCGACGCCCTCCGCGCCTGCCGCGACGACCTCGGGATGCGCCTGCTCCAGCCCGGCCGCGCCCTGAACCCCGGCCCGCGCGGCGAGGCGCCCATCCTCTGGTTCTTTCCGCTGCCCCATCCGGACGACAGCGGCCTGTCCGACCTCCTGCGCCAGCGCTTCGACGCCTACCTCGCCGACCAGCGCGAGAACTTCTTCGAACCCTACTTCCGCCGCTTCCGCCGGCAAGCCGTGCTGGTGGACGTGCTGGGCGCGCTTCACGCCGGCCAAGCCGCGTTCGAGGACACCGCGGACGCGCTGGCCGCCATCGCCGCGGCGCTGCGCGAGGAGGAGTCGTGGCTCGACCGCCTGCTCGGCGTCGGCCCGGAGCGCGTGGCCTTCGCCGCCACCAAGGCCGACCACGTACCGTCCCGCCAGCGCGACGCCTTGGCGGCGCTGCTCGACTCCCTGGTCGGCACGGCGCCCGGCACCCCGTCCTCCGTCCACGTCATCGCCAGCGTCCGCTGCACAGAGGACGACGTGGCCACGCTGGAAGGCCGCCCCGTCGCCGCCGTGCGCGGCGTGCTGCTGGAAAACGGCCGCAGCGCCCGCGTCTACCCCGGCGAGGTGCCGCTCCGCCCGCCGGAGCCCGGCTACTGGCAGCACGGCTTCTTCCGGATGCCGGAATTCCAACCGCCCCGCCTCGATCCTGCCGGCACGGCGGGCGTTCCCCATATAGGCCTCGACACGCTGCTCGCCCGCTTGATCGGAGACCTGCTGTGAGCCGTCCGCCCCCCGATGCCGCCCCGCCGCCGGCCGCGCCGCGGGTGATCCTCGAGAACGAAGCGCCCCCGCCCTCGTCCCGCCCGGCCCCGCGGCTGGACTTCGGCTGGGAACAAGCCGTCGCGCCCGTCCCGCCGCCCCGCCTGCCGTCGCGCTGGTCCGGCCTCGGCCGCGCCGCCGCCGGCTTGGCGGTGCTCCTCCTCGGCCTGGGCGCGCTGGACGCCGCCAATTTCGTCCTGGACCAGTTCGCCCGCGGCACCGTCGCCGGCTTGCTGACCCTGGGCGTGGTCCTGGGCGGCTTCGGCCTCCTCGCCTCCGCCGGCTGGGCGGAGCTGCGCGGCCTGCTGTCCATCCGGGCCGTCGACCGCGCCCGCGAAGCCTTCGCCCGCGGCGACGTGGCGACGGCCCGGACGGAAGCCGTGCGCTGGGCCGAGTCCGTCCCCGATGCCGCCTCCCTGGTCCCCGCGCTCCGCGGCGCCGCCAGCACGGAGGAACTGCGCGCGCTGCTGGAATCCGGCCCGCTGCCGGCGCTCGAATCGCGCGCCACCGCGCTCGGCCGCACCGCCGCCGTGCAAGCCTTCACCATCACCGCCGTCAGCCCCTCGCCGGGACTGGACGCGCTGGTCTTCGCGTGGCGCGGCGTGCGCTTGGTGCGGCAAGTGGCGGCGCTGCACGGCCTCCGGCCGGGCTTCGCCGGCAGCATCGCCCTCCTGCGCCGCACCTTGTTCGACGCCGCCGCCGTCGCCGCCACGGACATCGCCGTGGACGCCGCCGCCCGCGCGCTGCTCTCGAACCGCCTGCTGGAGCAATTCGCCGGCGAGGCCGCGGCCGGCGCGGTGGCGGCGCGGCGGATGCTGCGCCTTTCGCGCGTGGCCGCGGACGCGTGCCGCATCGTGCCGGGGCCCGAGAGGACGGCTTGAAGCGTCGATGAAGCGCACGAAGGATGTAGCGCTCCTCCGAACGGCGTTGACATGGGCCACAGTAGACGGCCGGCGCTTGAGGCTGGTGCTCAGGCGAGAGGTACGCGGTAGCCGTCCAGCGGCAATGTTCCAGGCCTCTTCGGCAGGAGCATTGCGTAATGCCCCGCTTTCGGCTCGGCGATGTGGATGTGCCAATAGGCTTGTCCGTTTTCCTTCGTCGTGATGTTGAGTGCGTTCAGGACGGGAGTCATGACGCGCAATGGCACCGCGAACGCGAAAGGCAGATCCATGCATCCGAGGGTCAGGTACGCTTCTTCCCCCTCGGACAAGAACGTCTGCCACTGCGGATGGTGCGCAAACCAATAGCGACTCGAGCCCTTCTTCGTGTGTCGCTTCGAGACTGTGCAGATGAGGCGCCTACGGCGGTCGGCGCTCCAAAACAGCGCGCGGCTCCTCTTGATGAACGCCGCGCCAGTGTGGCGCGTCAACGCGGCGACAATGTGCTCCCGCTTCTCCTCTAGGAGAGCGCTGTCGGTGAATTGCCAACTCGCCTGTCCATTGCCATCGGCCGTAACGGATCGAGGCGCCTCCTCATCGTTTGCTTCTGCTGCGGTCGCGGTGCCTTCCACTTCCTTCGCTGCCGTGAACATCACATCGATCATTGGGTCGAGACGGGTGTACTCCATGGGAGCGAGCAGGCTCCGGATCTTCAAGCCTGTTTCGATGTCTTCTGTATTCTCTTTCAACTGTACCAACTTGATAAGCGCGTCCGCGCTGATGAGCCTTATGTCCCAAGCGTGACGCGAACCACGTACCTGCGCTTCCAACTCGCCTGTGTCCTCCCGGCCGACGACGATGAGCACCGATGATGGCCCACTGAGTTGGCCGCCTACAGACAGCTTGCTCCTGTACCCGGCCAAGGTATCCAGTGAAATTCGGTATGCGTCGGTAGTCTTCACCTCAACGACGACCGAGTGCTTTTTCAGGCGAGAACCACAGCCCGTCGAACCCGACTGCGTTCGTGACTCCCTGGTAGCGGCCGTTGGCGACCATGTACTCCAGACGGCGCCCGAGCTCATTTATCAGGTTCTGCAAAACCATACCGCTTCTAGCGAAGCTTGCCGTGAGGCAATGCTCGATGTAGCCGGCGATCTTGTTGCTGGGTATCTGAGTCAGGTACTCGCGCAGTTCGTTGGAGCAGGTTGAGCCGTCCTTCAGCACGCCGTCGCCTGCGCTGGACACCACTTGCTCGATCGTTAGTTGCCCAACGGTCTCGGGAGCAGATTCCCAGAAAGCCAACAGCGGCATACGGCGTCCTCATCAATGCGACGCGCGTTCTTATTGGGGACTGCGGGCGCGACACAATGGGCCTGCCGTCACCAGGGTTCCTCGGATCACGCCAGCTCTGGCAAAGGCCTCTTCTACCGCGGTCCCGGCCCGCCGATCAGGTGCAGAACGAGTTCGCGCCGGTGCGGCCGGGTCCGGTGCTCGTAGAGGTAGATACCCTGCCACGTCCCGAGCACCGGCCGCCCGCCTTGCACCGGGATGGAAAGCTGCGTCTGCGTGAGCGCCGCCCGGATGTGCGCCGGCATGTCGTCCGGCCCCTCGTCCTCGTGCCGGTACCGGCCGCCGCCGCCGTCCGGCACCAAGCGCCGGAAGAAGTCTTCCAGGTCGGCCCGCACCTCCGGCGAGGCGTTCTCCTGCACCAGCAGCGAAGCCGAGGTGTGGCGGCACCAGACGGTCAGCAGCCCCGTCCCCACGCCCTGGTCCGCCACCCAACCGAGGACCTCGCCGGTGACCTCCACCAACCCGCGACCGCGCGTCGCTACCGTCAGGCTGCGCAGCCGCTGCTCCACGCGCCCGCCTATCCTTCCAGCCGCACGTTCGCGGCCCGCGCCACCTCCCGCCACTGCGCGATCTCGCGCCGCACGAAGGCGCCGAACTCCTCCGGCGTGCCCGGCGCGGCGATGACGCCCATCTCGACGAACCGCGCCGCCATCGCCGGCTCGCGCAGGATGGAAACCACGTCCGCGTTCACCTTGCGCACCACCTCCGCCGGCATCCCCGCCGGACCGACCAGCCCGGTCCAGCCGTAGGCGCCGTAGCCCGGCGACACCGCCTCGGCGATGGTGGGCACCTGCGGCAGTTGCGGCGCCCGCTCCGGCGTGGTGACGGCGATCGGCGCCAGCTTGCCCGCCTGGATGTGCGGCAGCGCCGAGATGACGCTGTCCATCATCAGCTTGACGTTGCCCGAGAGCAGGTCCGCCACGCCCGGCCCGCTGCCGCGGTAATGCACCATGTTGAGCCGCGCGCCGGTGCGGTGCGCGAACAGCTCCGCCGCCATGTGCTGGCTGGTCGCCGGCCCGGCGGTGGCGCAGTCCAACGGCGCCGCCTTGGCCGCCGCCGCCAGCGCCCGCGCGTCCTGGTGCGGGAAGGAGGGGTGCGCCACCAGCAGCAGCGGCACCACCGCGACGTTGGTGATGAAGGCGAAGTCGCGCTCGGCGTCGTAGGGCACGCGCGCCAGCACGGAAGGGTTCACGCCCAGCGTGCCCGAGGTGCCGGCGGTCAGCGTGTAGCCGTCCGGCGCCGCCCGCGCGCCTGCTTCCAGGGCCGGCGCGCCCGCGCCGCCGCCGCGGTTCTCCACCACCACGCGCTGCGGCCAGCGCTTCGACAGCTCGTCCGCCACCAGCCGCGTCACCGTGTCCGCCGCCTGCCCGGGCGGGAAGGGCACGATGATCCGCACCGGCCGCTCCGGCCATGAACCTTGCGCGCGTAGGACGGAAGGCGCCGCCAGGCCCGCGGCGAGGACGGCGCGGCGGGTGGCCTTTGTGCGGATCGTCATGGCGCTCGCCCTCCCGGTGTGCTTTGGCGGCAGGATAGGTCCGGCCCCACGCGGGCGGCAATCGAGGGGAGGCGCCGGCATGGCGAAGGGGAACACGGTGCGCATCGCGGTGCTGCCCGGCGACGGCATCGGCCAGGAGGTCACGGCCGCGGCCCTCTCCGTGCTGGAGCCGCTGGCCAAGCGCCACGGATTGGGCCTCTCCACCGAAACGCTCCCCGCCGGCGCCTTCCACTTCCGCGACGCCGGCGAAGCGTTCCCCGAGGAGAGCTTCCGCCGCGCCCAAGCCGCCGACGCCAATCTGCTCGGCGCCATGGGCTGGCCCGGCATCCGCTACCCCGACGGCACGGAGATCGCGCCGCAGCTCGACCTCCGCTTCCGCCTCGGCCTCTATGCCGGCGTCCGCCCGGTGCGCGCCATCCCCGGCGTGCCCGTCGCGCTGGCCGACCCGCGCGCGCGGGCGATGGACTTCGTCATCCTCCGCGAGAGCACCGAGGGCCTGTTCCACTCGCGCGGCCGCGGCACTGTCACCGACGACATGGCGGAGGAAACGCTCCGCATCACCCGCGCCACCACCGAGAAGCTCTCCCGCTTCGCCTTCCGCCTCGCCGAGCGCCGCGCCGAGCGCCTGGGTCGACGCGGCAGGGTGACGCTGGTGGACAAGGCCAACGTGTTCCGCGCCTTCGCCTTCATGCGCGCCGTGTTCGACGGCGTCGCGGCCGAGTTCCCCGGCGTGGACAGCGCCCACCACTACGTGGACGCCATGGCGCTCGACATGCTCCGCCGCCCCTGGGAGTTCGACGTGCTGCCGACGGAGAACATGTTCGGCGACATCCTCTCCGACCTCGGCGCCGGCCTAGTCGGCGGCATGGGCTTCTCGCCCTCCGCCGACATCGGCGACGACCACGCCGTGTTCCAGCCCGCCCATGGCACCGCGCCCGACATCGCCGGCAAGGGCCTGGCGAACCCCACCGCCACGGTCCTCTCGGCGGCGATGATGCTCGACTGGCTCGCCTCCCGCGGCGCCGGCCAACCCTTCGCCGACGCGGCCTCCGAGCTGGAACGGGCGGTGGACGCCGCCTTCGCCGCCGGCCTCCGCACCCCCGACATCGGCGGCGCCGACGGCACGGAGGCCGCCGCGCGCGCCATCCGCGAAGGGATCGGCGCCTGACGCCCACCGCGCCACCGCGGACCCGCCGCGCGCTGATCGGCGGCATCGCCGCGGCCGGCGGCCTTCCCGCCGCGGCCGCCGCCATCGCCGCCCTGGCGCCGCCATCGCCCGCACGGGCTACCGCCGCGCCACCGCGCCTGCTTCCCCGGCCGTGGCACGTCGCGGTGCTCGGCGCCGGCATCTCCGGCATGGCGGGGGCGCTCGCCATGCGCCGCGCCGGCTGGTCGGTGACGGTGCTCGAAGCCGAAACGCGCCCCGGCGGCCGCTGCCTCACGCTGCGCACCGGCGACATCGTGCGGGAAGACGGCCACCCCGAACAGCGCATCGGCTGGGACGCCGCGCCGCACCTCTACTTCAACCCCGGCCCCGCCCGCATCCCGCACCACCACCGCGCCGTGCTCGGCCTCTGCCGCGACCTCGGCGTTCCGCTGGAGCCGCTGGTGAACGAGAATCGCGCCGCCTCCCTGCGCAGCGACGCGTCGGGCGGCACCACGCTCCCGCTGCGCCGCGTCGCCGCCGACCTGCGCGGCACGGTCGCCGAGCTGGCCGCCAAGTCGCTCACCCGCGCCGCCCTCGACGGGCCCTTCACCGAAGCCGACCTCGGCGCGCTCCGCTCCATGCTGCGCGGCTTCGGCGCCCTCGACGCCGACGGGCGCTACCGCGGCTCCCGCCGCGCCGGCTGGGCCGAGCCGCCCGGCGCCGCTTCGCCGGGGGTCGCGCACGCGCCCCTCGATCCGCGCCTGCTGCTCGACCCGGCCTTCTGGGCCACCGCCAGCTTCGCCGAAGGCGTGGACTACGCCGCCACCATGCTGCAACCCGTGGGCGGCATGGACCGCATCGCCGCCGCCCTGCACGCGGCGCTCGGCGACTCGGTGCTCCTCGGCTGCGAGGTCGCCTCCCTCCGCCGCGGCGGCGGCGGCGGGGCGAGGGTGGCGTGGCGCCAGGACGGCGCCCCGCGCGAAGCCCGCTTCGACCGCGTGCTCTGCACCCTGCCGCCGCCGCTCCTCGCCGCGCTCGACACCGACCTCCCGCCGGAACGCCGCGCCGCCCTGCGCTCGCTCGCCCAGCACCCCGCCGGCAAGCTCGCCTTCCACGCCCCGCGCCGCTTCTGGGAAGAGGACGACGCCATCTACGGCGGCATCGCCTGGACCACGGGCGACGCCACCCAGCTCTGGTACCCCAGCCACGGCTTCCACGCCGCCGGCGGCGGCGTCCTGGTCGGCGCCTACGCCTGGGACGCAGGCCCCGCGCTCCGCTTCGCCGCCCGGACTCCCGCCGAGCGCGCCGCTTCCGCCGCCAGCGACGGCGAGGCGCTCCACCCCGGCTACGCGCGCGAGGTCGCCCACCCGGTGTCCGTGTCCTGGCCCAACATGCCCCGCGCCCGCGGCGCCTGGACCGAATGGACCGAAGAACAGCGGCGCGACCTCCAACCGATGCTCCGCGCGCCCGAAGGCCCCTACCACTTCGCCGGCGAATACCTGTCCTTCCTGCCCGGGTGGCAGGAGGGCGCCGTCCTGTCCGCCTGGGCGGCGGTCGAAGCCATGGCCGCGGGCTGACGGCACCCGTCGCTTGCTCCCCCGCCCGGGCCCTGGTGGAAGCCCGCGACCGTTAGCTGAACCCGCCCGACCTCGTGGAGCGCTTGCCGGAGGTCGTCCCCGCCTTCCCCGACCGTATACTGCCACGCGACGCCGAGGCCGCCGCCACACTGAAGACCCGCACCCTCATCGACCTCTACAACACCCGCGGCAAGCCCGAGGGCGCCTGGCTCGACGCCCTGCACGCCGCGCTCGACGCCGCAGTCGCCGCCGCCTACGGCTGGCCCGCCGACATAGGGGAGGACGAAGCCATCGCCGCCCTGCTCGCCCTCAACCGCGAGCGAGGCGGGGCCGAGCCGGTATCGCCGCGACCACGCGCCGCGTCGGCTGGACCTTCCGGTCCGCGACTCGCCACGCCGGCCGCCACCTGACGCGGCCCCGCGGTCGGGTTTTCACGGCCGCGCGTCGCCCACCTGGGCCAGCGCGGCGTGGCGTGCCCTGGCGTTCCGTCGGGCGATCCGCCACGGATGCCGCCGTCTGCCACCCAACAGGGATGAATGATCGGCTTCTGCAATATATGAAGTTGCGCAAACGTGAGTTTGCGCCAGCATAAGTTGTGTTTTTATGAGGCCCATGCCGTTCCGGGTCGCAATTCTGCTGGCGTTGGTCGCCGCCGGCGCCGCCGTAGGCGCGGCGGCGTCGGGCGGGTTCGTGGCCAAAGCCCCCGCCGGTTCGTCGCCGCCGGTGCAGGTCACGAAGTACTACGACCCGCTGCCCTGACCGGCCAGCCGAGGCGTCCCGAAAACACCCCGCGTTGGCCGGTAACCGAGCCGACGAACACCCGCGGGCCACCCCGTCGCCAGCCTACGGGGAGCGTCCCGAGCCGGCGCGCACGGCGGACGCGCGATCCCGCTGTGTGGAAGCGGCCAGAAGCGTGGGCCGCTGGCCGATGGGGGCCGCACCTGCCCCCTCCCGGCCGCCGCGCACCGGAAGACGCTTGAGCAGACCGCGCCTGACCGTCCTCTGTCAGGCGCGTGAAGGTGCCCGCGAAAACAACCAACTGGAGCGCGCTGACCGGGTATGGCCAGCCGAAAAGCGCTTCAGCGGAACGACAAGCCGATGCTGAAACCGGGCGCCACCGGGGTCGGCGGATAGAACGCTCGCGGTGGCGGCGGCACGTAACCATACGCCACCGGTGGCGGCGCGTAGCCGTAGGCCACCGGCGGCGGCCCGTAGTACGGCACAGGCGGCGGCGCGTAGGCGCGGGGCGGGGCGTAGTAGACCGGGGGCGGCGGGGGCGGGACGTAGTAGGCCAGCGGCGGCGGCGCGTAGTAGCGCGGCGCGTCGTAGTAGCCCCACCGGTCCCGATGCGCCGAAGCCGGCACGGCGGCCGCCGCGAGCGCGACCAGCGCACCTCCCGCCGCCAGAACCTTCACCATCACCCGCATCGCCGTCGCTCCCAACAGGGTGCCTCGGCCGCATATGGCTCCCCCATCGCGGCGAAACCGGGGCGGCAGCGAGGGATCACCGGGGCAAGCGCGCCACACTCCCGCCGCGGGTTGCCCGCGTCGCTTGCGCCCCGGCGACGCTCAATGTTATAAGAATAAAAGCTTTGCTTCGCCGCTCTTTGAACCCGCCATCAGCACCACCCCGCGGGGAGCGTCCGGCCGATCCCGAACCGCCACGCCGCCAAGGTCGCGGGCGCGCGAACCAGCCCAGCCCCAACGGAGGCGCCACCCGCCAGCGCACCGGTACGCCCGACCACTGATGGCGCCCGCCCGGCCGGCCATTCGTCCGAACGCGGCAAAAGGCCTCCCGCCTGGGCCGGCCATTCGTCCGAAAGCAGCAAAAAGACGCCCGGCCCAACCCAGCCATTCGTCCGAATGCGACAAAACGGCCCCCGCTCCGCAGGCCATTCGTCCGATACCGGCAAAGAGCGTCCTGCCCGGAGCGGCCATTCGTCCGAAAGCGGCAAAAGGACGCCCGCCCGGTCGGCCATTCGTCCGGATGCCGCGCCGAGCGGCCGGTAAGACGGGCAAGCGGGCGAGCCGGCGGCCTACCCCGCCGCCCTGGCCGCCACCCCCAGCCGCCCCGCCAAGTCCTGGATGAACTGCCAGGCCACCCGCCCGGAGCGCCCGCCGCGCGTCACCGACCACTCGTTGGCCTCCCGCTGCAGCTCCTCAGCCCCGATCGGCAGCCCCATCGCCTCCGCGTAGCCCTCCACCATGGCGAAGAAGGTCGGCTGGTCGCAGTTGTGGAAGCCGATCCACAGCCCGAAGCGGTCGGACAAGGAGACCTTCTCCTCCGTCGCCTCCGACGGGTTGATCGCCGTGCTCCGCTCGTTCTCGATCATGTCCCGCGGCATCAGGTGGCGGCGGTTGGAGGTGGCGTAGAACAGCACGTTCTCCGGCCGCCCCTCGATGCCGCCGTCCAGCACCGACTTCAGCGCCTTGTAGTCGCTGTCCCCCCGCTCGAACGACAGGTCGTCGCAGAACACCAGGCACCGCCGCTCCTGCGGGCGCAGCGCATCCATCAGCTCCGGCAGGGTCCGTATCTCCTCCCGGTGTATCTCGACCAGCGCCAGCGAACCGGGCCGGCGGGCGTTGGCCTCCGCGTGCGCCGCCTTCACCAGCGACGACTTGCCCATCCCCCGCGCGCCCCAGAGCATCGCGTTGTTCGCCGGCAGCCCGCGCGCGAACCGCAACGTGTTCTCGACCAGCAGGTCGCGCTGCCGGTCGATGCCTTGCAGCAGCCCCACCGCCACCCGCGACACCCGCGGCACCGGCTTCAAACGCGGCACGGGCGAGGGGTCCCACACGAAGGCGTCTGCTCCCTCCGGCCGCGGCGGTTCCGGCGCTGGCGGCGCGAGGCGCTCCAGCGCCTCGGCGATGCGGTTCAACGCGGGCAGCAAGGCGGGGTCGTCGTCCATGTCGGCGGGCCGTCCGGGATCGGGAGTGTTGACGGGGAGGGGCGCGAAGCTAGGGTGCGCGCCCGCCGACCGCAATTCAGGAACAAGACCAGGATGTTGGTATCCCCCGCCTTCGCGCAGGACGCCGCCGCCGCCGGCGGCACCGCCGCCGTGGTCATGCAGATCCTGCCGCTCGTCCTGATCTTCGCGGTGTTCTACTTCCTGCTCATCCGCCCGCAGCAGAAGAAGCAGCGCGAGCACCGCGAGCTGTTGCAGAAGCTCAAGCGCGGCGACCGCGTGCTCACCGCCGGCGGCATCATCGGGCAGGTGACGCGGGTGAAGGACGGCGTGGACGAGATCGAGGTGGAGATCGCGCCCAACGTCCGCGTCAACGTGCTGCGCCAGACGATCAGCGACACCTTCAAGCCCGCCGGCGCGGCGGACGCGAAGGCCGAGGCCGCGAAGGGCTGAGGCGGCGCCGCTCCGGGCGCCGCCCCGCCCGCCGGCGTCAGGCGCTCTGGCCGGACTTCATGCCGCCGGAGGACAGGAACCCGTCGACCTTCTCCCAATCCACCAGCTTGGCCAGGAAGTTGTCGAGGTAGTTCGGCCGCACGTTGCGGAAGTCGAGGTAGTAGGCGTGCTCCCACACGTCGACGCCGAGGATCGGCTGGCCCTCGCCGGTGGACAGCGGGTTGGCGCCGTTGGGCGTCTTGGTCACCTTCAGCTTGCCGTCGGCCGCGATGACCAGCCAGGCCCAGCCGGAGCCGAACTGCGTCACGCCGGCCTGCTTGAAGGCCTCCTTGAACTGCGCGAAACCGCCGAGGTCCTGGGTGATCTTGTCGCCGAGGCGCTGCGGCAGCTTCTCGCCCCCGCCCTTCGGCGACATCACCTGCCAGAACAGGCAGTGGTTCCAGTGCTGCCCGGCCTGGTTCAGCACCGGCAGCCCGTCGGCGCCCTGCTTCCCGGCCTCGGCGACGATGTCTTCGAGCGACTTGCCCTTGAGGTTCTTGCTCTCGACCAGCCCGTTCAGCGCCGTGACGTAGGCGTTGTGGTGCTTGCCGTGGTGCAGCTCCAACGTCTCCTGGCACATCCCCTGGCCGGCGAGCGCGTCGGCGGAGTAGGGCAGCGGCGGCAGGCTGAATGCCATGTGTTCTCTCCCGTGGTTGGCCGTCCGCGCGCGGGGCGGCGGCGGCCGGACGGCCGACAGCTAGGCGCCGCCCCTCCGCCGGTCAAGCAAACCGCGCCGCGGTTGCGGCGCGGCGGACAGCGGCCATAAGGGCCGCATGTCGGACACGGTCCCCACGACGGCCCCGGCCGGCGGATCGCTCGCGGAGTTCGTGCGCCGCCACGACCCCGACCGTTTCCTTTGCGCCCTCTTCGCGCCCGCCGAGCGCCGCGAAACCCTTTTCGCTCTGGTCGCCTACAACCACGAGCTGGCCCGCGCGCGCGAAGCCGCCCGCAACCCGATGGCCGCGCTGATCCGCCTGCAATGGTGGCGCGACGCCGTGGAGGACGCCGCCGCCGGGAAGCCCCCGCGCCGGCATGAGGTCGCCGAACCGCTCGCCCGCGCCGTCAAGGGCGGGTGCATCGAACCCGCCGACCTGCTCGCCCTCGCCGACGCCCGCGAAGCCGAAGCGGAGGAGGACGGGGAGGGCATCCCGACCGTCCCCGCCTTCCAGGCTTACCTGCGCGGCACGGCCGCCGCGCTCGCCGTGGCCGGCGGCCGCCTGCTCGGCGCCCCGCCGGAAGCGCTGCCCGGCCTGCAACGGCGCGGCGCCGCCTACGGCGCCACGGGCGTGCTGCGCGCCGTACCGGCCCTCGCGCGCCAGGGCCGCTGCCTGCTGCCGGCCGACGCCCTCGCCGTGCACGGGCTGACGCCAGCCAAGGTCGTGCGCACCCCGACCGCGCCGGCGCTCAGAGCGGTCGCAGCCGACCTCCTCGCCGCGGAGGAACTCCGGGCGCCGCCGCCCGAACCGCTGCCCTCGCGCTGGATCGCCGCGGCGCTGCCGGCGGTGTTGGCCCGGCGGGACGCGCGCCGCCTCCTGGCCCGTGGCGTCGCCGCCGACCCGGCCCGCACGACCGGCGACAAGCTGGCCGTCACCTTGGCCGCCCTGCGCGGGAAGGGCTGACCGGCCGGGGAAGCCAAGTGCCGTCGATATGACCGGGGAAGGGCGCCCGCCCTGCAACGGGCGCGGTTCCGCCGCGCTTCGGACACTGTCAGGCGCCACCTTGGCGGGAAAGGGCGGCAAAGGCCGCCGCGACGAGAGGAGAAGGAGATGACTCGCCGCTTGTCCTGGGCCGTCAAGCTCGTGGCCTTGGTCGGCACCGCCGTCGGGCTGTCGGGTTGCGTGGCGTACACCACCCCGGGCTACGCCTACCGCACGCCCGGCTATTACGCGCCGCCGCCGGTGTACCGGCCCTACGTGCGCCCCCACGGCGGATGGGGCTACGGCTATGGCCGGCCCGGCTGGGGCGGGCCGCGCGGCTACTACGGCCGTCCCTATTGGTGAGCTAGGCCCGCCGCTTCCGCCGCACCGGCTCCGCCTCGCGCGCCAGCAGCGGCATGAGGAAGCGGCCGGTGTGGCTTTCGGGCGACGCGGCGACATCCTCGGGCGTGCCCTGCGCCACCACGCGCCCGCCGCCTTCGCCACCCTCCGGGCCGAGGTCGAGTATCCAGTCGGCGGTCTTGATGACCTCCAGGTTGTGCTCGATCACCAGCACGGTGTTGCCGGCCGCCACCAGCGCGTGCAGCACCTCGAGCAGCTTCCGCACGTCCTCGAAATGCAGGCCGGTGGTGGGCTCGTCCAGGATGTAGAGCGTGCGGCCGGTGGCACGGCGCGCCAGCTCCTTCGACAGCTTGATGCGCTGCGCCTCGCCGCCCGACAGCGTCGTCGCCTGCTGGCCCAGGTGGATGTAGCCCAGGCCCACCTCGCGCAGCACCCGCAGCTTCTCGGAGATGGCGGGCACGGCGGAGAAGAACTCGCAGCCCTCGTCCACCGTCATCTCCAGCACGTCGGAGATGGACTTGCCGCGGAACTGCACCTCGAGGGTCTCGCGGTTGTAGCGCTTGCCCTTGCAGGTGTCGCAGGTGACGTAGACGTCGGGCAGGAAGTGCATCTCGATCTTGATGAGGCCGTCGCCCTGGCACGCCTCGCAGCGGCCGCCCTTGACGTTGAACGAGAAGCGGCCCGGCTTGTAGCCGCGCGCGCGGCTTTCCGGCAGCTCCGAGAACCAGTCGCGGATCGGCGCGAAGAGGCCGGTGTAGGTCGCCGGGTTGGAGCGCGGCGTGCGGCCGATCGGCGACTGGTCGATGTCGATGATCTTGTCGAGCAGCTCCAGCCCTTCGATGCGGTCGTGCGGGCCGGGCACGGTGCCCGCGCCCATCAGGCGGCGCGCGGCGGCCTTGTAGAGCGTCTCGATCACCAGGCTCGACTTGCCGCCACCGGAAACGCCGGTGACGCAGGTGAAGGTGCCGAGCGGGAACTCCGCCGTGACGTTCTTGAGGTTGTTGCCGGCGGCGCCTACCACCCGCACCACGCGCTTCTTGTCCACGGGGCGCCGCGTCGCCGGCACCGCGATGCCGCGCCGCCCGGACAGGTAATCGCCGGTGAGGCTGGCCGGGTTGGCCGCCACCTCCGCCGGTGTGCCCTGCGCCACCACGCGCCCGCCGCCGGCGCCCGCCGCGGGGCCGATGTCCACGAGATGGTCCGCGGCGCGGATCGCGTCCTCGTCGTGCTCCACCACCAGCACGGTGTTGCCGAGGTCGCGGAGGCGCCGCAGCGTCGCCAGCAGCCGCTCATTGTCGCGCTGGTGCAGGCCGATGGAGGGCTCGTCCAGCACGTAAAGCACGCCGGTGAGGCCGCTACCGATCTGCGAGGCGAGGCGGATGCGCTGCGACTCGCCGCCCGAGAGCGTCGCCGACGAGCGGCCTAGCGAGAGGTAATCGAGGCCTACGTCCACGAGGAACTGCAGCCGCTCCTCGATCTCGCGCAGGATGCGGCGCGCGATCTCGCGGCGCTGCGGCGTGAGCGTGTCCGACACCGTGCCGAACCACTCGCGCGCCTTGCGGATGGAGACGTCGTTTGCCTCGCCGATGTGCCGGCCCGCGACCTTCACCGACAGCGCCTCGGGCTTCAGCCGGTGGCCGCTGCAGGCGGGGCAGGGCTTGTCCGCCTGGTAGCGCGTCAGGTCCTCGCGCACCCACGGGTTGTCCGTCTCGCGGAAGCGCCGCTCCAGGTTGGGCAGCACGCCCTCGAAGGGTTTCTCGACCACGTAGGCGCGCAGACCGTCCTTGTAGCGGAGCGCCACCGTCTCGTTCCCGGTGCCCTGCAGGATGGCGTGGCGCACCTTCTCCGGCAGCTCGCCCCAGGGCGTCGAGGTCGAGACCTTGAAATGCTTCGCCAAGCTTTCGAGCGTCTGGTCGTAGTAGGGCGCCGAAGCGCCGGTCCAAGGCGCGACCGCGCCTTCCTTGATGGAGCGGAGGTCGTCCGGCACCACCAGCATGGGGTCGAAGAAGGTCTGCGTGCCGAGGCCGTCGCAGGTCGGGCAGGCGCCCTGCGGGCTGTTGAAGGAGAAGAGCCGCGGCTCGATCTCCTCGATGGTGAAGCCGCTCTCCGGGCAGGCGAACTTGGCGCTGAACACTGAGCGCTCGCCGGTGTCGGCGTTCTCCGCGTAGGCCACGCCGTCGGCGAGCGCCAGCGCGGTCTCGAAGCTGTCGGCGAGGCGCGGGGCGATGCCCTCGCGCACCACGACGCGGTCCACCACCACCTCGATGTCATGCTTGAGCTTCTTGTCGAGCTTCGGCGCTTCCGAGAGCAGGTGCAGCGTGCCGTCCACCTTCACCCGCTCGAAGCCGCGGCGCTGGAACTCCGCGAACTCCTTGCGGAACTCGCCCTTCTTGCCGCGCGCGACCGGCGCCAGGAGCAGCAGCCGCGTTCCCTCCGGCATGGCCAGCACGCGGTCCACCATCTGGCTGACGGTCTGCGCTTCGATCGGCAGGCCGGTGGCGGGCGAGTAGGGCACGCCGACGCGCGCCCACAGCAGGCGCATGTAGTCGTGGATCTCGGTGACGGTGCCGACGGTGGAGCGCGGGTTGTGGGAGGTGGTTTTCTGCTCGATGGAGATCGCCGGCGAGAGCCCCTCGATCGAGTCCACGTCCGGCTTCTGCATGAGTTGCAGGAATTGCCGGGCGTAGGCGGAAAGGGATTCGACGTAGCGCCGCTGCCCTTCGGCATAGATCGTGTCGAAGGCGAGGGAAGATTTTCCGGAGCCGGAAAGGCCGGTGATGACCGTCAGCGTCCCGCGCGGGATGTCGAGGTCCAAGTCCTTGAGATTGTGGGTCCGGGCGCCGCGGATGCGGAGGGGGGAGGTGCTCTCGAACATGCGCGCTCCGCATCGGGCGGCCCAGGGGAATCCCTGGCCGGCCGGGTGGTGTTCTGGTCTTGTTCACGCTATATATGACCGGCCGCGGGGCGCCTGGGAAGGGCGTTTGGATGGCCGGCTACGGTTGTCCAAGGTAGTGTCGCGGCACGACTGGCGCGAGAGGGCGATTCCCATGGCGGGCGTGAACAAGGTGATCCTTCTGGGCCGCCTCGGGCGGGACCCGGAGGTCCGGAACTTCCAGAACGGCGGCAAGGTGGTGAACCTGCGCCTGGCGACCTCCGAGCGGTACAAGGACCGCGAGGGCAACCAGCAGGAGCGCACCGAGTGGCACTCGGTGGCGATCTTCAACGAGCGGTTGGGCGAGGTCGCGGAGAAGTACCTGAAGAAGGGCAACGAGGTCTACATCGAGGGCCAGCTCGAAACCCGGAAGTGGCAAGGCCAGGACGGGCAGGAGAAGTACTCCACCGAGATCGTCCTGCGCCAATTCCGCGGCGAGTTGCAGCTCGTGGGCGGCCGCGGCGGGGCCGGCGGCGGCGACGCACCGGCCGAGGGCGGGTCGTTCAACGGCGGCGGCGGGCGGTCGTCCTCCTTCGGCGACCGTGGCGGCTCGTCGGGCGGCGGCGGCCGGGGCGGCTGGGATAAGCCCAAGAGCGCCGACCTGGACGACGACATCCCGTTCTGAGGCGGCTGGCGCCGTCCGCGCTCAGGCTTTGACGAAGGGGCAGTTGCCTTCCGCCAAGGGCCGGAAGGCCTGCTCCGCCGGCGTGGTCGCCAGCACCTTGAGGTAGTCCCACGGCCCGCGGCTCTCGGCCGGCTCCTTCACCTGGAACAGGTGGGTCGGGTGGAGCTTGCGGCCGTCCGCGCGGACGGAGCCGGGGCCGTGCGCGTCGTCGTCCGTCGGCAGCCGCTTCATCGCCTCGATTGTGTCGAGGCCCGACGCCTTGGCCCGCGCCGCGCCGATCTCCGCCACGGCCCGCAAGTAGTGGAACGCGGCGCCGTAGGCCTGCGCCTGCACGCTGTTCGGCGCGTGGTTGTTCGCCATCTTGCCGCGCAGCCGCCCGTGCAGCGCGCGGGTGCGGTCGTTGAGGTCCCAGTAGAAGCTCTCCGTCAGCACCAGCCCTTGCGCGGTGGGCAGGCCGAGGGTGTGGACGTCCACGATGAAGCCGATCATCGCCGCCGGGCGGATGCCGCGCCCCGCCAGGCCGAATTCGCCCGCCTGCTTGACGCAGTTGATCATGTCCGCGCCGGCGTTGCAGAAGCCCACAGCGTCCGGCCGCGCGGACGCCGCGCTGACGATGAAGGACGAGAAGTCGGTGGTCTGCGGGAAGGGGTAGACCGCGCTGCCCACCACCTGCCCGCCGTTCGCCTGCACCACCCGCGTCGCCTCGCGCTGCACCGAATGGCCGAAGGCGTAGTCGGCGGTGATGAAGAACCAGCGCTTGGCCCCGGCTCGGGCGAGCGCGCCGGCGGTGGATTGCGCGCAGGCCCAGGTGTCGGTGGTCCAGTGGACCATGTTCGGGCTGCACGCCGGGCCGGTGAGGTCGGCGGAGGCGGCGCCGCTGTTCAGGTGGGCCTTGTTCTTCTCCCGCGCCAAGCCGTTGATCGCCATGGCGATGGCGCTGTTGTTGACCTCCAGGATGGCGTCCACCCCGTCGCGGTCGAACCACTGCCGGGCGACGTTCACGCCCACGTCGGGCTTGTTCTGGTGATCGGCTTGCAGGATCTCGACGTTCAGGCCGCGCGCGGAGGCGCCGAAATCCTGCGCCGCCTGCCGCGCCATGACGACGCAGTTCGGCCCGCTGATGTCGCGGTAGGGGCCGGACATGTCGGACAGGACGCCGATGCGGACCGTGGGAGACGCCGCCTGTTGCGCCCGCGCGGCGCCGCCGCCCGCCACCATCGCCGCCGGCAGCGCCAGCGCGCCCCGCCTGGATAGCTCCATGTCCGTCCTCCCTCCCGCCGGCTTCGCGCCGTTGCAGCGGAGCCTAGCCCCGCGACGGGCCGCGGAGGGAGCGGAATTTCCATTGCCATAACGGTCCGGAGGGCGCCGGAGTCGTTTGGATTCTCGGGCGTCTTGCGCTATATAAGTTTCCTGATTTCCATGGACTTGGCCCCCGCCGCCACGCGGCCGGGCGACGCCGCGACGGCCCGGTCCGGGCCGCTTCCGCGGGCCGGTCCGCAACCAGCGAGAGCAAGCACGGCGTGAGCGGCACCACCAAGGACGGCGGCGGCGGAGCCCGGCCGGAGGAGAGCCCCCCGGTCGCCCTCGAGGAGGAGATGCGGCGCTCCTACCTCGATTACGCGATGAGCGTCATCGTCGCCCGCGCCTTGCCGGACGCGCGCGACGGGCTGAAGCCGGTCCACCGGCGCATCCTCTACGCCATGCACGAGAGCGGCTTCACCGCCGACAAGCCGTACCGCAAGTCGGCGCGCGTGGTCGGCGAGGTCATGGGTAAGTACCACCCGCACGGCGACAGCGCGATCTACGACGCCATGGTGCGGATGGCGCAGCCCTTCTCGCTGCGCGTGCCGCTGATCGACGGCCAAGGCAACTTCGGCAGCATGGACGGCGACCCGCCGGCGGCCATGCGCTACACGGAGTCGCGGCTCGCAAAATCCGCCACGGCGCTGCTGGAGGGCATCGACGAGGACACCGTCGATTTCCAGCCCAACTACGACGAGAGCGACAGCGAGCCGCGGGTGCTGCCCGCCGCCTTCCCGAACCTGCTGGTCAACGGCGCCAACGGCATCGCCGTCGGCATGGCCACCAACATCCCGACGCACAATCCGGGCGAGGTCATCGACGCGACCCTGGCGTTGATCGCCGAGCCGGACACCCCGCTCGACGAGCTGATGCGGATCATCCCCGGGCCGGACTTCCCGACCGGCGGGCTGATCCTCGGCCGCTCGGGCATCCGCTCGGCCTTCGAGACCGGCCGCGGCTCCATCCCGTTGCGCGCGCGCTGCGAGATCGAGGAGATGCGCGGCGGGCGGCAGTGCATCGCCGTCAGCGAGGTGCCCTACCAGGTCAACAAGGCGACGCTGATGGAGCGCATCGCCGAGCTGGTGCGCGCCAAGCAGGTGGAGGGCGTCTCTGACCTCCGCGACGAGAGCGACCGCGACGGGTTGCGCATCGTCATCGAGCTGAAGCGCGACGCGACGGCGGAGGTGGTGCTGAACCAGCTCTACCGCATGACGCAGCTCCAGACCTCCTTCCCGGTGAACTTCCTGGCGCTCGACGAGGGCAAGCCGCGGCAGATGGGCCTGCGCGACGCGCTGCTCGCCTTCATCCGCTTCCGCGAGGAGGTGATCGCCCGCCGCAGCCGCCACCGGCTGAACAAGGCGCGGGAGCGCGGGCACCTCTTGATCGGCCTCGCCATCGCGGTGGCCAACATCGACGAGGTGATCCGCCTGATCCGCGCCAGCCGCGACCCGGCGGAGGCGCGCGCGGCGCTGATGGCGCGCGACTGGCCGGCCGGCGACGTCGGGGTGCTGCTGGCCCTGGTCGAGGACGCCGGCAACATCGTCACGCCGGACGGCACGGTTCGGCTGACGGACGCGCAGGCTCGCGGCATCCTGGCCCTCACGCTGCAACGCCTCACCGGCCTGGAGCGCGACAAGATCGCGGCGGAGCTGGAGGAGGTCGGCGGCCGCATCCGCGAGCTGCTGGAGATCCTCGGCAGCCGCCCGCGCCGCCTGGAGGTGATGACCGAGGAGCTGCGCGCGGTGCGCGCCCAGATCGCCTCGCCGCGCCTGACGCAGATCGTGGAGGGCATCGCCGACCTCGACGACGAGAGCCTGATCGAGCCGGGGATGATGGTCGTCACCCTGACGCGCGACGGCTACGTGAAGCGCACGCCGCTCGACACCTTCCGGGCGCAGCACCGGGGCGGGCGCGGGCGCAGCGCGGCGGCGACGCGCCAGGACGACTTGGTGGTGCGGAGCTTCATCGCCCACACCCACCAGTGGGTGCTGTTCTTCACCAGCCGCGGCATCGCCTTCCGCGAGAAGGTCTGGCAGTTGCCGGAGGGCGGCGCGCAGGGCAAGGGCCGCTCGCTGCGGCAGGTTCTCCAGTTGCAGGAGAGCGAGCGCGTCACGGCGGTGCTGCCGCTGCCGCAGGACGAGTTGCTGTGGGACGGGCTGCACCTCGTCTTCGCCACCTCCGCCGGCAACGTCCGGCGCAACCGCCTGTCGGACTTCCGCAACGTCCGCGCCGCTGGGCTCATCGCCATGAAGCTGGACGGCGACGACGAGCTGATCGGCGTGCAGACCTGCCGCGAAGGCGACGACGTCCTGCTCGCGACCCGCAAGGGCCGCGTGATGCGCTTCACCGCGGCGGCGGACCAGCTCCGCGTCTTCGCCGGGCGCGACAGCTCCGGCGTGCGCGGCATCCGCCTCGTGTCCGGCGACCGGGTGATCGCCCTGTCCGTGCTCCGCCACGTCGAGGCGACGGTGGCCGAGCGCGCCACCTACCTGCGCGGGGCGGCGCAGCGGCGCCGCGCGGCGGGCGAGGAGGTGGAGGGCAACGGCAACGGCGTCGCCAGTGGCTTGGCCGAGGAGGGCGAGGAGGCGAGCGCCGAGGTGGCGATGACCGCCGACCGCACCGCCGACCTGGAAGCGGCTGAGGAGATCATTTTCACCGTCACCGACGGCGGCTTCGGCAAGCGCTCCTCGGCCTACGAGTACCGGGTGACGGGCCGGGGCGGGCAGGGCATCGGCGGCATCGAGCTGCGCCCGAGCCGCAACGGCCGCGAGGTGGTGGCGACCTTCCCGGTGCGGCCCGGCGACGACGTCATGCTCGTCACGGACAGCGGCCGCCTGATCCGCCTGCCCGCCGACCAGGTGCGGATCACCGGGCGGCAGGCGATGGGCGTCACCTTGCTGCGGCTGAACGACGGCGAGCGGGTCACGAGCTGCTTCCCGGTGCTGGACGGGGAGGGCGATAACGGGCAGGAAGGCGCCCCCTCCGCGGAGGGCGTCGCCGCGGACGGCGTGGTGGACGGGAGCGAGGAGGAAACGCCGTGACCCGGCACGTCGGCGTCTACCCCGGCACCTTCGACCCGGTGACGAACGGGCACCTCGACATCATCGACCGCGCGGCGCGCATCCTCGACCGGCTGGTGGTTGGCGTCGCCATGAACGCCGGCAAGGGGCCGCTCCTCCCGTTGGAGGAGCGGGTGGAGCTGGTGAAGGCCGAGACCGACGCCATCGCCGCCCGCACGGGCACGGCGGTGGAGGTGGTGCCCTTCGAGGGGTTGCTGATCGGCTTCGCGCGGCAGGTCGGCGCCGGCACCATCATCCGCGGCCTCCGGGCGGTGTCCGATTTCGATTACGAATTCCAGATGGCCGGCATGAACCACCGCCTCGACCCCGGCGTCGAGACGGTGTTCCTCATGGCCAGCGAGACGCACCAGTTCATCTCCTCGCGCTTCGTGAAGGAGATCGCGCGGCTCGGGGGTGACGTCGCTACCTTCGTGCCCAAACTCACCCTGCAACGGACCCTGGCGCGCGTGCGCCTGCCCCGGGCGCCCGAGTAGCGGCGCCCCGCCCCTGCAACCCTTCGCGCCCTGGGGCGTGAACCCGGTAGGCGGGCCGGAGCAACCGCCGGCCCTGACCCCCGACCACAGCCGAGGAGAACACCAACATGCGGCGACGCGACCTCGCCGGGCTGGCAGCGGCCCTGGCCGCCGCTCCGGCGCCCTGGCACGACGGCGCTTCCGCCCAAGGCCCGCAGGCCGGCGGAGGCGGTTCGGAAGAACGGCTTGTCCTGGACCTCAAGGACGGGCCGGTCACCATCCAGTTGCTGCCCGACGTGGCGCCCAAGCACGTGGAGCGCATCAAGACGCTGGCGCGCCGCGGCTTCTACGACGGCACGCCGTTCCACCGGGTGATCGAGGGCTTCATGGCCCAGGGCGGCGACCCCACCGGCACCGGCACCGGCGGCAGCGACCTGCCGAACCTCCCGGCCGAGTTCACCAACCGTTACCGCTTCATCCGTGGCATCTGCGGCATGGCGCGCACCAGCGACCCGAACAGCGCCAACAGCCAGTTCTACCTCATGTTCGCGCCGGCGCCGAGCCTGGACGGCCAGTACACGATCTGGGGCCGCGTGGTGTCCGGCATGGAGGCCGTGGACAAGATCAAGCGCGGCGACCCCGCCCGCAACGGCGTGGTGCAGAACCCGGACAAGATCATCCGCGCCCGCATCGCCGGCGCCTGACGGCAACCCACACGAGGAGACGACGACATGAGCGACGAGGCAGGCTCCGACGCCGCCGGCGGCAACACCATGCCGGGCGACGCGCCCGCGGCGGCCCCCGCCGCCGCCGAAGCGCCCCAGGCGAACGACGCGCGGGAGAACATGCTGGTCCTCGAATTGAAGGACGGCAAGGTGATGATCGAGCTGCGGCCCGACCTCGCGCCCAAGCACGTGGAGCGCATCAAGACGCTGGTGCGCGCCGGCTTCTACGACGGCACGCCGTTCCACCGGGTGATCGAGGGCTTCATGGCCCAGGGCGGCGACCCCACCGGCACCGGCACCGGCGGCGCGCGCGAGCAGGGCCACGAGGACCTGCCGGCCGAGTTCTCGCCGCCCAACAAGGCGCGGTTCGTGCGCGGCACCTGCGGCATGGCGCGGACCAACAACCCGAACAGCGCCAACAGCCAGTTCTTCATCATGTTCGCGCCGGCGCCGAGCCTCGACGGCCAATACACGATCTGGGGCCGCGTGGTGTCCGGGATGGAAACCGTGGACAAGGTCAAGCGCGGCTCGGGCGGCAGCGGCATGGTCCAGGGCCCGGACAAGATCGTCCGCGCCCGGATCGCGGCCGACGGCGCGCCGCAGCAGGCCGAAGCCGAGCCCGCCCCGTCGGGGGCCTGAGGCCGTCGCGCGCGCGGGTGCCTTGACACCGGGGCGTCCGCCGCGTTCCAAGGCGCGGCCCGCGTGGCAGCGGGCACCGTTGGTGCGAGCCGGTAGCTCAGTCGGTAGAGCACGGGACTTTTAATCTCGCGGCCGTGGGTTCGAGTCCCACCCGGCTCACCAGCGCCATCCGGTGCGGCATGCGCGGCGTTCGCTCGCAACCGTAGGTACATTGACCCGCGCCGCCGCGCGTGCGGCACTCCGCCCCTGCACGCGACAGGGGGGAAGGGCCGCCGCCATGTTCATCGAGCAGCGCATGTACACGGCGCACCCCGGCAAGCTGCCGGCGTGGCTCCGGCTTTACGAGGAGGTGGGCGGCCCTTGCTCGGCGCGGCACCTCGGCCCGCCCATCGGCTTCTTCACCGTCGAGTTCGGCACCATCAACCGCGTGCTCTTCGTGCGCGGCTTCGACGACATCGACGACCGCGAGCGGCAGATCGCGGCGCGCGAAGCGGACTTGGAATGGGGCCGATTTCGCACGGAGATGGCGAAGTTCGGCGCCCTAGCGCGGCAAGAAGCCAAGCTGCTGAAGACCGTGCCCTTCTCGCCGATCCAGAAGGTCGGGCAGTCTTTCGAGCGCAAGATCGGCGGCGCCCCCGGCAACATGGTCGTGGACCACCGCACCTACGACTTCCACCCCGGCCGCCTGAACGCGTGGCTCGAAGCCTACGAGACCATCGGCCTGCCGGTGCAACAGCGCTTGCTCGGCCAGTTGCTGTTCTTCGCGGTGACGGAGTGCGGCCCGATCAACCAAGCGGTGTTCGCCTGGGCCTACGAGGGCTTGGGCGACCGCGACCGCCGCCGCGGCGCAATGATGGCCGACCCGGGCTGGGCGGAGTTCGGCAAGTCGATCGCCCCGCTGAACGCGCTGAAGCAGCAGAACACCATGCTCCTGAAGCCGACCTCGTTCTCGGCGATCCGGTGACGTCGCCACCCGCTGACCGGGCCGCTACCGTCGCGGCCTCAGACCCGGGAGGTTACATGAAAAAGCGACGCTTTCTGGCCGCCGCGCTGGCCCTTGCCGGCGTGGCGGCGACCGCCGTCGCCGGCCCCGCGCGGGCCGGGCAGACCTTCGACGCGGTGCGCCAGCGCGGCACGCTGAACTGCGGCGTCAACGTCGGCATCGCCGGCTTCTCGCTCCCGGATAGCCAGGGAGTCTGGCGCGGCATGGACGCGGACCTCTGCCGCGGCGTCGCGGCCGCGGTGTTCGGCGACCCGTCCAAGGTCCGCTTCGTGCCGCTCACCGCCGTGCAGCGCTTCACCGCGCTCCAGTCCGGCGAGATCGACGTGCTGATCCGCCAGACCACCCTGACCATGACGCGCGACACCACGCTCGGCCTGCGCATGGTGGGCGTAAACCTCTACGACGGCCACGGTTTCATGGTGCGCAAGGACTCAGGCGTCACCGAGCCGCGCGGCATGGACGGCATGACCGTCTGCCTCTCGCCCGGCACCACGAACGAGCTGGTCACGGCCGACTTCTTCCGCGCCAACAACCTGCGCTTCACGCCCATCCTCCAGGAGCGGATGCAGGACAACGCCACCGCCCTCCAGGCCGGGCGCTGCGACGCCATCGGCACGGACGCGACGCAGCTCGCTGCCATCCGCAGCCAGTTCACCAAGCCGGACGACTTCGTCATCCTGCCGCAGCGCTTCTCCAAGGAGCCCTACGGCCCGGTGGTGCGCCGCGACGACCCCGAATGGTTCGACGTGATCCGCTGGACGCTGTCGGCACTGATCCAGGCGGAGGAGCTGGGCGTCACGGGCACCAACGCCGAGGAGATGCGCCGCACCAGCCAGAACCCCGACGTGCGCCGGCTGCTCGGCGCCGACCCGCTGCTCGGCAACGCGCTGAAACTCGACCCGGCCTGGGCGTACAACGCCATCCGCGCCATCGGCAACTACGGCGAGCTGTTCGAGCGCACGCTCGGCCCGAAGACGCCGATCGGCCTGGAACGCGGGCTGAACCGGCTCTGGACCGAAGGCGGCCTGATGTACTCCTGGCCGATGCGCTGAGCCGCCTCACCGCAACCAAGCGAAGGCGGTCGAGGCCGGCGCGCGCGCCGTGGCGGCAGGCGCCAACATCGTCGGCCCGCGCCCGGCCACCGGTATCGGCACGCTCCGGTACGCGTCCAGGCCGCGCCCGCCGCCGCCGTTCGCGCCCGTGTTCGCGCCTGCCGGGGCCGGCAGCACCGCCGCGCGCTCCGCGCGGTTGGACAGCATGAATCCCCCGCCCGCGCCGGCGAAAGCCGGCGGCGGCACCGGCGCGGCCGCAAGAGGGCGGGGAGTCGTCGGTGCGGCGGCGTGCGCCGCGGCCGCCAGCATCGGCGGCGGCCCGGCGGACGGCGGCACGGCCTGCTCCGCCTCTAGCGCGGCCGCGATCCGGGCGCGGTAAGCCTCCGCCAGCTCCGGCGTTTGGGAATGGTAGTGCGACGCCGACCGCATCCAGTCGCCCCGGGTCGCTTGCAGGTCCCTCAGGAAGCGGGCCGCATAGCGGGCGTTGGCGAGGGGATCGAACGCCTCCTCCAAGGAGGCGAAGGCCTTCGCGTGGTGGCGCAGGTTGATCTGCATGCAGCCGACGTCGATCGACCGCACGCCCTGCGCTTGCAAAGCCTGCACGGCGGCAATCGCTGCCGCCTTGGTGGGGAAGAAACTGCCGCGCCCCTCGGCGTTGATCGTCCAGGGCCAGGGATGGAAACGGCCGGTGTCCGGGTCGCGCCGCCCCGTTTCCACCCGCGCCATCGCCGCCAAGAGGCGGGGTGGCAGCCCGGCCTCGCGCTCCACGGCGGCGACGGCGGCGCGGCAAAGCTGCCCCGGCTCGCCGCCCGGGGGTGGCGTGGCGCCGGCGGCGAACCGGGCGTCGGCCCGCGCCGCCGCGGTGGACGCCGCGAGCAGGACGAGCGACAGGAGCAGGCGAGCGGAGCGCTGGCGCATACGAACCCTTCCCGCGGGACGCGCGATCGCCCCGCGGGACACACCGAGGCAACGGGCGTGCCAAGCCGCGCCGGCGATCCCGCCGCGCCGCGGGTCGGCGCCCTGGCATGGAGGATCTCCGCATGGACGTCGCCGTGTTCAGCACCAAGCCCTATGACCGCCGCTTCCTGGACGCCGCCAACGTGGCCGCCGGCAACCGCCACCGTTTCACCTACTTCGAGGCCCGACTGACCCACGCCACCGCCGTGCTGGCGAAGGGCGCCGCCGCGGTGTGCCCCTTCGTCAACGATCAGGCCGACGAGGCCGTTCTAGAGGAGTTCACTCGGATCGGCGTCCGGCTCGTCGCGCTGCGCTCGGCCGGCTTCAACAACGTGGACCTTGCCGCCGCGCGCCGGCTCGGCGTCACTGTCGCGCGCGTCCCGGCCTATTCGCCGGACGCCGTGGCCGAGCACACGGTGGCGATGATCCTGAGCCTCAACCGCGCCATCCACCGCGCCTACGCCCGCGTGCGCGAGGGCAACTTCGCCCTGGAAGGGCTGCTCGGATTCGACCTGAAGGGCCGCGCCGTGGGCGTGGTCGGCACCGGGCGGATCGGCGTCGCGGTCGCCCGCATCATGCTAGGCTTCGGCTGCCGGGTGCTGGCGCACGACCTGGCGCCGGACCCGGCCTGCGCGGCGATGGGCGTGGCCTACGTCCCCTTGAAGGAACTGCTCGCCGAGTCGGACATCGTGACCCTGCACTGCCCGCTCACCCCGCAAACGCGCCACATGATCGACGCCGCGACCATCGGCCGGATGAAGCGCGGCGCCATGCTGGTCAACACAAGCCGCGGCGGTTTGGTGGACACGCGGGCCGCGATCGACGGGCTGAAGTCGGGCGCCATCGGCCACCTCGGCCTCGACGTTTACGAGGAGGAGGGCGACCTGTTCTTCCAGGACCTGTCGGGCCAGGTGCTGCAAGACGACGTCTTCGCCCGCCTGCTCACCTTCCCGAACGTGCTCGTCACCGGGCACCAGGCGTTCTTCACCGCGGAGGCGCTGACGGCGATCGCCGACACCACAGTGGCCAACATCACCGCCTTCGAACAGACGGGGCGGGCCGTCCACGAGGTTTCGGTCGAGAAGCTGGCGTGACGACCGACACTCCAGGCTGGATGAGGCTACTTGTTGCTGATGTCGTCGGTTGCCCAGCTCGCCAGGAGCCGCCTCGCCGCGTCCGCGGCATCGAGGAACCGGTCCATGCGGTCTTTAGGCAGCCGGAAGTGGAACAGCACCTCCAGCCCCGACAGCGACACGAAGCCGGCGCAGACGTTGTTGTCCAAGCGGCCCGGGCGGGGGCACGAGACATAGGCGCTCATGTCGTGGGGCGGCTCGCCGTACCGCCGCGCGGCGAGGTAGCCGTCCTGTAGGCCCGGCTCGCCCGGTTTCGGCGTGGCCTCCAGCAGGCCCCAGCGCTCGCGGTAGTCGTGCCTACCGGTGCCGAACACGGCGAGCGAGTTGGCGAACATCTGCCCCGGCCGCGGCGGCGCGCCGGGCTCGTCCCAGGCCCGCACGTTGGTGCCGATCGCCACGAACTCGTCGGGCCCCGGCGGCGCCCGGCCGGGCTCCCCGGGCCGCAGCCAGCCCAGGTCGTGGCCCGCCGTGCGCGTGGGCCGCCCGTCCGGCATCCAGAACGCGAAGCTGAACTGGCGCCAGTGGTTGACCGGCTGCAGCGCCTCGGCGGGCGGGCGGATGGACAGGTAGCCGTAGGGCACCCGCCAGACCCGCTGCCCGGTGTCGATCACCACCACCTGCTCGGCCGGCGCCTCTTGCGCCCGCGTGGCGCGGGGGAGCACGGCGGCGCCGAGCGCGGCGATTGCCACGCCTGCGAACGGTCGGCGCCTGACGAGGTCGGCAGAGGTCATCGGCGCAGAGTCAAAGCCTGCTTTACGGTCTGCCGTGCATTGTGCGGCAACGGGCGACGCGCATCCCGGCCGAGTTGTGTCAGGCGCTCAGCCGCACCGCCTCCGCCCGCCGCTCCCACCCGCGCGGCGCGGGCTCCGCCGGCGCCTCTTCCGGCCGGTGCGCCGCGCGCGCTTCGGCCACCGCGGCAGGGGAGGGGTCGAACAGCACGTGGCCGCGGCCCCACACGGTGCGGATCATCTCGGCCGCCCCGCAGGCCGCGAGCTTGCGGCGGAGCTTGCACACGAAGACGTCCACGATCTTGAGGTCGGGCGTTTCTTCGGAATCGGCGTAGAGGCCGTTGAGGAAACGCTCCTTGGTCAGCAGCACGCCCTTGTGCAGCATCATCACCTGGAGGAAGTCGTACTCGCGCCCGGTCAGCGGCACGCGCCGGCCGTCCACGAACACCGCGTGCAGCTCCTGGTCCAGGGTGACGTTGCCGCACACGAGCCGGGCCGAGGCGTAGCCGCTCGCGCGCCGCACCAGCGCCTGGATGCGCGCGTGCAGCACGGGAAAGCTCAACGGGTGCCGCAGCACGTCGTCGGCGCCGGAGTGCAGCGCCGCGGCCTCGTCGCTGGCGTCGACGCGGGCGCAGACCACGAGCACCGGGTGCGCGCTGCCGGAGCGCCGGAGCGCCCGGATGGCGCGGTGCGCGGCCAGATCCAGGCAGGCGAGGTCGAGGACGAGCAGATCGTAAGGCCCGCTGAGGGCGAGCGCCGAAGGGAGATCCTCGAAGTCCCGCGTCGTGTCGCAGACCAGCCCCTCGTCCCGCAGGCCGGAGAGCAGTCGGTCGGGGGCAGCGTTGGGCGAGAGCACCAAAACCCGCATAGGCGCGCGCACTCCGGCATAGGGGTTCGAAGACAGAACGGCTTCGGTTCAAAGACATAGCTGCGGTAACGACTTCGTGAATGATTGGGAGAGTAACCGATGGTTGTCAAGCCACACGGCATGAAACCGACTCCTGGCGTGGGCACCGCCGCCCCCATGCCCAAAAGCTTGAAAAGGCGGGGGGTCCGGGCCTTCTAGGGGCGGCGCGAGGAGGTGATTGATGCTAGTCCGGAGAAACCCTGGTTGGACGATCCCGGAGCGGGAGGTGACGCCCGAATCGTCCTTCTTCGGCCGCCGCGCGGCCCTGGCGGCCGGACTCGCCGGAACCGGCCTCGTCCTGCCCCCGAGCCGCGCTGGCGCCACCGGGCTGCCCGTGGCCATGCGGAACCCCCGCTACAAGGCGGAGCGCGCCATCACGCCCGAGCGCGAGGCCACGACCTACAACAACTATTACGAGTTCGGCAGCCACAAGACGATCTCGGCCGCGGCGCAGAAGCTACCCCTGCGGCCCTGGACGGTCCGCGTCGAGGGCATGGTGGAGCGCCCGGCGGAGTTCGGACTGGACGACCTCTTGCGCCGGCTGCCTATCGAGGAGCGCGTGTACCGCCACCGCTGCGTCGAGGCCTGGGCCATGGTGGTGCCCTGGACCGGCTTCCAGCTTTCGGAGCTGCTGAAGCTCGCCGGCCCCCTCGGCTCGGCCAAGTACGTCCGGTTCGAGACCGCCGCCGTACCCGCCGTGATGCCGGGGCTGCGGCAAAGCTGGTACCCGTGGCCCTACGTCGAGGGCTGCACGATCGCGGAGGCGGCGAACGAGCTGTCCTTCATGGTGGTCGGCGCCTACGGCAAGCCGCTGCCGCCGCAGAACGGCGGCCCGGTGCGCATGCATTTCCCGTGGAAGTACGGCTTCAAGTCCGGCAAGTCGATCGTCCGCATCGTGCTGACCGACCAGAAGCCGGTGAGCTTCTGGGAGAAGATCCAGCCGCAGGAGTACGGCTTCTGGGCCAACGTGAACCCGGCGGTGCCGCACCCGCGCTGGAGCCAGGCCACCGAACGGATGCTGGGCACGGACGAGCGTGTGCCGACGCAGCTCTTCAACGGTTACGGCGAGTTCGTCGCCGGCCTCTACGAAGGCCTGCAACGCGAGCGCCTCTGGGCCTGACGGCGGCGCCGGCGCCTTGCCCTTCCTGCTGATCGCCGCGCTGCTGCTGCTGGCGGCCGGCGCGGCCCTGGGCTTCGCCTTCGGCTGGGGCGCGCCGCTCGGCGAGGCGCTGTTCCGCTACGACCCGGCGCTGCTGAACACCGCCCAGGCCGGCATCCAGCGCCACCTCTCGCCCGCGCTCTGGGACGAGGCGGCGCTGCCGCTGCTGGAGCGCCCCTCCTGGCTGGTGCCGTTCGTCCTGGGGGCGCTGCTGCTCCTGTTATACGGCCTGCTCGCCGCGCGGCGCCGGCGGCGTCCGGCCGTCGGAGGCTAGACCGCGATGGCCCCGAGCGGAAACGCCCGGGGCGTGAATCGCCAGCCGAGCAATCCGTAGGCCAGTGTCGACCTGACCGTGGGCAGGCCGACAGCGGCCTAGTCCAGCCGTGCCCCCGAAGCGCGGACCAGGCTTTCCCACCGCGGCGTTTCCTCGCGGATGCGCGCGGCGAGGGCGGCCGGGCTTTCGCTGGTCTGCACGGTGTAGCCGAGCGGGCGCAGGCGCTCCACGAACTCCGGCTGCGCCGCCACGGCACGCACGGCGTCGAAAAGGGTTCGCACCGTGGACTCCGGCGTGCCGCGCGCGGCCATCACGGCGTTCCAGGTCTGTATGTCGATGTCGCCCAATCCCAGCGCGCCGAGGTCGGCCATGCCGGGCACGTCGGGCAGGATCGGCAGCCGCTCGGCGCTGCTGACCGCGAGCGGCCTGAACCGGCCCGCCTCCACGTGCGGCATCAGCGCCGGCATCACGTCGAACATCATGTCGATCGTGCCGGCCACGAGGTCGTTGATCGCCGGGCCGCCGCCCCGGTAGGGCACGTGGGTGATGCGCGCCCCGGTGGCCCGGTTCACCGCCTCGATCGTCAGGTGGCTGGTGGTGCCGGTGCCCGACGAGCCCATCCGCACCGCGTCCGGGTTCGCCTTGGCCCAGGCGACGAGGGCGGGGAAGTCCGTCCAGCCGTTCAACCGCGCCGTGTCCGCGTTCACCACGCAGAGCAGCGCGCCGGTGGTGATGGCGGTGACGGGCGCGAGGTCCCGCTGCGGGTCGAAGGGCAGGGTGCGGTAGAGCGAAGGCGCGGCGCAGAGCGTGGACACGCCGATCAGGCCGATCGTGCCGCCGTCCGGCGCGGCCTTGGCCACCGCGTCGGCGCCGATGTTGCCGCCGGCGCCGGCGCGGTTCTCCACGACGACGGTCGCGTTCAGCGCCGGGCCGAGCCGCTCCGCGAGCAGCCGGCCGAGGATGTCCACCGCGCCGCCGGGCGGGAAGGGCACCACCAGGCGGATCGGGCGGCCGCCGCCGGGCGGTTCGTTCGCCGAAGCCGCCGCGCCCGCGGCGGGCAGGCCGGCCGCGGCCAGGAGGATGTCGCGTCGTCGGGCCATGGCGCGTCGCTGTTCACCGTCGTCGCCCGGAGGCTGTGGCCTGCGGGCGAGGAGGGCAAGCGGGCGGGCGGGCGGGCGGTCAGACGCGGGCGCGGGCGAGGGAGATCACGCGCAGCACGTCCGGCGTGAGGTCGAAGGTCGGCAGCTCCTCGGGGAGCGCCCAGGCGAGGGCGGACACGTCGTCGCCGGGCCGCGCCTCGCCGGCGGAGTGCCGGCCGCAGTAGTCGACGATGGTGTAGTGGAAGCGGACGCGGCCCTCCTCGTCGCGGACCACGGCGTCCACCACCGCCGCCAGTTCGAGCGGGCCGACCTCGATGCCGGTTTCCTCCGCGAGTTCGCGCCGGGCGGCGGCTTCGGCGCGCTCGCCCAGGTGCTGGGCGCCGCCGGGCAGGGACCACTGGCCCAGGCGGGGCGGCTTGCCCCGCTGCACCAGCAGCACCCGCTCGCCGCTGAAGGCGACGACGCCGATGCCCACCCAGGGGCGGTCCGGGTATTCCCGCCCGACGCTCACCGCGGATGCGTGGCGGAGGACTGCTGGGACGGGTCGCGCGTCCCGGAGGAGTTGCGTTGGCGGTTGTTGGACGGGCGCTCCGGCTTGGCCGGCGGCGCGGCGGCCGGCGCCGCTTGCTGCGCGGGCGTGTTCGGGGCGGCCGTCGCCGGGGCGGCGGCGGTTGCGGCAGCCGTCGCGGCGGCGGTTG
>NZ_BAAAFZ010000079.1:650-32581 GCF_039523795.1 Craurococcus roseus | reverse complement strand
AGCGGCGGCGGCCCGGCCGCCGCGCAATGGCGCGAAGGGCAGGCCGCCCACCCTGCGCCGGCGCTGGAGACGACGGCCGGCAAGCTCGCCGGCTACGCGTTGATGGTCGACGCGGCCGCCGAGCGGCTGCGCGCGGCGCTGGCGATGCTCGTCGCCCACGGCGCGCGCGAGCCGCAGGAGGGCGCCGTGCCGCCCGCGCAGCAGGCGCTGCTCGACGAAGCGCACGCGGCGTGGATGGTGATCAACGACGTGCCCGGGGACTTCGGGGATCGCGCGGCCTACGAATCCACCGACCGCCGGTTCCGCGAGTCCATCGCGGCCATGCAGGCGGCGGGCACGTCGCCGCGGGAAGCGGCCGAGGAGGCGCGGAAGATACTCGCGGCCATGGAGATGCTGGAGCGCTCGGCTGCGGCGAGGGCGGAAGCGGCATCCGCCGGCCGGTCGCGGTGAGCGCGCCGCCAACGAGCGCCGCGCCGCCAGCGGCGTGGCAAGGCCGGCCCCAATCGGGGCCGAACCCGCCGGAAGCGGGGGGCGCTGCGGTCCGTGCGGCGGGTCGGCGTGGAGGGGGTCGCGGCATGTCGGGACCGGGCACCGGGGCTGCGCGATCGGCGATGGCGGGGATGCTGGTCGGGCTGCTGGCGGCGGCGTGCGCCCCGGGGCGGCCGGCGCCCGGCGGCGCCGGGCACGGTCCCGCCATGGCGCGAAACGAACCGAGCGGGGCCGGGAGCACGGCGCCCGTCGTGGTCGACAGCGGGTTCGGCGCCCTGCCTTGGGCAGGCGTGCTGTCAGGCGGCCCGATCGGCACGCCGGAGTTCTACGACCACACCGCGGAGGAGGCGACGGCGCGGAGCTACGGCCGCGCGACGCCGTTCGCGCCGCCCGGCTTCCCGGATGCCTTCCCGGCCTACCCGGCGCCGGGGGTCGGGTACGCGGGGCCCGCGCGTTGACGGCGGTGCCGGCCTTCCGCGTCCGGCGGGCAGGGGCGCATCGGTTCCTTACGTAGGGCCCCTGAATCCTTGCCGCCCGTGGCCACGGCCATGTCCTCTGCAACGGCGCCAGCGCCGAAACCGCAGCGGAGGAACATTTCGTGCAGCTCTCGGCCGACGCCCCAACCCGATGGCCGCAAGCCCGCGTGCCGCCGTCGCCGCCGCACCACCGCACCGCCCCGCCACCGGCGCCCCGCGCCGCGGATGGGGGCGTCCCGCCGCACGCCATCGTCCTCGACGCCCTGCAGCCCATTGGCACCGCGGCGAGGGTCCGGCGCGGACGGCAGATCTTCGCCGAAGGCGAACCCGCCGCGCACTGGTACTGGCTCGCTTCGGGGGCCGTGCAGGTGTGCAGCTTCGCGGAGGACGGCAAAAGGCACGTGGCCGAACTCGTGCTGCCCGGCGACCTGTTCGGCTTGGAGGCGTGCGCGCGGCGCGGCGCGACGGCCGAAGCGGCGCGCGACGCCGTGGTGGTCTCCTACCCGCGCGCGAGGGCCGAGGCGCTGGTGGACGCCGACCCGCGCCTCGCGCGCGCCTTCCGCGAGGTCGCCTGCGGCCGGCTGCACCACGCCCAAGCGTGCCTCTTGCGCCTCGGGCGCACGAGCGCCTTGGCCCGGGTCGCCTCCTTCCTGCTGGAGATGGGAGAGCGCTGCCGCCGTGCCGCGGACGGGGCGGTGGACGTCCCCGTCACGCGCGACGACATCGCCGATTACCTCGGCCTGACCTCCGAAACGGTGTCGCGCGCGCTGACCGAGTTGCGCCGGCGCGGCGCGATCGCCTTGCCGGCGCGGCAGAGCATCCACCTCGCCGACCGCGCGGCGATAGCATCGGCCAAGGACGCGGGGAGGTGACGGCCGGCGTCAGGCCGCCGGCTGCGGCCTGCCCGCCTCGCCTCCGCCCCGCGGCCCCTCCGGGCGCGAGCGGCGCGCCTTTCCGCCGAGCGCGTCGCGCAGGCGCTCGGCGGCGACGTACAGGACCGGAGTCGCGTAGAGGCTGAGCACCGTCGCCACCAGCAACCCGCCGATCACCACGGTGCCCATGGAGACGCGGGCGTTCGCGCCCGCGCCGCCGGCGATGGCCAACGGCACGCAGCCCAGGATGAAGGCGAAGGACGTCATCAGGATCGGGCGCATCCGCAGCCGCACCGCTTCCTGCGCGGCCGACAGGGCGTCGCGGCCCTGCTCCCGCAGCTCCTTGGCGAAGGACACGAGCAGGATGGAGTTCTTCGCCGCCAGCCCGACGAGCAGCAGCAGGCCGATCTGGCCGAAGATGTCGAGCGGCAGATCCCGGAGCGCCAGCGCCAGGACCGCGCCGAGGACCGCGAGCGGCGTGCCCAGGACGATCACGAACGGCAGGCCCAGGCTCTCGTACTGGGCCGCCAGCACGAGGAACACCATGAGGACCCCGAAGGCGAAGATCAGGGGCGCGTAGCCGCCCGCGATCTTCTCCTGGTAGGCGACCTCCGTCCACTCGACGGCGTAGTCGCGCGGGAGCTTGCGGGCCGCGAGCCGCTCGATGGCGGCGATGGCCGCGCCGGAGCTGACGCCCTCCGCCGTGTCCACCGCCACCTCGATGGCCGGGTAGGTGTTGTAGGAGAGCACGGCGGTGGGCCCGGTGACGAACCGCGGCGTCACGAGCGAGCCGATCAGCACCGGCTCTCCCCGCGCGTTCGGGACGGTGAGGTTCGCGATGTCGTCCAACGTGCGCCGCGCCGAAGCCTCGCCTTGGACGTAGACCTGGTACACAAAGCCGAACTGGTTGAAGAGGTTCACGAAAGACGAGCCGATGTAGGTGCCCAGCGCGTCGAAGAGCGTTTCCAGCTTGACACCGAGTTGCTCGGCCTTCGCCCGGTCTATGTCGAGCCGGATCTGGGGCACGCCGTGGCTCGTGGTCGGCAGGGCGCGGCCGACTTCGGGCAGGGCGACCATCTCCTCGATGAACGCGTCGGCGGCCTTGGCGAGCTGGAGGCCGCCCCGGCCGCTGCGGTCCTGGATCTCCAGCGTCAGGCCGCCGCGGGAACCGAGCCCCGGCAAGGGCGAAGGATTGATGATGCGGACCTGCCCGTCGGGGTCGTTCTTGAACTCCGCGTTGACCTCCGCGATCAGCTCATCGACGGTCCTGTCGCGTTCGCCCCACGGCTTCAGCGTGGGGATCTGGAAGCCGTAGAAGGAAGCGGTGGCGTCGGAAAGGATGCCCCGCCCGGCGACCCCGATCGCGTCGCTGACCTCCGGCTTGGCCAGGAGCGACTCCCCCAAGCGCTCCACCATCGCGCGGGTGCGTTCCACCGAGGCGCCTTTCGGCAGGGCGACGTCGGCGAAGAAGTAGCCCTGGTCCTCCTGCGGCACGAAGGCGGTCGGGCGCTGCGTGACGAGCCATGCGGTGGCGCCGGCGAGGGCGAGGAACAGCGCCCCGGCGATCGGCAGGCGGCGCGACAGCCCGCCTACCGCGCCCACGACGCCGTCGGTCCCGCGGCGGAGGCCGCTGTTGAACCAGCGCAGCGGCGCCCGCCAGGACCCGCTCTGCCCCGCGTGGCCCGGGCGCAGGATCAAGGCGCAGAGCGCAGGGGTCAGTGTGAGCGAAACGATGGCCGAGATGATGAAAGAGATGGCGATGGTCAGGGCGAACTGGTTGTAGAGCTGCCCGGTGACGCCCGGGATGAAGGCCACCGGGACGAAGAGGGCCGCGAGCACGAGCGTCGTCGCGATGACCGGCCCCGCCACCTCCTCGACCGCCTCCTTCGCGGCCTCCCTGGGCGACCGCCCTTCGCCGAGCAGGCGTTCCGTGTTCTCGACCACGATGATGGCGTCGTCCACGACGAGCCCGACCGCGAGCACGAGCCCGAGCAGGCTGAGCGTGTTGAAGGAGAAGCCGAACAGCGCCATCGGCCCGAAGGCGCCGACCAGGGCCACCGGCACGGCGATGGACGGGATGAGCGTGGCGCGCCAGTTCTGCAAGAAGAGGTAGGTGACGGCCACCACCAGGAGGATGGCCTCGAAGAGCGTCTTGACGACCTCTTTGATGGATTCCCGCACGAACTCCGTCCGGTCCAGCGCTATCTCGTACTTCAGGCCCGGCGGGAAGCGCTTAGCGAGATCCGCCATGGTGGCGTGGACGCCTTGCATCACCTCCACCGCGTTGGCGTCCGGGTTTTGGTAAAGCCCGATGGAGGCCGCGGATTGGTTGTTGTAGGTCGAGCGGACGCCGTACTGCTCGGAGCCGAGCTCCACGCGGCCCACGTCGCCGACCCGCACCACCGAACCGTCCGGATTGGCGCGCAGGATGATGTTCTCGAACTCCTCCGCGTCCTGGAGCCGGCCCTTGGTCACGAGCCGCAGCTCGAACGCCGGGGCGTCGCGCATCGGCTCCCTGCCGAGCGAGCCGGTCGTGACCTGCGCGTTCTGCTCCCGCACCGCCTCGACCACCGTCGAAGGCCCGATGTTCAGGGACTCCATGCGCGCGGGGTCCAGCCAGACCCGCATCGCGTAGCGCATGTTGCTGAAGTTCACGATGCGGCCCATGCCGGGCACACGGCGCAGGGGCTTGATGACCTGCGTTTCGGCCCAATTCGACAGGAACAGTTCGTCGTACCCGGCGCCGTCCTCGCTGTAGAGCACGATGTTGCCGAGCCGCTGGCGGGAGCTCTTCAGGATCTCCAGCCCTTGGCTCCGCACGGCTTCGGGCAGCCGCGGCTCGGCCCGGCTCGCCCGCGTGAGGACGTCGGCGGCGGCGGCGTTGAGGTCCGAGCCGACCGCGAAAGTCGCGTCGATGCTGACGCTGCCGTTCGAACTGCTGGTCGAGTTGATGTAGATGAGGTTCTGCGCGCCGTTGATCTCCTGCTCGAGCGGGATGGCGACCGCGGCGTGGGCCTGTTCGGCGCTCGCGCCCGGGTAGGTGGCCTGGATGTTGATGACGGGCGGCGCGATCTCGGGGAACTGCGCGATAGGCAGCGTGACGCCCGCCACGGCGCCCACGACCGTTATGACAACGGAGATGACGCCCGCTAGGATCGGGCGGTCGACGAAAAAGGCGAACATCGCTTCCCTGGCTCCCTGGGCGCGGCCGAGCGTGGCGCTTGCGGGCAGAGGCCGGGCAACGTTCCGCCTCTTGGCGAGTTGCAGCGTCGCCGGGCGGGCTGCCGTCCGGCGCGCGGGCAAGTTGGGAGAAACGGCGTGCGGTCTCAGGTTCGGCTCGGGTTGGCGGCGTTGGCGATCCTGGCCCTCGCCGCCGGCGGCTGGCGGTTGTGGGCGGCGTCCGACGGCAGCGCCGGGCGCCGGGACGACGTGGCGAAGGCGAGGAACGGCCCCGAGTTCGAGGTCAACGTCGCAACCGCGGAACGGACGACCGTTCCGGTGGCCTTCGAGTACACGGGCGTGGTCGTCTCCCCGAAGGACGCGGCCTTGCGGCCCCGGGTCACGGGCACCGTGGTGGAGCGGCCGTTCGAGCCGGGGGCCTTCGTGGAGGAAGGCCAAGTCCTGTTCCGCATCGACCCGCGGCCCTTCGAGGTGGCCTTGCGGGCGGCGCTGGCGCAGCGCGAGCAGGCGAAGGCGCAGCTCTCCTTCGCCGAGGTCGAAGTCGCGCGGATCGCGCCGCTGGAGGACGAAGGCTTCGCCAGCCAGCAACGCCTCCAGCAGCTCCAAAGCAACCGTGCGGTCGCGGCCGGCCGCTTGCAGGAAGCCGAGGCGGAAGTGGCGCGCCAGCAGCTCAACCTGGACTACGCCGTGGTGCGCGCGCCTTTCGCCGGGCGCGCCGGCCTTTCCGACGTGAACGTCGGCGACCTCGTCACCGCCAACCAGACCGAGTTGGTGAGCGTCGTCCAGATGGACCCGATCGAGGTGCAGGTCGCCCTGTCCGCCGAAGCCTCCGCCGCCGTGCAGGAGGCGATGGCGGACGCCGACCCGCGGCTCACGGTCCTTTCCGACGGAGCCCGCCCGGACCGCGAAGCGCGCATCCACAAGCTGGACAACCGCTTCAACACCAACACCGCGCGGCGCTTGGTGCGGGCTTGGCTGCCGAACGGGGACGGCCGGTACCTCCCGGGCGAGTTCGTCCGGACGAGGGTCCAGGTCGGGACGAAGGAGCGCGTGCTGGTGCCCACCGTCGCGCTCACGTCGCAGCTCGACCAACGCATCGTTTACGCCGTCGACGGGGGCGGCAGGATCCGAATGGCTCCGGTCGAAACCGGCGACGACCACGGCGACATGACGGCCGTCCTGAGCGGCCTCCGCGCGGGATCGCTCGTGGCGACCGACCACTTGCAGGACCTCCGGCACGGCCAACAGGTCCGTGTCCGGCAAGGCGGGAGCGAACGGCCCGGCGCGCCTGCCGCTGGGGCGGCGGTGGAGGGCGTGGGCGTCGAACGGCGCTGAAGCGCCTCCGCGATGAGACGGGGCGGGCGGCAAGGGCGCCGGCCGGCGCATCCAGGGGCGGCGGTGGTCGGACCGGCGGGATTTGAACCCACGACCCCTTGTCCCCCAGACAAGTGCGCTACCAGGCTGCGCTACGGTCCGCCGCGCCGGGTGGTAGCACCCCGGGCGGGAGCCGCAAAGGGCGGATCGCCGCCTCAGCCTTTGCGGTTGAGGAAGGCGGCGAAGATCGCCTGCGCCTCCGCGCTCCGCAGCCGCTCGGCGAAGGCGGCGCGCTCGCGGTCCATGGCCTCCTTCAAGGCCGCGGCCTGGGGCTCCCGCAGGAGCCGCTTGGTGGCGGCGACCGCGCCGGGGGGCAGGGCGGCGAGTTGCGCCGCCATGGCCGCGGCGGCCGCGTCCACCTCCGCGTCGTCCACGGCGCGCGTGACCAGGCCCTCGCGGGCCGCCGTTTCGCCGTCCACCGCGTCGCCGCTCATCAGCATCCACTGCGCGCGCGCCTGCCCGATGCGCGCGGCCAGCGCGACGCTCGACCCCGCCTCGGGCACGAGGCCGAGGCGGGCGAAGGGCATCTGCAAGCGCGCGTTCCGCGCCGCCACCGACGCGTCGCAGTGCAGCAGCATGGTGGTGCCGATGCCGATGGCGACGCCGCGCACCGCGGCCACGACCGGCTTCGGGAAGCGGATCAGGACCTCCAGGAAGTCGAGCGCGGCGCTCGTCCGCCCGACCCCCTCGCCCGCGCCGCCGTCCGCCGCGAAATCGGCGATGTCGTTGCCGGCGGTGAAATCCTCGCCCCCGGCCAGCAGCACCGCCCGGACCGCGCCGTCCTCCACCGCCGCGTGCAGGCCGTCGGACAGGGCGCCGTACATCTCGCGCGACAAGGCGTTCTTCTTCTCCGGCCGGTTGAGGCGGAGCGTCAGGACGCCCCCCTCGCCCACGGCGCTGACCACGGTGTTCGGCATCGCCCGGTTCTCCCCGCTCAGAAGGCCGCCGCGAAGGGCAGCACCCGCACGATGTCGCCCGGCGCGACCTCCGTCATCTCCTCCGCCAATTCCGCGAACGCATCGCTTTCCGTCAAGGAGGTCAGGAGTCCCGCCCCTTCCCGGCCGAACTTCGCCGCCTCCGGCAGCGGCGAGCCGGGCCCGAGCCGCACCCGGACGTACTCACGCCGGCCGGCCTTCTTCCGGTAGGAGAACACGGCGCGGGCGGCGAAGCGCGGCGGCGCCTCCGGCGCCGCGCCGGCCAAGCGCAGCACGAGCGGCCGCGCCAGGTGCAGGAACGTCACCACCGCCGCGACAGGGTTGCCGGGCAGGCCCACCACCGGCACGCCGCCCACCACGCCCATCGCCGCCGGCCTGCCGGGCTTTATGGCGAGGCGCCAGAAGACCAGCCGGCCGGCCCCTTCGATCGCGGCGCGGACATGGTCCTCCTCGCCGGTGGAGACGCCGCCCGAGGTCAGCAGCACGTCCTGCGCGCCCGCCGCGCACCGCAGCGCCGCCGCCACCGCCTCCGGCCGGTCGGGAAGGATGCCGAGATCCGTCGCCTCCACCGGCAAGCCGGCCAGCATGGCAAGCAGGGTGAAGCGGTTGCTGTCGTAGGTCTGCGCCGCGCGGAGCGGCTCGCCCGGCGGCGCCAACTCGTCCCCCGTGGAGAACACGCCGACGCGCACGCGCCGCCGCACGGGCAAGGCGGCGAGGCCGAGCGCCGCGGCCAAGCCGATCTCCGGCGCGCGGAGCCGGCGCCCGGCGGGCAGCGCGACGGCCCCGGCCGGCACGTCCTCCCCCGCCGGCCGGGCGTTGGCGCCGGGCTTGAGGCCGGTGGGCACCAGCACGGCGCCGGCTTCGAGCCGGGCGTCCTCCTGCATCAGCACCGTGTCCGCGCCGGGCGGCATGGGCGCGCCGGTGAAGACCCGCACCGCGGTCGCCGGCGCCATGTCGCCGCCACCGGCCGGTTGGCCGGCGGCGACGCGGCCGGCGATGACGAGCCGGGTTTCCCCGCCCGCGCCGAGGTCGGCGTGGCGGAAGGCGTAGCCGTCCACGGCGGCGTTGAAGAAGGGCGGCAAGGGCAGCGGCGCGAGGAGGTCGCGCGCCAGCACGCGGCCGAGCGCGGCGGCGAGCGGCGCCGTCTCCTCGTGGGGGAGCGGCGACACGCGCTCGGCGATCAGCGCCTCCGCGGCCTCCACGGAGAGCAAGGCGCCGCCGAAGGCGAAGCAGTCGTCGGAGAGTTGCGCCACCGGCCGCTCAGCCCCCCACCAGCGCCTCGACGTCCACCGCGCACCGCAGCGCCAGTTCGGCGACGCCGGCGATGTCGTCCAGCGCGACGGAAGGCAGGCCGCAACCGGGCGGCGGCGGCGCGTCGGCCGCCACGGCCCGGATCGCGGGGTCGTCCGGGTGGAGCCAGGGCTTGCCGTTGGCCGCGCGGTGGACCTCGATCTTGGGGTGGCGGTCGCGCTTGAAGCCCTCGACGACGACGAGGTCCACCGGCGACAAGCGGGACAGCAGGAAGCCGAGCCCGGGCTCCGGCGCCCCGCGCAGCTCCGTCATCAGCGCCCAGCGGCGCACGGAGCCCACCAGCACCTGCTCCGCGCCGGCCTCCCGGTGCAGCCACGAGTCCTTGCCGGGCCGGTCCACGTCGAACTCGTGGTGCGCGTGCTTCACCGTAGAAACGCCGATCCCCCGCTCGCGCAAGCAGGGGATCAGCTTCGTCAACAAGGTCGTCTTGCCGGCCCCGCTCCAGCCGGCGAGGCCGATCACGCGCACGGCGCGGAGGCCGCGGTCAATCCGCGCCGGCGACGCGGGCGCCCGGCGGCGGCCGCGGGGCGGCCACGGTCTCGCGCGCCTTGGCCGCCTCCTCTTCGAGCCAGAGGCTGTGGTGCTCCTTGGCCCAGTTGTAGTCCACCCGGCCGGTGCTCATGCCCTCGAAGGCGCCCTCCATGCCGATGGAGCCGATGTAGATGTGGCCGAGGATGGCGGCGATCATGACCATGGCCAGCAGGCCGTGCACGACGTGCGCCCACTGCGTCCCGATGACTCCGGTGACGGTCATCGGGAACATCAGCAGGTAGCCCGAGACCGCCACCAGCACGCCGCCGCCCATGGTGAAGAAGTAGAGCGCCTTCTGCGCCGCGTTGAACTTGCCCGCCGGCGGGTGGCCCTTGGCGATCGGGCCGCCGGCCTTGATCCAGGCCACGTCCACCTTGCGCGGCAGGTTGTCGCGCAGCCAGACCGCCAGCATGACGACGAGGCCGAGCACGAAGGGGAAGGACAGGTACTGGTGCACCGCCTGCCCCCAGTAGGTGAGGGCCGTGAAGGCCTCCGGGCCGATGAGGGGCCGCAGCACCGAGGCGCCGTAGGTGATGTTGAGCCCGGACAAGCCGAGCAGAACGAAGCTGACCGCGACCATCCAGTGGTTGACGCGCTCGATCGCCGTGAAGCGCTGTATCGTGCGGCCGGACCGCCCGGCCTCGATCCTCTTCGGGCCGGAAACCAGGTAGACGGCCGCGAGCACCGCGATCATGCCGAGCACGGCGGCGGCGCCGATCCAGAACAGCCACGTGTTGCGGAACTCCCGCCAGTCGCGCCCGTCCGGCTGGACGAGGACGCCAGCGGCCTGGTTCGGGATCGAGACCTGCCCCTCGATGACGCCGCCCCGGAGGATGCGCTGCAACTCCATCTCGTCGCCCGAGGTGGTGCCGCGGGCCGTCGCCGGTGGCGGGGCCGTGATGGGCGCGGCCGGCGTGGGGACGGCTTGCTGCGGGATCGGCGCCGGCCTCTCCCCGCCCGTGGGCGCCTGCTTCTCGGTCGACTCCGGCACCTGCTGGTTCATGCCGCCGCGCCCGTCGCCCACCTCGGGCACCACGGACTGCACCTCGGGCGAACCGCCCGCCGGCCCCTGCGTGCCTTGCCCCTGCGTGTTCTGCTGCTGTTGCGCGGCGGCGGGCGCGGCCGCCAAGGCGAGGGCGAGGAACGCCGCCCCGGCGCGGAGCGCGAGGGGGGCGCGGGTCATATGGTCACCGTCTCCTTGTAGGCGGTGCGCCAGCCCCAGGCGCCGGAGCCGAAGCCGCGGCGCTGCACGCGCTCTTTGTAGATGGAGGCGATGATCTCGCCGTCGCCGGCCAGCAGCGCCTTCGTCGAGCACATCTCGGCGCAGAGCGGCAGCTTGCCTTCCGCGATGCGGTTGGAGCCGTACTGGAGGTACTCGGCCTGGCTGTTGTCCTGCTGCGGGCCGCCGGCGCAGTAGGTGCACTTGTCCATCTTGCCGCGCCCGCCGAAGTTGCCGACGCGGGGGTATTGCGGCGCGCCGAACGGGCAGGCGTAGAAGCAGTAGCCGCAGCCGATGCACAGGTCCTTGTCGTGCAGCACGAGCGCGTCCGCGGTCGTGTAGAAGCACGACACCGGGCACACGGCCGCGCAGGGCGCGTCCGTGCAGTGCATGCAGGCCATGGAGATCGAGCGCTCGCCGGGCTTGCCGTCGTTGATGGTGACGACGCGGCGGCGGTTGATGCCCCAGGGCACCTCGTGCTCGTTCTTGCAGGCGGTGACGCAGGCGTTGCACTCGATGCAGCGGTCGGCGTCGCAGAGGAACTTCAAGCGGGCCATCGGTTCGCGCCTCCTACGCCGCGCGGATCTGGCAAAGGGTGCACTTGGTCTCTTGCATCATGGTCACCGGGTCGTAGCCGTAGGTGGTCACGGTGTTGACGCTTTCGCCGAGCACGATCGGGTCGGTGCCCGCCGGGTAGTAGCGCCGGCGGTCCTCGCCCTGGAACCAGCCCCCGAAGTGGAAGGGCATGAAGGCGACGCCCTTGCCGACGCGCTCCGTGACCAACGCCTTGACCCTGACCCGGGCGTTGTTCTCCGGCCCCAGCACCCAGACCATCTGGCCGTTGCGGACGCCACGCGCCTGCGCGTCGGCCGGGTTGATCTCCACGAACATCTCCTGCTGCAGCTCGGCCAGCCACGGGTTGGAGCGGGTCTCCTCGCCGCCGCCCTCGTACTCCACCAACCGGCCGGAGGTGAGGATGATCGGGAAGTCCCGCGCCGCCTGGAACGAGCGCATCTGCACCGTCATGCCGAGGTGCGGCATCCGGTAGGCGCGCCGGTCCGGCAGGGTCGGGTAGGTGCCCGCCGGCGCCGCCATCTTGCCGCCAGACGCCTGGAGCTCCGACATCTGCGCCGCGGAGGGGAGCAGGTCGGTGCGCGGCGTGTAGATCGGCTCCCGGTGGACCGGCACCGGGTCCGGCAGGTTCCAGGCCACGGCGCGCGCCTTGCCGTTGCCGTAGGGCAGGCAGCCGTGCTCCATGGCGACGCGGATGATGCCGCACGACAGGTCCGTGGACCACGACACGCGGTCCACGTTCTGCCCGCCGATCCGCTCGATCGTCGCCTTCTCCTGCGCGGTCAGCTCGTCGTACCAGCCGAGGCGCTTCAGCACCGCCACCGTGAACTCGGGGTAGCCGTCCTGGATGGCGGAGCCCTTGCTGTAGCTGCCCTCGGACAGCAAGGTCTGGCCGTTACGCTCCACGCCGAAGCGGGCGCGGAAGGTGCCGCCGCCCTCCTTCACGTGGAGGTCGGTGTTGTAGAGGATGTGCGTGCCGGGGTGCTTCATCTCCGGCGTGCCCCAGCACGGCCAGGGCAGGCCGTAGTATTCGCCCGCGACCGGCGTGCCTTCCTTGCCCTTCAGCGTCACCAGGTCGAAGTGCTCCTGGTTGGCCATGTGCAGCCGGAGCCGCTCCGGCGACTGGCCGGAATAGCCCGTGGAGAGCATCCCGCGGTTGAACTCGCGCGTGATGTCCTCGACCACCACCGAGCCGCCGTCGCGCACCGCGATGTTTTTGAACATCGGGTCGGCGAAGCCCAGGCGCTTCGCCAGATCGTACATGACGTCGTAGTCGTTGCGGCTCTCGAAGATGGGGTCCACCACCTTCTCGCCCCATTGCAGGGAGCGGTTGGAGGCGCTGCGGCTGCCCACCGTCTCGAAGTTCGAGCAGATCGGCAGCAGGTAGGTGCCGTCCCGCCGGTTGGAGATCTGGGCGTAGGTGGTCGGGTGCGGGTCCGCCACCACCAGGAGGTCGAGCCCCTCCAGCGCCTTCACCATCTCCGGCATCCGGGTGACGGTGTTGCCGCCGTGGCCCATCACGAACAGGGCCTTGCACGTGGTGGGCTGGTCGATCTGGTCCTGGGGCAGCAGAGCGGCGTCGAACCAGCGGGTGCTGGGGATGCCGGGCGTCTCCATCAGCTTCTGGGTGGCGAAGCGGCCGCGCATCCACTCGTAGTCGGTTTCCCACACCCGGCACCAATGGCGCCACGCGGCCTCGTCCAGGCCGTAGTAGCTGGGCAGGGTGGCGATATCGAGGCCGAAGTCGGTCGCGCCCTGCACGTTGGTGTGGCCGCGGAAGATGTTCGCGCCGGTGCCGGGCTTGCCGACGTTGCCGGTGGCCAGCAGCAGGATGGAGTAGGCGCGGACGTTGGCCGTGCCCACCGTCTTCTGCGTCGCGCCCATGCACCAGATCAGCGTCGAGGGCTTCTGCGTGGCGAAGACCTGGGCGAGGCGCTTGAGCTGCGCTTCGGGCAGGCCGGTGACGCGCTCCACCTCCTGCGGGTGCCACTTCGCCACCTCGGCGCGGACCTCCTCCATACCGTAGACGCGCTGCTTGATGAATTCCTTGTCTTCCCAGCCGTTCTGGAAGATGTGCCAGAGCATCCCCCAGACGACGGGGATGTCGGTGCCGGGGCGGATGCGGAGGTGCTCCGTCGCGTGCGCCGCCGTTCGGGTGAAGCGCGGGTCGATCACGAACAGGTTCGCCCGGTTCGCGTCCCGCGCCGCCAGCACGTGCTGCATCGCGATCGGATGCGCCTCGGCCGGGTTGCCGCCCATGATGATCATGGTGCGGGTGTTGCGGATGTCGTTGTAGGAGTTGGTCTGCGCGCCGTAGCCCCAGGTGTTGGCCACGCCGGCCACGGTCGTCGAGTGGCAGATGCGCGCCTGGTGGTCCACCGTGTTGGTGCCCCAGTAGGCGCCGAACTTGCGGAACAGGTAGGACGCCTCGTTGGTGAACTTGGCGCTGCCGAGCCAGAACACCGCCTCCGGCGTGCTGCGCTCCCGGATCTCCAGCAGCTTGGCCGAGATCTCGCCCATCGCCTGGTCCCAGGACAAGCGGCGCCACTCGCCGTCCACCAGCTTGAGCGGGTGCTTCAGGCGCCGCTCGCCGTGCACGATCTCACGTACGCTGGCGCCCTTGGCGCAGTGGGTGCCGCGGTTGATCGGCGACTCGTAGGCCGGCTCCTGGCCCACCCAAACGCCGTTCTGCACCTCGGCGATGACGGAGCAGCCGACCGAGCAGTGGGTGCAGACGTTCTTGATGCGCTGCACCGGCTGGCTGTGGTCGAGGTTGTTCATCTTCTCCGCCGCCCGCGCCCTGCCCGGCGCGAGGCCGGTGCCGAGCGCGGCCAAGCCGGCGCCGCCGAGGCCCGCTTGGCGCAGGAAGCCGCGGCGGTCGAAGCCGCCGCCGGGGGAGAGGTCCTGGTACAGGGAAGCGAGGCGCTGCTTGGCGGCCTGCCCGTCCCGACGCTTGATCAACATTGCCGTGTCGCCCCGTCGTTCAGAAGCGGTTGGTGCGGTAGAAGGCCTGCACGTGCGGCGTCTCGCGGTAGCGCGGCGCCTTCCTCTCGGCCTCGTTCTCCTTGCGCGCCGTGCCCAGGGGCACGGTGTCGGAGCGCTCCGCCGCGGCGGGCGTGGCGGCCGCGGCGGCGCCCGCCGCCAAGCCGAGGCCGCGCAGGAAGCCGCGCCGTTGCGTCGCGTCGGGAGTCGTCTTGGTGCGGCTCATGGCGCTTCTCCATCCGTTGTCACGCTGCGTCAGCCCGGCATGTCCGCCGCCGCAGCCTCGATCTCCACCGCGGCCCGGCCCAGCGCCCCGACGGCGCGGTAGAAGCGGGCCGCCTCGGCCTTTTCCAGGTCGCCGAAGAAACGCGCGGCCCAGGGCCGCAGATGCCTGCCGAAAAAAATCGCCGCTTCTTCCTGTTCCCCGGCGAAGCGGCCCTCGATCAACCCGGCCAGGGTTTCGCAGAGGAAGGCGATGTGGTCCTCCGGCTCCGGAACGCCAGGGGCGCGCTCGACGCCGAGCCGGCGCAAGGCGGCGCGCAGGTCCGCCAAGGGCCGGTCCTGCAGGAAGCCGGTGAGGTACCAGGAGGCGTAGGGCATCAGCTCGCCGCGCCCCACCCCGATGAAGAGGTTGAAGTGCTCGCGCTCCAGCGCCGCCGGGTCGGTCGCCTCGGCCGCTGCGGCGAGGCCGGAGAGGGCTTGGCCGAGCCGCGTGTCGCCGCCGCCCAAGACGCGAAGCCGCGCCAGCAGCGCCGCGTCCGGCGGATCGGACAGCAACCGTCCGAGCAGCGCGAACAACGCCGCGCGCTCCCGGTCCAGTCCGTCGTCCGCGATGCCCGCCTCCACCCTGTCAACCTTCCCGCCGGCGCCGCCGGTTGTTCCCCCGGCTCGCGCTCGGCCCTTCGCCCCGCCTTCGTACCGGCAGGGCTACAATGAAAAAATCCCTTGCCCGCCGTCCCGTCAAGTGGGCAGGGCCCCGCCGTGCCGCCGCTTCGGGGGCGGGTTCTCCGCCACCTGCGCCGGCGAGGCCGGGGGCACCTCCGCGACCGGCCCCGGCAACGGCGCGTCCGCCTCCAACCGGAGCGGCGCGCCGGGCGCGGCGTCCTCGGCCGGCGCCGGCTCGGGCAAGGGCGACGCGGCCCCCTCGGTGGCCGGTGCCAGGGGCGGGGCCTCCGGCCCCTGCTCCTCCTCCTCCGGCGAGGACGTGTCCAGACCGATGGCCTGGGCGAGCAGCCGTTCCACGTCGCGCGGCAGTTCGAGCGAAAAGCCCGGCATGCCGCCGCCGGGCGCGTTGAAGTCCCAGGCGAAATCGGCCGGGCCGACGAAGTCGCGGATCGCCGGGTCCAGCGACCAGGCCCGCCGCAGCGCCGCGTTGCGCAGCGCCGCCGGCACCTCGTCGCGCAGAAAGGCGACGAAGTCGCTGTCGGCGGTCAAGCTTTCCAGAGGTGGCAGGCTCGCCGGGTCGAAAGCCGGCTCCGCGCGCTCCGCTCCGGTGGGCGGGGGCGGCGTGCCGGCCTGGGCGGTCTGGGGCGGCGCGGGCGCGGCCGGAGGAGGCGCCACGGCCGCCCGCTTCCGCCGCGACCAGCGGGAAAGGAAGCCCTCCTCGCTCATTCGTCATCGTCCCGCGCCGGGCGGCGCCCGCCGCGCTCGCGCGCCATGGCCTCCGGGTCGGAGCGGTCGCGCCGGCGCTTGTGGAAGGCGCGCTCGACGTGGTGCCGCGCCACGAACTCCTCCACCAAGGCCCGCAGCCCGGCCGGCATCGGCAGGGATTCCAGCAGGTCGTTGCCGGTGTCGGCGTAGAGGTGCGCCTCGCCGCCATCCACCGTGACCGTGTAGAGGCGGAGGCCGGGCGGCGCGTCCGCTTGGCGCAGCACCGCCCACACGCGCGGCGCGGCGGAGTGCAGGTTGTCGCGGTAGTTGGGGGTGTCGGTCGGGAAGAGCGCCACCTCGGCCCGGCCGGCCAGGAACAGGGTGCGGCCCGCCTCCTCGCGCAGCACGGTCCAGGGCGGCAGGTCGGGCGCGTCCTCCAGCACCTCCACCGCGCGCCAGGACCACTCCGCCCAAGGGGTCGTCCCCGGCCGGCGCTCCACCACCACCGCGACCGGGACGCGGACGGTGCCCGGCACCTCCAACTCGGCGGTCACGCGCCCTCCTCCCCCGCCAGCAAGGGCAGGCCGGCGACGAGGTTCTGCGGCTTGCACCGCACCCGCTGCGCCGCGTCCATGGCGAGCGCGAGGTAGACCGGCTTGCCTCGCGCCCGCGGCAGCACGCGCGACTCGTCGGCGAACTCCAGCGCGCCGAGCCAGAGGATGCGCGCCAGCCGCGCCTGCTCCACCGCCTCGCCGTGCCACAGGTCGTTGGCGATGGCCGTCCCCTCGGTGTCGAGGCCGACGTGCCAGCGCCAGTCCGGGTCCTCGATCACCGCCGCCGGGCGGATCGCCACCCTCTCGCCGAGCACGTGCGCGACGAAGCGCTCCAGCGCCCGCGCCAGCCCGTGCTGGCCCGGCCGCCCTTCGGCGATGTCGAGGGCGAGGTCGTGCGTGTCGGAGCGCCGCGGGTACTCCGCCGCGTTCGCCTCGGACAGCACCTCCACCTCCACCTCACGCGGCGGCGCGCCCGCTTCTTCCAGCAGCCGCCCGATGCTCCCGAGGTCGGCGCCGGCGGAAAGGCCCTCCAGCCACTCCTCATCGGCCAGCAGCAGCGCGCCCTGCCGGATGGCGGCGCGTTGCGGGCGGAACAGCACCTCGGCCGCGCGCAAGGTGAAGGCGTCGCCCACATCCTCCATGGCGGCCCGCGCCACGAGCTGGGTCAGCATCTGGAGGAACAACGGCGGGATGCCCGAGACCGAGCCGCGGAACAGCGACAGGTACGCCGCTTCCAAGGTCGGCATGGCCGCCACGCGGTCCCGGAAGCGGAGGAAGTGGACCCAGTTCTCGCGCGCGTCGGGGTCCGCCAGCGCCGAAAGGTCGGCGCCCGACACCGGCCGCAACGGGTCGGCGAGCAGCGTGGTGTGCAAGGCGACCTCGGCGGCGCAGGCCTCTTCCGGCGGCACCAGCTCCGGCCGGGCGAGGAAGGCGCGCCACAGGTCCGGCGTGGGCACCAGCCGCCCCGCCGCGTCGCGGTCGCAAAGATGGTGCCCGGACGCGACCCAAGGGTCGCCATGCGCGACGACAACGCTCACCGCGCCCCCTCCCCCGCGCGGCCGAGCGCGGCCAAGTCGGGCCGCTCCGGCGGTTCGTCCTCGCCCTCCACCTCCACGACGCCGAAGACCGGCAGGCGCGAGCGGTCGGCGGGCGGGCCTTCGCGGCGGTGGAGCGTGCGGAAGCGCTCCCGCACGGCGCCGTCCTCCACCGCGCGGGACAGCGCCAGCACGGTGCCGGGCGGATGGCCGCAGAGCGACTCGGCGAAGGCGACCTCCTCCTCGGCCGCCGCCCGCGCCGCCTCCGGGCCGGGCGCGCCGTAGGCGCCGAGGATGCGAGCGGCCAAGGCTTCCACCGCCGCAGCGCGCTCCGCCGGCCCGGCCTCCGCCACCTCGACCAGGGTGGACCACCCGAAGGAGCCGACGCCGAGAAAGCCGGCGCGGAATTCCTGCCGGCGCCGGCCGGTGAGCGCCTCGGGGTCCTCGTCCCAGAAGGCGAAGCCGCCCGGCACCGCCCACTCCCCGGGCTCGGCGGCGCGGTCGAACACCACCGTGTCCGACGGATCGAGGCGCAAGGTGCGGGGCAGCCGGGTCACGCCGCCACCGCCGCCGACGCCGCGTCCGGCGTCCCCGGAAGCGGCCGGCGTTCGCGCGCGCCGCCCGCCCGGTCGAACACCAAGGCGCCGGTGTCGGGATCGATGCCGCGGCGGAGGCCGGGCGTGTCCGCCCCGTCCAGCAGCCGCGCCAGATACCGCTCCGCCACGCGCCGCGGCCCGCGCGCCTGCCACTCGTCCAGCCCGGCCATGAGGTGCCGCGCCCAGCCGGCCGTGAGCTCGGCGGGGCCGACGCCCTCGAAGCCTTCCTCCTCCAACGAGGTCAGGTCCGGCGTCCGACCGGTCTCGTAGCCGATGGGGAAGGCGAGCCGCAGCTCCATGCCCACCACCAGCCAGTCCGGCACCGCGTCCTCGGCCGCGCCGGGCGGCGCGGCGAGGCGCACCGCACCGCACTCGCCCAGGTTGACCAGGACCGTGCCCGGCAACTTCAGGGCCACCGCGACCTCCGGCGGCCCCAGCGACGCCAAGGTGTCGGCCAGCGCGGTCGCGGCGGCGTGGAAGGCGAGCCGGGCCGGGCCGAGGGGCATCTCCGGCTCCAGCACCACCGCCGCCTCGGCGCGGGCGTAGGCGCGCACCCAGACCAAGGTGCCGGCCCCACGCGCGGGCGCCAGCTCAATGGCGCGCGCAAAGGCATCCCCGCCCTCGCGCAAGGCGAAGACGGGATCGAAAAGGCTCGGCAGGTCCGGCAGGCCGGTTTGCACGATCGGGATGAGGTCTCTCGTAACGATGGGGCGACGGGCATATATGCCCACACCCAGCCGCTGCCCAGGCGGGCGGCAAGGCTGTGATCGGAAAGCAGTTCCATCGGCATGGACCAACGGGACGGACGCATCTGCATCGTGTGCAGTTGCGAGGACACGATGCCGCTCGACGCGGAGGCGCTCCGCCGCGGGTGCGACGCGCGCGGGGCCGAGCTGCGCCTGGGCGAGCAGCTCTGCCGTGCCCAGCTCGACCGCTTCCTGGCCGCGGCGGGCGAAGGCCGACCGGTCACGATGGCCTGCACCCAGGAAGCGCCGCTCTTCGCCCAGGAAGCGGAGGCCGCCGGCGCGTCGGCGCCCCTCACCTTCGTCAACGTCCGGGAACACGCCGGCTGGTCGTCCGAGGCCGCCGGCGCCGGGCCGAAGATGGCGGCGTTGCTGGCCGCCGCGGCGGTGCCGGTGCCGCCGACGCCGCTGGTGCCCTTCAAGAGCGAGGGCACGACCCTGGTGCTCGGCCGCGACGAGGTCGCGCTCGCCGCCGCCGAACGCCTGCGCGACCGGCTGGACCTGACGGTGCTGCTCACCGGCGAGCGGACGGTGGAGCCGCCGCGCAGCGCCGAATACCCGGTCCTCCGCGGGCGCGCCCGCGCCGCCACCGGCTGGCTCGGCGCCTTCGAGGTGGTGGTGGACGGCTACGCCGCCCCCTCCCCCTCCTCGCGCGGCGCCTTCCGTTGGGGTTCGGCGCGGGACGGGGCGCGGAGCCGCTGCGACGTGATCCTCGACCTTTCCGGCGGCCCGCCGCTCTTCCCCCTGGCCGAACTGCGCCAAGGCTACCTCCGCGCCGACCCGGCCGACCCCGCCGCCGTGGAGCGGGCGGTGTTCGACGCCGCCGGCTTGGTGGGCGAGTTCGACAAGCCGCGCTTCGTGAACTTCGACGCCGGCCTCTGCGCCCACAGCCGCAACCGCCGCACCGGCTGCACCCGCTGCCTGGACCTCTGCCCCACCGGCGCCATCACGCCCGGCAAGGACAGCGTGCTGATCTCCGCTGAGATCTGCGCCGGCTGCGGCGCTTGCTCCGCGGTCTGCCCGACCGGCGCCGTCACCTACGCCCTGCCCCCGCCCGCCTCCACGGCCGCGAAGCTGCGGGCGCTGCTGCTGGGCTTCGCCGAGGCGGGCGGGCGCGACCCGCTGGTGCTGCTGCACGACGACGCGCACGGCGAGGCGCTGCTGCATGCGCTGGCCCGCCACGGCGACGGCCTGCCGGCGCGGGTGCTGCCGCTCCGAGTGAACGAGGTGTCGCAGCTCGACCTCGGCGCCCTGGCCGGCGCCCTCGCCTGGGGCGCGGCCGGGGTGCGGCTGCTCATGCCGGCCCGCCGCCCGCACGGCGCCGAAGGCGTGTTCCGCAACCTGGACTACCTGGAAACCGCCCTGTCCGGCCTCGGCCTCGCAACCGCCCCTCTGCCGCGTGCGGCGGCCATCGAGACCGACGACCCGTTCTCCCTGGCCGAAGCCCTGGCGCCGGCGCTCGCCCTCCGCGCCGACCGGGCGCCGGCCGCCTTCCTGGCGATGGGCGAGCCGCGCGAGATCGCGCGCGCGGCCTTCCGGGCGCTGCACGCCGCGGCCGGCCCCACCGCGCCGCCGGCCGTGCCGATGCCGAAGCTGGCGCCCTTCGGCCTGGCGCGGGTGGAAACGGCGGGCTGCACCCTCTGCCTCGCCTGCACCAACGTCTGTCCCACCGGCGCGCTGAGCGCCAACCCGGACACGCCCGAACTGCGCTTCCTGGAAGACGCTTGCGTGCAGTGCGGCCTCTGCGCCTCCACCTGCCCGGAGCGGGTGATCGCGCTGGAGCCGCGGCTGAACTTCGCCCCGGAAGCGTCGTCGCCGCAGGTGGTGAAGGCCGAAGCGCCCTTCCCCTGCGCGCGCTGCGGCAAGGCGTTCGGCACGCGCTCCTCCATCGAGCGGGTGAAGGCGAAGCTCGCCGGCAGCGGGCATTGGATGTTCCAGGACCCCGCCCGGCTGGCGGCGCTGGAGCTGTGCGAGGACTGCCGTGTGGTGGAGGCCACCGAAGGCGGCCTCGACCCCTACGCCGGCCCGCCGCGCCCGGTCACCAAGACCACGGAAGACTGGCTGCGGGAAGCGGAGCGGGCGAAGGCCGAGGCGGCCGGGGCACCGAAGAACGCCCGATGAGCGCGGCCCGGCGGCGGCGGTAGCGCCGCGCCGCCCTCCCGTGCCCCGGCGCCCCCGGCGCGGCTTCTCCGTCCGGCCGGACGCCGCCCGCGGTTGCGGGCTGGGCGACGCGTCCCGCCCATCCGGACGGCGGTGAACCCGGCCGCCTCGGTTTCAGGCCGTCGCTGCTTCTTCCGGCACCTTCTCGTCGGCCGGCTCCGCCTCGGGCGGGGTCCAGCCGTTCTCCCGGCTCAGCCGGGGGTCGAGGCAGAGCACCTCCTCGAATTCGTTCACCGCGTCGATCTCGGTGCCCATGGCGATGTTGGTCGTCCGCTCCAGGATGCATTCGACCACCACCGGCACGCCGTGCTCCTCCATCAGCGCCTCGGCGCGGGCGAAGGCCTCCCCGAACTCGTTGGGCGACTTCACGCGGATCGCCTTGCAGCCGAGGCCCTCCGCCACCGCCACATGGTCCACCCCGTAGCCCGGCACGGCGTCCGGGTCCTCGGCGGCGTTGACGTTCTCGAAGGCGAGGCTGACCTCGAAATCCATCGCGAAGCCGCGCTGCGCCTGGCGGATCAGGCCGAGGTAGGAGTTGTTCACCACCACGTGCAGGTAGGGCAGCTTGTGCTGGGCGCCGACCGCGAGCTCCTCGATCAGGAACTGGAAGTCGTAGTCGCCGGAAAGGGCGACGATCCTCCGCTCCGGATCGGCGGCGCGGACGCCGAGGGCCGCGGGCAGCGTCCAGCCGAGCGGGCCGGCTTGGCCGCAGTTGATCCAGTTGCGCGGCTCGTACACCTTGAGGAGCTGCGCGGCCATGATCTGCGAGTTGCCGATGGTGGTGACGTAGCAGGTGTCCCGCCCGGTATGGCCGAGCACCTCTTCGAAGACGCGCTGGGGCTTCAGCGGCACCTGGTCGAAATGCGTCCGGCGCAGCATGGTGCGCTTGCGGTGCAGGCAGGCGTCGGACCAGGCGGTGCGGTCCTCCAGCCGGCCCTCGGCCCGCATCTCCTCCGCGACTTGGCAGAGCAGCGCCAGCGCCGCCTTGGCGTCGGAGACGATGCCGAGGTCGGGGCCGAAGACCCGCCCGATCTGCGTCGGCTCTATGTCCACGTGCACGAACTTGCGCCCGGCCGTGTACGTCTCGATCGAGCCGGTGTGGCGGTTGGCCCAGCGGTTGCCGATGCCGAGCACGAAGTCGGATTGCAGGAAGGTCGCGTTGCCGTAGCGGTGGCTGGTTTGCAGCCCGACCATGCCGGCCATCAGCGGGTGGTCGTCGGGGATGCAGCCCCAGCCCATCAGCGTCGGTATCACCGGGACGCCGGTGGTCTCGGCGAAGCGCACGAGCTCCTCGCAGGCGTCGGCGTTGATGACGCCGCCTCCGGCGACGATCAACGGCCGCTCCGCCGCCTGCATCATGGCGATGGCGCGCTCGATCTGGCGGCGGCTGGCGGCGGGCTTGTAGGCGGGCAGCGGCTCGTAGGCGTCGATGTCGAACTCGATCTCCGCGACCTGCACGTCGACCGGCAGGTCCACCAGCACCGGGCCGGGGCGGCCGCTGCGCATCAGGTGGAAGGCCTGCTGGAAGACCTGCGGGACGAGGGCGGGCTCGCGCACCGTCACCGCCCATTTGGCCACCGGCTTGGCGATGGCCTCGATGTCCACCGCCTGGAAATCCTCCTTGTGGAGCTTGGCGCGCGGCGCCTGGCCGGTGATGCAGAGGATCGGCAGGCTGTCCGCCTGGGCGGTGTAGAGGCCGGTGATCATGTCCGTCCCCGCCGGGCCGGAGGTGCCGATGCACACCCCGATGTTGCCCGCCTTCGCGCGGGTGTAGCCATCGGCCATGTGCGACGCGCCTTCGACGTGGCGCGCCAGGATGTGGCGGATGCCGCCATGCGCGCGGAGCGCCGAGTAGAAGGGATTGATCGCCGCGCCCGGCACCCCGAAGGCGCAGCGCACGCCCTCCCTCGCCAGCACCAGCACCGCCGCATCCACAGCCCGCATCCGTGCCATCGACGTCAACCCCTTCTTCTTGGACAATGGCAGGAGTGCCCGAAGCGGCGAGCACATACAATTTTTTCGAAAGCTTTTTCCGCAAAGCAGCATAAATACTATAACTAGCTTAGATCGTTTGGATTTTTCGTTTTCCGTCGCGCCCGCTTGGGCCAGAATGGAAAAAGATTTCTGGAGAAGTGCCATGCCGCAGACCGCCGAGCGCCGCCGGCGCGGCCGCCCGCGCCTCGCCCCCGCCGAGGCCGAAGACGCGCCGGTGCAGTCGCTTGACCGCGCCATGGCGCTGCTCGCCGAACTCGCCGAGGCGGATGGGCTGACGCTGACCGACCTCGCCGGCCGCGCGGAGATGCCGATGTCCACGGCCTACCGGATGCTGCTCACCCTGCAGCGGCGCGGCCTCGCGGAATTCGACGCCTCGACGCAGCTCTGGCTCGTGGGCGTCGAGACCTTCCGCATCGGCAGCGCCTTCCTCCGCCGGCGCAAGCTGGCGGATTGCGGGCGCGACCTGATGCAGGGGCTCGTCGCCGCCTGCGGAGAGACGGTGAACCTCGCGGTGGCGGAGGAGGACGGGGTGGTCTTCGTCAGCCAGGTCGAGACGCATGAAGCGATCCGGGCCTTCTTCCGCCCGGGCACGCGCGCGCTGTTCCACGCCTCGGGCGCCGGGAAGGCGATCCTGGCGCACCGCGCACCGGGGGCGGTGGCGGCGACGCTGCGGCGCACCGGCCTGCCGCGCTTCACCGACCGCACCCTGACCGCCCTGCCGGACCTGCTGGCCGATCTCGCCGCCGTCCGCGCGCGCGGCTTCGCCATCGACGATGAGGAGCGCAACCTCGGGATGCGCTGCGTCGGCGCGCCGATCTTCAACGAATTCGGGGAGGCGGTGGCCGGGCTTTCGGTTTCCGGCCCGACCGTGCGCGTGACGCCGGAGGCGATCGCGCGCTTCGGGCCGCTGGTGCGCGAGGCGGCGTCGCAGGTGACGCGGGCGATCGCCGGGCGCCCGCCCGGCGCCTGACGCGTTCTCGGCCGAGGTGGTCGGCATCCACCGTCGAATCGGTCAGGGGCATCCGCTCCGAGCGGCGATCGATATCGGCGACGCCCGCCGCCGCCATGGCGGCGAGATCGTCCTCCGCCTCCAGATCCTCGGCATGCCGGCGAGCGGCGTACCGACGGCTGCTGATCAGGCTCGGATTTCAACGGAAACGCTATCACCCGGAGTAACCGCTGGACCGTCGGGGCACTCTCGGCATATATTCCTAGATTGGTGGGCGGTCGCTTCGAGCAGCGTCGGACGGCAAGAAAGCCGCGGGAGCGACGAGCCAGATGCACCGACCCGCCCCGCGGCCAAAGCCAACGTCTCCGCTTCCCCTACCCGCCGCGACACCGCCCGCGCCCCGTCCAGCGGACTCGCTCTCGGCCATCCATCCATCCACCCGCCCCGGGTCCCAATGCCGCCTCTCCATTCGTCCGCACCTCGCACGTTCGGCCGGAAACGGCCCGCCGCCCGTTTGTCCGAAGCGCGCATCGCGCGCGGACTCACCCAGGCGCCCCATTTGTCCGAACCGCGCACGCCCGGCCGAAAACGGCCCGCCGACCCATTCGTCCGAAACGCGCACCGCGCCGGGAACCGGCACCGGCACCGCCGCGCGCCGGCCCGCCCCGCATGAGCGCCGCCGCCCATTTGTCCGAAGAACGCACCCGTGCCGGCGCCCCGCCGCGCCGCCGCTCGTCCCACAGGCGAACCAACCCACCGCGCCACAGCTTGCGGTGGCGCCCCCCGGATGCCACTGCTACGCTTTCGCCCATGCAGCATAGTTGCTCCCCGCGGCGGCTCGCCCTCCTCGCGGCCGCGCTCCTCGCGGCCGGCGCCGCCGCCGAAGGCCCGTCGCCCAACGACCGCGCGCCGCGGCTGACCGGGGCGCCGCCCGTCACCGGCGCCTTCGGCGCCTATTTGTCCGGGCGCTTCGCCGCCTCCGAAACCGACACCGCCATCGCCGCGGACCGCCTCCTCGCCGCGCTGCGCGCCGACCCGGACCAGCCGGAACTGCTCAACCGCGCCTTCCTCGCCGCGCTGCTCGACGGGCGGAGCGACGCCCTGCGCCTCGCCCGCCGCCTCCCGGACAGCACGATAGGCAACCTCCTGCTGGCCGGCGCCGACGCGCAGGCCGGCCGTTGGGAGCGGGCGGAGCAGCGCCTGCGCAACGTGTCCCGCAGCGGCCCGGTGCAGCTCGTGCAACCCTTGCTGCTCGCCTGGGCGCAGGTCGGCCGCGGCCAGCCCGAGCAGGCCCTGGCGACGCTCCGCCCCGCGGTGGAGAGCAACCGCCTGCGCGCCCTCAACGCGCTCCACGCCGCCCTGGTGGCCGACGTCGCCGGCCGGCCGCGGGAAGCCGAACGCTTCGCCCGCATCGCGGTCGCCGACCAGCCGCAGCTCCCGCCGCGCGCCGCCATGCTCGCCGCGGGCGTGCTGCAACGCGCCGGCCAGCCGGCCGAGGCGCAGCGGCTCCTCGACGCCTTGGCCGGCAGCGGCGACGACACGGCGCTGGCCGTCACCGGCCCCGCCGCCCGGCGCGCGCAAAGCGCGACCCGCGCCGTTTCCTCGCCCACCGACGGCATGGCGGAGGCCTACGTCGCGCTGGCCGGCACCATGCGCGGCCAGGGCTCGGGCGACTTCGTGCTGGTGCTGTCCCAGCTCGCGTTGCGGCTCCGCCCCGGCTTCGCGCCGGCCCTGATGCTGGTGGCCGACGTGCTGGCCGAGGAGAAGCAGGAGGAGCAGGCGCTCGCCGCCCTGTCGCGGGTCTCCCCGGACGACCCCTTCGCGCCGCTCGCCGCCCTCCGCCGCGCCGCCGTGCTGGACAAGCTGGACCGGCCCGACGAGGCCGCCGCCGTGCTGCGGCGTTTGTCCGAAGCCAACCCGGACCTGCCGCAACCCGCGGCGCACCTCGGCGACCTGCTGCGCCGGCGCAACCGCTTCGCCGAGGCGGCGGAGGCCTACGACCAGGCCCTGGCCCGCGTGGCGCGGCCCGGCGTGCGCGACTGGCCGCTCTTCTACTCCCGCGCCATCGCCCGCGAGCGCGCCGGCGACTGGCCGCGCGCCGAGGCCGACCTCCTGCGTGCCCTGGAGCTGTCGCCCGACCAGCCCTACGTCCTGAACTACCTCGGCTACACCTGGGCCGACCAGGGCCGCAACCTCGACCGCGCCAAGGCCATGCTGTTGCGCGCCACCGAGCTGCGCCCGCAGGACGGCAACATCGCCGACAGCCTCGGCTGGGCGCTGTTCCGCCTCGGCGATGTGCGCGGCGCCGTCACCTGGCTGGAGAAGGCCGTGGAGCTGGAGCCGCGCTCCTCCGTCATCAACGACCACCTGGGCGATGCCTACTGGGCCGCCGGACGGCAGCGCGAGGCCCACTTCCAGTGGCGCCGCGCCCTCAACCTCGATCCCGAGCCCGAGGACGGCCCGAAGATCGAGGCCAAGCTGCGCGACGGCCTGCCCACGCCCCCGTCCTCTTCCGCGCAGCGTTGACCGCCGCCGAAACGGAACCGGCCCCCGCCAAGGTCAACCTCTTCCTCCACGTCACCGGACGCCGGGCCGATGGCTACCACCTGCTGGACAGCCTGGCCGTGTTCGGCCCGGCGGCGGACACCCTGGAAGCGGCGCCCGCCCGATCGCTGACCCTCTCGGTGGAAGGGCCCTTCGGCGCCGCGCTGGCGGACGAGGCCGACAACCTCGTGCTGCGCGCCGCGCGGGCCTTGGCGGGGGCGGCGGGCGATCCGCCGCCCGGCGCGGCGCTCCGGCTGGTCAAGCGGCTGCCGGTCGCCTCGGGCATCGGCGGCGGCTCGGCCGACGCGGCTGCGGCGCTCCGCCTGCTCGACCGGCTTTGGGGCCTGGGCTCCGGCCCGGACCGGCTCGCGCGCCTCGCGGCCACGCTCGGCGCCGACGTGCCGGTCTGCGTGCGGTCCGGGCCGGCGCGCATGGGGGGCGTGGGCGGCGACCTTTCGCCCGCGCCGGCCCTGCCGGAGTGCGGCCTGCTGCTGGCCAACCCCGGCGCGGCGTTGGCGACCCCGGCGGTGTTCCGGGCGAGGACCGGGGCCTTCTCGGCGCCCGCGGCCCTGCCGGAGCGGTGGCCCGACGCGGCGGCGATGGCGCGCGACCTGGGGCGGCTCGGCAATGACTTGGAAGCGCCGGCCATCGCGCTCTGCCCGCCGGTGGGCGAGGCGCTGGCGGCGCTGCGGGCATTGCCGGGCTGCCTGCTCGCGCGCATGAGCGGGTCCGGCGCCACCTGCTTCGGGCTGTTCGCGGACGCCGCGGCGGCGCGACGCGCCGCGGCCTTGTTGCCCTCGGCGTGGTGGAACGCCGCCGGGGGGCTTTACGGCGGCGGGGCCTGACCCTTATTCAGCCGGCGGCCGCCACGGCTGGGGCGTCGCCAAGCGGTAAGGCAGCGGTTTTTGGTACCGCCATTCCCAGGTTCGAATCCTGGCGCCCCAACCAGCGTAAGCCTTTGTTTTTAATGGCTTTCTTCTTTCCCGGCACACGCCCGGAATTCGGGCCTTTGTCGGCCCTGTCAAAACGTACTCGTGGTCGGAGACGCTTGGCGTTGCGAATTGGCGGCCGCATCGTGGCGCGTGTCCCACCCGTCCCTTTCGGCAGTCCGAGTTCTTCAGGCCCGAATCAACGCCGCGCCGCGCGCGCGGAAAGCGCATCGCGGCGCAACCGCGTCCTTCGCCTGGCCGACGGCCGAAGCGGACTTGCCTTCCTACGGAGGTCCCGCAGGACGAAGCATGAGGCCGGGGATGGAGCGGCTGTCCGACGCATGCAGCGACGGTAAGCAGTCGCGGCGGGCGATGCTCCGCTTGGCCAAGAAGGCCAGCGCGCTGTCGCGCAAGGACGGGCTGCAATGCATGTGGAGCAGTCCGAAGGGGGGCAGCGGGGTCGGGGGGCAGCGGGGTCGGAGGGCAGCGTGCTCAGCAGCAGGGGCCGAGGAGGGCGCGCTGCTCCCGCCAGTCGAGCGGCAGGCCGCGGCGGCCGCCTGCAGCTCCCGCGCGCGCCGCCGGTCCATGCACACGAAGTGCAAGGACCCGTCCCGGCCGTGGCGGGCCATGAGGCCGAGCGAGGTGCTCAGGAACGCGGTGAACTCCGCGCCGTCCATCTCGCCCGCGGCCATGGCGAACTCGCGGTGCTTCAACGCGCCGAGGCCGACGACGTGGCCTGCGATCGGCACGTCGTAGGGCGGGTCGGCGAAAGCCACAGCGGCTTGCCCCCGCCCCCGGCGACCATGAGGGCGGCGTAGCTCTCCTCCTCGAGCGCGCTGCCGCAGAACACGCGATGCGGCCCCAGCAGCCACAGGTCGCCGGGCCGGCTCACGGCGGGGCCGGCGGCGGCGGGCGGGCAGGGGAGGGCGTCGGCGGGATCGGGTTCGTCCCCGGCCGGGGCGGACAGGCCTTCGATGCGGAGGTTGATCTCGGCCATCTCGAAGCCGGTCGCCTCGAGGGAGAAGTCGAACTCGGCCAAGGAGAGGTCGCGCAGGGCCTCGGCGAGCAGGCGCTCGTCCCAGGCGGCATTCTCGGCGAGCCTGTTGTCGGCCAGCATGAAGGCGCGGGCCTGATCAGGGTCAAGATGCTCGAGGCGGATCACCGGCACCTCGGTCCAGCCGGGGTGGAGGCAGGCCAGCACCTTGTCCTCGCGGTCAATCAGCACGGGCACGTTGAAGCCGAAGGCCTCGATGCTGCGCGCGATCTGGCGCACCTGCTTGCGGCTGTGGGTGCGCGGGTTGCGGTCGTCGAGCTTGAGTTTGGCGACCGGCCGGTGCTCGACGCCGAGAGGACGGGCCGGCACCGCGTGGGCGGGGCCGGGCGGGCGCCGCCGGCATTCGGGTCGCCCGTGTGCCCGCCGGGGTCCCCTTTCCGACCGGGGGCGGCTCGCGGCCCGCCGGTCTGGGCCCGCGGCGGCCGGGGTACGTGCATCGAGTTCATTTCGACCTCCTGGCCGGAGGGGAGCCCCAGCCCAGAGCCCCAGCCCGGAGCCTCAGCAACCACGAGTAATATTTCGGTGGGGCGGGTTAATTCCGTCTGCGCAAGTGTCCTAAGGGCGCGCTGGGGGGGCACCGGCCGCTCCATGCCGCTGGCCGGAGCCGCCGCGGGTCACGCGCGTGACCAACACAACTCCCGCTCGGCCCGGTCCACGTGCCGGGCCGGGATGATGGATCGTGCCTCGCCATGGTCCGTGCGAGCGACCGCCGGCGCGTCGCCGTCGGCTGCTGCGCGCGGGTGGCGCGTTCCGGCCGCGGTCAGCCCGTAACCGCGGCGAACGGGTCCAGCACGCGGACGCCCAAGCCTTCGACGTCGGCGGCGTTGCGGGTCACCAGCACCAGGCCGTGCACGCCGGCGGTGGCGGCCAGCAGCGCGTCCACCACCGGGACGGAGCGCGCCGCCGACATCCGGCCCCAGGCCTCGGCCACCGCCGCGTCCACCCCGAGCACCCGCAGCCCGAAGGCGCCGGCGACCTCGGCGAGCCAGGCCTCCAGCGCCGCGGCCTTGGCCGGGTCGCGCGGCCGCACCTGCTCTATGCCCTTGCGGATCTCGCCGAGCGTGAGCGCGCTGAGGAACAGGTCGCGGTCCTCCATCCCGGCCCACCACGCGGCGACCGCCGGGTGGCAGCGCGGTCCCTTGCGGACTTCGGAGACGACGTTGGTGTCGACCAGCCAGGTCACAGCTCGACGGCGCGCCCGGCGTCGCGGGGACGGTCGAGGTCCACGCCTTCCAACGGGGCCGAAGCGAGCAGGTCTTTGAGGCTGCGAGCCGGCGCCGGGGCGAAGCGTCCACGCAACAACGCGCGCGCCTCCGCCGCCCGCCCGGGGTCGGCCAGGGCGGCCGCCACCGCCCGGACGAGCGGGGCGTCCTCGCCGCGCACCTGCACCTCGACCCGTTGCAGGCCGCGACTGCGCAGCCGCTGGCGATGCTCCGCGAGGGCGGACCTGGGCTGAGATTTAAGCTTTGAAGGCACGGGCGCACCACGAATGTTTCCGGAAATATGTCCGGAAATCCGCCCGGCCGCAAGCCGGCGCACGACCACCCGCGCTCGGAAGCTCCGGCTTGCTTGTTCCGAGCATCGCGGTGCTTGATCGGCCCCGCGGAATTCCCTGACCGCCGTTGCAGGGAAAGGCGCTTGGAAGGCCCGGAACGGTCGGGTTTTCCGGTCGGCCAGTGCCGTCCGCAGAGGCCTGGAACGGGGGTTTTCCCTGTATTTTCCCGCGGAACAGGGAAGGCCGCCCCGCGGCGAAGGCGGAGACGGGTTCGCCCGTGGCTGCGCCCACAACCAGCCCCGCCCTTTTGCTCCGCCCGACTCCGAAAGCCTGCGCCCTGCGCCGCGGAATGGCCGGGAACCCGCGCCTGCGCCGCGCACGCCGCGGCCGAACACGCCGGAGGAAACGCGGCCGGTCCGGAGTCCGCGCGCGAGCCGGGCGGCGCGGTCCAGCGGCCGGCGCTGTTCGGCGCCATCCACCGCCGGCCGGCGCGCAGCGCGCGGTCGCCATGGGCTGCCGCGCGACCGCGCGCGTGCCTAAGCTTGAGCAGGCGGAACGACGCCATGCAACGGAACAAGCCCGTCCTGGTCGCCGATGCCATCGGCGGCCTTGCCGCCGCCCTTGGCTTGGCCCGGAAGGGCTTCGGGGTGACGGTGCTGGAGCGCTCGCCCGCGCTTGGCGAGATCGGCGCCGGCGTCCAGCTCGGCCCCAACGCCTTCCACGCCTTCGACCACCCCGGCGTGGGCGACGCCGCCCGCGCCATGGCCGTGTGCGTGGACAAGCTGCGGCTGATGGACGCCGTGACGGCCGAGGACGCCTGCGCCATCGACCTCGGCGAGAGATTCCGCGCCCGCTTCGGCAACCCCTAAACCGTGGTGCACCGCGGCGACCCGCGCAGCGTGTTCCTGCGGGCCTGCGAGGCCGACCCGCGCATCGACCCGCGCACGGGCTGCGCCGTCGCCGGCTACGAGCAGGACGGCTCGGCCGTCACGGCGAAGCTGTCCTCCGGCGAGGCCGTCGCGGGCTCCGTGCTGGTCGGCGCCGACGGCCTTTGGTCCCGCGTCCACCGGCAGGTGGCCGGCGACGGGCCGCCGCGCGTGACCGGCCACACCACCTACCGCTCGATGATCCCAACCGAGCGCATGCCCGAGGACCTGCGCTGGAACGCGGCGACGCTCTGGGCGGGGCCGAAGTGCTACATCGTCCACTACCCGCTGTCGGGCTGGAAGGTGTTCAACCTCGTCGTCACCTACCACAACGACGCGCCCGAGCCGGTGGCCGGCAAGCCGGTGCCGGTGCCGGTGCCGGTGCCGGAGGAGGTGCTGGAGGGCTTCAGCCACGTCCACCCGCGCGCCCAGGCCATCATCCGCCACGGCACCGACTGGAAGCTCTGGGTGCTGTGCGACCGCGACCCCGTGGAGCGCTGGGTGGACGGGCGCGTGGCGCTGCTGGACGACGCCGCGCACCCGACCCTGCAGTACATGGCACAGGGCGCCTGCATGGCGGTGGAGGACGCCGTGTGCCTGTCGCACGAGATGGCGGCGCGCCCGGGCGACCCGGAGGCCGCGCTGGAGAACTACCGCCGCCGGCGCGTGCTCCGCACCGCGCGCGTCCAGTTCACGTCCCGCGCAGTCGGCGACCACATCTACCACCCGGCGGGCGCGCACGCGGCGCTGCGCAACGCGATCATGTCCGCCAAATCCGACGCCGAGTGGTACGACACCCTCGCCTGGCTCTGCGGCGTCACCGGGCTGGGCGAGGTCGCCGTGGCCGAGCGGCGGACCGCCGCGGCGTAGGCCGCCCTGGCGAACCGGATCGGCGAAGGGGAGTATGCCGCGGAAAAACAACCACCCGAGGGGACGGCAATGCGGATGACTCGGGTCGTGGGCGTCCGAAGGGCCGCCAACCGCCGCGGGCTTCCGTCTGCCCGGGCGTCGATCCCGGCCCCGTGCCTCCCCGCCGTCGCGGGAACGGCCGCCTTCACGCGCCTGGCGCGCTTGCGGGCGTGCAAGGAAAGCCGGGCGCGCCCGGAGCCCGCGGCGGCGTCCGACGCGCGGTCCACCCGCTCCACCCGGCCGTTCGCCCACGGGCAGGCCGGCTTCGCGGCGCGGCGTCCGGTGCCGTGCCGCTCGCGGACGCGGTGGAAGGCGTGAATCGGCCTTCCCCCGCCAATGCCCGACCCGGCGCGGCGAACCGAACGCCGGCGCGCGACTTCCGTTACCGGGCGAAGGGCGGAGGCGTTTCGGCAGGATGGCACAAGCTTCTTCGTTGGGGCACGGGGCGGCGCGGTTGCGCCTCCCCTCGGCGACCCGGCTCGTGGCGGCGCTGCTGGCTCTCGGCGCGTGC
>NZ_BAAAFZ010000079.1:0-629 GCF_039523795.1 Craurococcus roseus | reverse complement strand
GCGCGTGGCGGGCGGCGCGCCGGAGCGAGGCCGGGAGGCCCTCCGGACGCACGCCTGCGGGTCGTGCCACGTCATCCCCGGCCTGCGCGGCGCCGTGGCCTGGGTGGGCCCGCCGCTGACGGAGTGGGCGCGGCGAGGCTACGTGGCCGGCCGTCTGCCGAACACGCCGGAGAACCTGGTCCCCTGGCTGGTGAACCCGCAGGCGGTCTCGCCGGGCTCCGCCATGCCCAACCTCGGCGTGACCGAAGCGGAGGCGCGGGACATGGCGGCCTACCTCTACACCCTCGGCGCGGCGCGAGCGCAGGCGGTGCCGGCCGGGATGCCCCTCGCCCCGGGGCAGGCCGGCCCCAGGGACGACGCCCGCATGCGCCCGCGCGAAGCGGCGCCGGTTTACGGCCAAGGGCGCCCGGGCGGCTGAGGAGCGGCGGCGCGCTCCCGGCTCAGCCGCAGGCGCGCACCAGCGCCGCCGGGATCGCTTGGAACACCACCGCCAACGCGGCCAACGCCGCGGTCGCGGCCGAGAGCCACAGCGAGAAGCGCGGTTCCTCCTCGCCGCCATCGGCGGCGGCTCGGCGCAGCGCGGCTCGCGCGGCCCACAGCACGCCGCCGAGCGCGGCCAGCGCCACACC
>NZ_BAAAFZ010000078.1:0-33491 GCF_039523795.1 Craurococcus roseus | reverse complement strand
GGAAAAGGGCAAAACTCCCCTCTCCGAAAACCCTATGCTGTTCTGAATGAACGATGGCTCCAACCATGCGGTCGAAACCAAATCCCTCGCATCTTAGCGGGGCAGGAAAACTAATGGCTCAAGCCCTTAGTGTCAAGCACCGCTTCGTCGCGACCGTCAAAAAGCTTGCGCCTCAACGTCGGGAGGCGGCTTCTAATCCTCTGCGCCGAGCGTGTCAAACGGTAAATCGCAACGCCGCAAAACCTCACGTCATCACGGAACCGCACAGTTCAAGCTGTTGACAAAGGCCGGTTTTCGCTTTGAAGGTGCCCAGGGGAGCTTGAATCTGGGGGGTCGCTGGCCGTTGCCACACGCCGTTCCGCGCCTGAAGCGCGCGTTGCCGTTCGTTTGTGTCCTCGCCGCGGCACCCTTTGGCGCGGCCGCGGAGGGTGCATCCTGGGATCGCACCGGTGGGAACACGGTGCTGCCGCAGGCGCAGTACCTCGTGGGCAGGCCGGGCGACACCTTGTCCAAGCTCGTGGCCGGAGCCCGGGTCGGTCGAGACGACAAGGGTTCGCGCGCGCCCTCGGACTGGGTGACCGGTATCCTCGACCGCCAACAAGTGCTGGACCGTGAGCGGTCCAACGCCCCGCGGCGCAGCCGACGAGGTGCGGAACCGCTCGCCCGCCGCGCGGTGGCCACGGTCGCGGTGCCGGGCGTTGACCACGACGCCGAATCGCGGCCCTTGCCGAGCGACCACCGCAAGCATTTGGTGCTGGTCCAGTCCGGGATCGAGGGCTCCTTCCTTCGAGCCCTGCTGTCCGGCGGCGTCCCGGAGCCTTTGGCTCACGACCTCATCCGCGTCCTGAGCCACGAGCTCGACCTCCAACGCGAACTCCGGCCGGGCGACCACTTCGCCGTGCTGTTCGAACGCTACCGGGCGGAGACCGGCGGCTTCCTCCGCGACGGCAAGGTGCTGCACGCCTCGTTCCGCGTGTCAGGCCGCGAGCTTTCCATCTGGCGCTATGAAACGCCCGACGGCCCGGACTGGTTCGACGCCGACGGCCGCAGCCTCCGCCGCGAGTTCCTGCGCACGCCGCTCGACGGCGCCCGCATCACCTCCGGCTTCGGCATGCGGCATCACCCGATTTCAGGCTTCACCCGGATGCACCAGGGCGTGGATTTCGCCGCCCCCGTGGGCACGCCGGTCGTCGCGGCAGGCGACGGGACCGTGGTGGGCGTCGGTCCGCGCAACGGCTACGGCCGCACCGTCGAACTGCGGCATCCAGGCGGGACCGAGACGCTGTACGCGCACCTGTCAAGTTTCGCGCCCGGTTTGGCGCCCGGGCAGCGAGTCCGCCAAGGCCAACTCATCGGCAGAGTAGGCAACACGGGTTTGTCGTCCGGCCCGCACCTGCATTACGAGATTTCGCAGAACGGACGGCCGATGAATCCGGCGACGGTGCGCAGCGCCGGGGGCACCCGCCTCGCCGGGCCGGAGATGGCTGGCTTCCAAGCCACGCAACGGCAGGTGCAAGCCTGGCTCTCGCGCATCGAACCGATGCACGAACTCGCCATGGCCGACTGACGAAGCGCCCAGACGGGGCGCCGGGGAGGGCGGCGCGCTGGCGCTCGCCTCCCCCAGCAATGCCCATGTCAGGCGGCTTCCGCCAAAGGCGGACGCACCTCCAGCCCTTCGGGACCGGCCGTGACACGCAGGACGGAGCCGTCGGAAATCGAACCCTCCAGCAACAGATTCGCCAATCGGTCCTGAAGGTTCCGCTGGATCACCCGCTTCAGCGGCCGGGCGCCGTAGGTCGGGTCGTAGCCGGCCTCAGCCAGCCACTCCCGCGCCTTGTCGTCCAACTCCAGCCGGAGCTTCCGGTCTTCCAGCAGCTTCCGCAGCCTTTCGAGCTGGATGTCCACGATGTGCGCCATGTCCTCGCGCGCCAAGCGCCGGAACAGCACGATCTCGTCCAGCCGGTTGAGGAACTCCGGCCGGAAGCGGTCCCGCACCGCCCGCATCACCGCCGGCCGCGCCGCCTCGATGTCGGCGCTTTCCGGGAGTTCCGCGATGGCTTGGCTGCCGAGGTTGCTGGTCAGCACGATGATGGTGTTGCGGAAGTCGACCGTCCGACCCTGCCCGTCCGTCAACCGCCCGTCGTCCAGCACCTGCAGGAGCACGTTGAAGACGTCCTCATGCGCCTTCTCGACTTCGTCGAACAGCACGACCTGGTAGGGCCGGCGCCGCACCGCTTCCGTCAGCACGCCGCCCTCGTCGTAGCCCACGTAACCCGGGGGCGCGCCGATCAGGCGGGACACGCTGTGCTTCTCCATGAACTCCGACATGTCGATGCGGGTCATCGCCCGGTCGTCGTCGAACAGGAACGCGGCCAGCGACTTCACCAACTCCGTCTTGCCCACGCCGGTCGGGCCGAGGAACAGGAAGGAGCCGATCGGCCGGTTGGGGTCCTGCAAGCCGGCGCGTGCCCGGCGGACGGCCTTGGAAACCGCCTCCAACGCCTCCTCCTGGCCGACCACCCGTTTGCGGAGCTGGTCCTCCATGCGGAGCAGCTTGGCGCGCTCGCCTTCCAGCATCTTCTCGACCGGGATGCCGGTCCAGCGGCTGACCACGGCGGCGATGCCCTCTTCGGTCACCGCTTCGTTCACCAGGCGCGCGTCGCTGTCGCCCGTCCCGGCGAGCTTCTTTTCGAGCTGCGGGATGACGCCGTAGAGCAGCTCCGAAGCCTTGGCGAGATCGCCGCGGCGCTGCGCAAGCTCCACCTCGGTGCGGGCCTTGTCCAGCTCCTCCTTGGTCTTTTGCGCCTCGACGACCTTGCCCTTTTCCGCCTCCCAACGCTGCGTCATCTCGCGCGAGCGCTCTTCGAGGTCGGCCACCTCCTTTTCCAGCCTTTGCAGCCGGTCCTGGGAGGCCGGGTCGTCCTCCTTGCGGAGCGCCTCGCGCTCGATCTTGAGCTGCATCAGCCGCCGGTCGAGCTCGTCCAGCTCCTCCGGCTTGCTGTCCACCTGCATGCGGAGGCGCGACGCGGCCTCGTCCACCAGATCGATCGCCTTGTCGGGCAGGAATCGGTCGGTGATGTAGCGGTTGGAGAGCGTCGCGGCGGCGACCAGGGCGCTGTCCGTGATGCGGACGCCGTGGTGCGTCTCGTACTTGTCCTTGATGCCGCGGAGGATGCTGATGGTGTCCTCCACGCTCGGCTCGCCCACGAACACGGGCTGAAAGCGGCGCGCCAGGGCCGCGTCCTTCTCCACGTGCTTGCGGTACTCGTCGAGGGTGGTGGCGCCGATGCAGTGCAGTTCGCCGCGGGCGAGCGCCGGTTTGAGCAGGTTGGAGGCGTCCATCGCCCCCTCCGCCTTGCCCGCTCCGACGAGCGTGTGCATCTCGTCGATGAAGAGGATGATGTCGCCCTCGGCCTCCGTCACCTCTTTGAGGACGGCCTTCAGGCGCTCCTCGAACTCGCCGCGGTACTTGGCGCCGGCCACCAGCGCGCCAAGGTCAAGCGCCATCACGCGCTTGTCCTTCAGCGCCTCCGGCACGTCGCCCCGGACGATCCGCAGCGCCAGCCCCTCGACGATGGCGGTCTTGCCGACGCCCGGCTCGCCGATCAGCACCGGGTTGTTCTTGGTACGGCGGGCCAGCACCTGGATGGCGCGGCGGATCTCCTCGTCGCGGCCGATCACCGGGTCGAGCTTGCCCTCGCGGGCCGCCGCGGTGATGTCGCGGGCGTACTTCTTGAGCGCGTCGAAGCTCTCCTCGGCGTTCTGGCTGTTGACCGTTCGGCCCTTGCGGAGATCGGCCACCGCCGACTCCAGCCGCTGCGCATCGGCGCCCGCGCCGCGAAGGGCGCGACCGGCTGCCGTTTCCGAAGCCGCGAGGGCGACCAGCAGCCGGTCCTGAGCGACGAATTCGTCGCCGGCGCGGGTGGCCTGCTGCTGCGCGGCGTCCAAAACGCGCACGACGTCCGGCGTGAACTGGGGCTGGCCGGCGCCGGCGCCCGAGACCTTGGGCTGGCGAGCGAGGTCGGCATCGACCGCCTGCTTGGCACGGGCGGGATCGCCTCCGGCGGCGCGGATGAGCCCGTTCGCGGCGCCCTGCTCGTCGTCGAGCAGTGCCTTGAGCAGGTGCTCCGGCGTGATGCGCTGGTGGTACTCGCGTATGGCGATGGTTTGCGCGGCTTGCAGGAACCCGCGCGCGCGATCGGTGAACTTCTCTATGTCCATCTGGAGCCCCTTCGACAAAGGCGACACCGCCGGACGGCCCCGCTCGCGGCGGCCCACCGGCAGGAGCGGCGCTGCGCTCCCACCAACGAGTTGGTCAGCCCGCCCGGCCGATGCAAGCCTCCCCGCGCTCCTTCAAACGGGTGGACGCTGGCGAGGTTGAGGCGGTAAGCGCGTGGTGCGGAGGCGCCGCGCCGGAACGGCTCGCCGGCCCCGCCCCGAGCCGAAGGTGCTGCCCGCCATGCGCGTCGAAGCCGTCTACCGGTACCCGGTGAAAGGCCTGAGTCCCGAAGCCTTGGAGGAGGTGGTGCTCACCCCGGGCGAGTGCATCCCGCAGGACCGCCGCTTCGCCCTTGCGCAAGGCGACGCGCCGTTCGACCCGGCCGCCCCGTCCTGGCTGCCGAAGCGGCATTTCGGCTGCCTCATGGCGAACGCCCGGCTGGCCTTGCTGCGCACCGGCTTCGAGCCGCGCAGCGGCCGTCTTTCCATCCGGGCGCCGGACGGGTCGTCCTTGGTCGCCGACACCCGGACGGAGGACGGGCGGGCGGCGATTGGCGCCTTCCTGGCCGAGTTCCTCGGGCCGGAAGCCCGCGGCACACCGCGTTTCGTGGAAGCGCCGGGCCACAACTTCACGGACGTTGCCAAAAAGTGCGTCTCCATCATCGGGCTATCGAGCCTGCACGCGCTGGAGGCGGCCGTGGACACGCCGCTCGACCCCATCCGCTTCCGCGCCAACATCTACGTCTCGGGCGGCGAACCCTGGGCGGAGTTCGGGCTGCTCGGGCAGGAAATCCAGATCGGCGGGGCGCGGCTGCGCGTCTTCAAGCGCATAGTCCGCTGCGCCGCGACGGAGGTGAACCCGGAAACGGCCGAACGGGACGCGAAGCCGCAACACTGGTTGCGCGAGCGCTTCGGCCATTCCGACCTGGGAGTCTACGCGGAGGTGCTGGAAGGCGGCCAGGTCTCCTTAGGGGACGCCTTGGAGCCGTTGGAGGCCGATCTGCTGCACTGACGTGGGTGTGGCGGCGCCTGGCCGCCACTACGGCCCCTGCTCGACCAACTCGGGCACCCGCTCCGTCGTGCCCGGCAGGGGCTTCAGCGGCGCCTCGTCGAGGGCCGGACGCGCGGGCGGCACAGCGCCGCCGGGCGAGGGCGCGAGCCATCGCGGCAGGGCTTCGGGCGCCGCCTCCGGGTCGAGGAGCACGGTGACGCGGCCGCACCGACGGAGGGCGGCGGCGGGGTTCGCCAAGCCCTCGGGCCGGAACAGCACGGAGGAGGCGGCGTCCCGCTTGGCCGCGCCGGTCATCAACACCACCGTTTCCCTGGCCTCGGCCAACACGTCGAGGCCGAGCGTCACGCCGTGGGTGAACAGCACCCCGTTCGCAACCCGCGTGGACCGCGCCAGGAGCACGCGGCGGGTGGTGTCGGCCAGCGCGTCCCCGGGCTCGTTGAACGCGACGTGGCCGTTGCGCCCGACGCCGTGCAGCGCGCAATCGATGCCGCCCAGGGCGCGCACCGCCCGCTCGTAGGCGTCCAGCGGCCGGCGCAGATCGCCGTCGGAGTCGTGGAAGCGGAGGAACCGGCCGATGCCGAGCGGCTCGACCAGTTCACGCCGCAGTTCAGCGGCGAAGCCGCTGGGGTCGCGGTCGCCCACCCCCTCGTACTCATCCATCTGCACGAGAACCACGCGCGACCAGTCCAGGCTGTGCCGGTGGGCGGCCCGGAGCAGGGCGTAGGTGGACCGCGGCGTGCGTCCGGCGGACGGCGCCAGCACCGCCCTCCCCCGCCGCTCCAGCGCCTCCACGAGCGCCGCCAGGACGCAGGCGGCGGCCGCCTCGGCGATCCGGTCGGCCGGCAGCACGGCCAAGCCGTGCGGAGGCCGCGAGAACCACGGCACGGAGGATGCGGTCTGGTCCATCTAAGCGGCCTCCGCCTTTGAGAAGCCGGGAGCAACGCGCGCCGTGGCCGCTGCCGGCCGGGCCGCGAGCAGGTCGCGGACGATCGCCGCCCCCACCTCGCCGTGCCAGAGAGACAGGCCGTTGGCCTGGCCCTCGAAGCTTTCCTCGCCGTGAGTGCCGCGCAGCGGGAAGCCGGCGGCGAGGCCGATGCCGAACACGCCCTCCACCGGCGCGCCGTCCGCCGCCAGGACGCGGCTCCGCCCGTCCACCAGCGGCGCGGCGGGCGCCGTTTCGGCGTGGAGCCGGATGCGCCGGCCGTCGGAGTCGAACAGCGGCAGGGCGCGCGGCCGGTAGCCGAGGGCCGCTACGACCAGGTCGGCGTCTTCCAGGATGCGCGCCGCTTCCGCGTCGGGTCCGTGGCGGAGCCGGTGCAGGCGCAAGCGCGGTTCCGGGCCGCAGCCGCCGAGGCCCCAGGCGCGGCGCAGCAGGTCGCGCGCGTCGCTGCGGAAGCCGGCGAGCGGGAAGACGCGCCCTGTATGGGCGCAGATGTCCTGCGGCCCGAACTCGGCATAACCTTCGGCCAGCGCCGCAGCCGGGCTCGCGTAGGTGAGCCGCAGCGGCCGGCGGTGCAGGACGGCGACGCCATCCTCCCCGAAGCTCAGTCCCGGCGCGGCATCGAGCAGCAGCCGCGCGCAGGCGATGGCGCTGTGCGAGCCGCCGACGATCGCCACCCTGGGTGAAGCGAGCTTCGCCAAGCGCCCGATCGCCGCCGCGGCGCCGGAGTGGGACAGGAGCGCAGAGGACTGGACCAGCCTGCCAGCGAAGCGCGGCAGCAGGGGTTCGCCGGCCACCCGCTCGCGCAGCAACGTCTCGGGCGGCTGGTGCGCCCCGGTGGCCAGCACCAGCGCAGCGGCGTCCAGTTCGGCCTCATCGCCCCGGGCGACCCTGCGGCAGCGCACGCGCCAACCGCCGGCCGTCGTCTTGCGGGCCGAAAGTGCCTCGAAGCCGTTCAGGAACGGGTCGCGCCCGGAGGCGGCGAGGGCGCCGCGCAGTTCCTCGCACGCGCCGTTCAAGAAGGCGGAGGCAACGGACAAATCCACGGGGCCGCCGCGCCGTTGCGACACCTCCCGCCCGGCCGGCGTGGAAAGGGCGACGGACAGCGGCGGCTCCGCCTGCGCCTCGACCGCACGAAGGAAGCTTTCGGCGTGGCTGTCGGAGCGGATGGCGTAACCGCCCAGCTCCCCGGTACCGACGGCATCGCCGCACTCGATGATCCTGACCGGCAGGGCGAGCAGCGCATCCAACAGCCCTGCGCCGCGTGCGGCGACGAGCAACCCCGCCCCGGCCGGGCCACCGCCGACCACAACCGCGCCGAGCGGCGATGAGTCCGTTTTCGCCAGATCGCGCAAGCACCCCTCCGACCAGCTTACCCGGCCGGAAAGGTGCTATCACGGTTCATGCTAACGCCTGTGTTAAGCCGATCGCATGCACTTCACATTGTATGCAGCGTTGCACGAAGGCCGCTTCGCCGGCCCCCGGGCACCTGCATGCCTCAGCCGCCGGCGCGCGGCTCCGGCGCCACGTAGATCTGGCCGCCATTGGCCCGGAAGGTGTCCGACATTTCATCCATGCCCTTCCGCGCCGCGTCGCGCACCTCCTGGCTGATCTTCATGGAGCAGAACTTCGGCCCGCACATGGAGCAGAAGTGCGCCAGCTTGGCGCCTTCGGCCGGCAGGGTCTGGTCGTGGAACTTCTCCGCCGTCTCGGGGTCGAGCGATAGGTTGAACTGGTCCCGCCAACGGAACTCGAAGCGGGCGCGGGACAGCGCGTCGTCCCGCTCCTGCGCCGCCGGGTGGCCCTTCGCCAGATCGGCCGCGTGCGCCGCGATCTTGTAGGTGATCACGCCGGTCTTCACGTCGTCCCGGTCCGGCAGCCCCAAGTGCTCCTTCGGCGTCACGTAGCAGAGCATGGCGCAGCCGAACCAGCCGATCATGGCGGCGCCGATGCCCGAGGTGATGTGGTCGTAACCGGGCGCGATGTCGGTGGTGAGCGGCCCGAGGGTGTAGAACGGCGCCTCGCCGCACTCTTCGAGCTGCTTCTCCATGTTGACCTTGATCTTGTGCATCGGCACGTGGCCGGGGCCTTCGATCATGGTCTGCACGTCGTGCTTCCAGGCGACCTTCGTCAGTTCGCCGAGCGTTTCCAGCTCCGCGAATTGCGCCGCGTCGTTGGCGTCGGCGATGGAGCCCGGGCGCAGGCCGTCGCCGAGCGAGAAGGCCACGTCGTAGGCCTTCATGATCTCGCAGATCTCCTCGAAACGCTCGTAGAGGAAGCTCTCGCGGTGGTGCGCCAGGCACCACTTCGCCATGATGGAGCCGCCGCGGGAGACGATGCCGGTGACGCGCTCCGCCGTCAGCGGCACATGCGCGAGCCGGACTCCGGCGTGGATGGTGAAGTAATCCACCCCCTGCTCCGCCTGCTCAATCAGCGTGTCGCGGAACACCTCCCAGGAGAGGTCCTCGGCCTTGCCGTTGACCTTCTCCAGCGCTTGGTAGATCGGCACCGTGCCGATCGGCACCGGCGAGTTGCGGATGATCCATTCCCGCGTGGTGTGGATGTTGCGGCCGGTGGAGAGGTCCATCACCGTGTCCGCGCCCCAGCGGATGGCCCAGACCAGCTTGTCCACCTCCTCCGCCACGCCGGAGGTGACGGCCGAGTTGCCGATGTTGGCGTTGATCTTGACCAGGAAGTTGCGGCCGATCGCCATCGGCTCGCTTTCCGGGTGGTTGACGTTGTTCGGGATGATGGCCCGGCCGCGGGCCACCTCGTCGCGCACGAACTCGGGCGTGACGTGATCGGGGATGGCGGCGCCGAAGCTCTCGCCGTCCCGCTTCGCCGCCTCGCGGAGCCGCGCCCGCCCCAGGTTCTCCCGGATGGCCACGTACTCCATCTCCGGCGTGACGACGCCGGCGCGGGCGTAGGCGAGCTGCGTCACCGTCCGGCCCGGCTTGCCGCGCAAAGGCAGCCGGTCGGCGCGGTCGAACAGCGGCACCTTGCGCGCCTCGCCCGGCTTGAGCCCGTCGTCCTCCGGCCGGGTTTCGCGCCCGGCGTGGCGCTCCACGTCGCCGCGAGCCTCGATCCACTCGCGGCGCAGTTCGGGCAGTCCTTGGCGGATGTCGACGCGCTGCCCGGGATCGGTGTAGGGGCCGGAGGTGTCGTAGACGCGCACCGGCGGCTCGCCGCCCGACACCGCGATCTCCCGCATGGCGACGCGCAACGTCGGGTGGAGCGTGCCCGGCGCGTGGACCTTGCGGGACGCCGGCAAGGGTCCGGTCGTGACGTCGGGCAGGTCGCCGGGCTTGAAAGCAACAGGAATCGTGTCGGGCACCTTGGATCTCCCCTCGAATGGAGATCCGGGCCGACGCCGGACGGTTGAGCGCCGCGCGGAGCGACGCCCGAGTGTTCCTGTCCCTACGCCGGCACGACCCGGATCAGGTTCAAAGGGTCACGGCGCGGATAGCCGCATCTCAGCCCCTGCTGGGGCGCCCCTTGGAACGTCCGGGATGCTGCGTCCGACGTGGTGGCGTGTCAACGCGCGACCACCGCCCCCATGCGGCGGAGGCCGGGTTCGTCAGGCCGGTTCGCGGTTGTCCGCGGACGGCCCTTCGCTGTCCGCCGCGTCCTGCTCGGGCGCATGGCCGTTGGCTTGGTGGCCGTTGCCCTGGGGAGCATGGCCCTGCTGGGCGCCGTTGCCCTGGCTCTGGGACTCGGGCTGGTCGTCGGTTCCGTCAGGCCCCTCTGCGCCCGCAGGCTCGGACGGGGTCTGGAAACGCCGCTGCTGCTGTTGGTGGTGGCCGCCGCCCTGCGCTTGGCTCATGGCGTTCAGGATGCGGAAATAGTGCTCGGCGTGTTGAAAGTAGCCTTCCGCCGTCACTCGGTCGCCCGAGCCGGTCGCGTCGCGGCCGAGCTGGAGGTACTTCTCGAAGAGTTGCTGCGCCGTGCCGCGCAACCGCATGTCCGGCCCGTTGGAGTCGAACACGTGGCTACGGTTCATGGGCTGGTGGCCGCTCTGGCGGTAGCCGCCGCCTCCACCACCGCCCCCTCCGCCGCCGCCGCCACCATGCCGGTGGTTGCGGCCGCGCATGCGTTTCATGTTGTTCATGAGTGCTATGTCTATTGTCTCGCAGCCATGGCCGCCCCGGCACGCGGGGTATTCCGGACGTGCCCTATCAATGCGACCGATCTGTAACGTGCCACGCGGAGCCGTGCCGCGCACGGGCGCCACCGCATCACGGGAACGCTCGCAAGCAACGCCGGCCGAAGCCGGCCACTGAGCGAACCCTTGGCTGGAACTTAATAGCGCGGAGGCCGCCCGCCAAATGGTTTTTTTGTTGACGCGTCCAGAGGCGGCCGGCGGCTCAAATCCCGGCGGGCGCCGCGAGGACCAGCGCCCTGTCCACGCCGCCGAGGTCCGCCCGGCAGCACAGCGTCCGAAGGCCGCTGCCGGCCGCGATGGCCTCGACGGGCCCGCGCTGCCCCTGCCCCAACTCGACCACCGCCCGGCCGCCCGGCGCGAGCAGCCGCCGGATTTCCGGCAAGAGCGCCCGGTAAGCGCCCAGACCGTCGGCGCCGCCGTCCAGCGCCGAGCGAGGTTCGTGCAGCGCGACCTCGGGCGCCAGTCCCGGGATCGCGCCCGCCTCCACGTAAGGCGGGTTGGACAGGATGAGATCGAAAGGGCAGTCGCCCAGCGCCGCGCCCCAGGATCCCGCCAGAAAGACCGTCCGGCCACCCATTCCGAGCGCGGCTGCGTTGCGCCGCGCCAGCAGCGCCGCCTCGGGCACCGCGTCCACGCCGACGCCCTTGGCCTCCGGGAACTCGGACAAGGCGGCGAGCAACAGGCAACCCGTGCCGGTGCCGAGGTCCAGCACCCGCCGCGGCGCGCCCCGTTCCGGAAAAGCCGCCAACGCCGCCTCGATCAGCGTTTCCGTGTCCGGCCGCGGCACGAGGGTGGCGGGGGACACGGCGAAGGGCAACGACCAGAATTCCGCCGCGCCGAGCAGGCGCGCCATCGGCTCGCGGCCGAGCCGGCGCTCGAGCAACCCGGCGAAGCGCAGCGCCGCCGCGGGCGGGACCGGCGTCCGCGGGTCGCGCAGCAAGTCTTCGGTGCGGCACCCCATCGCGTGCGCCAGCATCAGCCGCGCTTCGAGCCTCGGCATCTCGATGGCGGCGGCGCGGAGGCGTTGGCCGGCGCGGCACAGGAAGGCGCCCACCGTGCCCTCCGGGTCGGCACAGGCGACGGCGGCGCTCACCTCCGCGGCCCCGCCTCGCCCCAGAAGGCCCGGTCGTCCGCGATGTCCTCCGGGTGGAAGGTCACCGATGCGATCCGGCCGCCCGCGACGCCGAACACCGCCAACTCGCGCCCGCGGATGGTGCGCCCGTCGCGCTCGGCCGACCAGGCGATCAGGGCGGCGCAATGGGTTCGGGTTTCGACGGTTTCCGCCACGGCCAAGCGGAAGGTGCCGCCGGCGGCCGCCTGCGCGCGGCGGATCATGTCGAGAACCGCCCCGGCGCCCGTCAAACGGCCCATGTGGGCACCGACGTCCGGCTCGACCCAGTTCACGTCCGGCGCGAGTAGGGGGCGCAAGGCTTCCGGATCACCCCCCTCCGCGCTGACGGCGTAGAAGCGGCGGACGAGGGCGCCGGGGCCGTCCCGCTCCGGCTGGACGGCGGGTGTCATTCGCCCTCGGCCGCCGCCAGCAGCGCCGCCTGCTCCTCGGCAGACAAGGCGTCGACCAGTTCGTCCAAGTCGCCCAGCATCACCCGGTCGATCTTGTGGAGGGTCAGGCCGATGCGGTGGTCGGTGACGCGGCCCTGGGGAAAGTTGTAGGTGCGGATGCGCTCGCTGCGGTCGCCGGTGCCGACCTGGCTCTTGCGGTCAGCGGCGCGGGTCGCGTCCACGCGGCTCCGCTCCGCCTCGAACAGCCGGGCGCGCAGCACCTTCATCGCCTTGGCGCGGTTCTTGTGCTGCGACTTCTCCTCCTGCATCGCCACCGCCACGCCGGTCGGCAGGTGGGTGATGCGGACGGCGCTGTCCGTCTTGTTCACGTGCTGCCCGCCGGCGCCGGAGGCCCGGTAGGTATCTATCCGAAGGTCGCCCTCGTTGATCTGCACGTCCACCTCCTCCGCCTGCGGCAGCACCGCGACGGTGACGGTGGAGGTGTGGATGCGGCCCTGCGTCTCGGTGGCCGGGACGCGCTGGACGCGGTGGACGCCGCTCTCGAACTTCAGCCGGGCGAAGACGCCCTTACCCTCGATCTCGGCGGTGGCGCCGCGCACGCCGCCGAGGTCGCTCTCGTCGTACTCCAGCACCTCGAAGCGCCAGCGCTTGCCTTCGGCGTAGCGCTGGTAGGCGCGGAACAGCTCGGCCGCGAACAGCGCCGCCTCGTCGCCGCCCGCGGCCGGGCGGACCTCCAGGATGGCGCTGCGCTCGTCCGCCGCGTCGCGCGGCAGCAGCATGAGGCGCAGCTCGCGCTCCAGGACCGGCACCAGGTCGCGCTGCTCGAAATACTCCGATTCGGCCAGCTCCCGCAGTTCCGGGTCGGCCAGCATGGCTTCCGCCTCGTCCCGCGCCCGCTCGGCGGCGCGGAGCACCTGCACCTTCTCGGCCACCGGCTCCAGTTCCGCCAGCTCCTTGGAGAGCGCCCCGAATTGGCCGCCGTCGGCGGTGGAGAGCAGGTGCTTGATCTCCTCGACGCGGGTGAGCACCCGGTCGAGCTTGTCGGCGATGCTCACGGCGCGAGCCGCCCCGGCACTTCGGCGAGCGGCACCGTTTCTTGCGTGCCGGCGTCGAGGTCGCGGAGCTGCGCCACGCCTTCCGCCAGCTCCGCGTCGCCGATGATGACTGCGGCCAGCGCCCCGGAGCGGTTGGCGCGCTCCATCCGCCGCTTGAGGTTGCCCTTGTAAGCCATCTCCGCCACCACACCGGCGCGGCGCAGCGCCTGCGCCACGTCGAGCGCCGGCCCTTCCGCCGCCTCGCCGACCGGGATCACCGCCACCGGCCGGGGCACCGCGGGGGTGAGCCCCCCCGCTTCCAGCAGCAGCGCCAGCCGCTCCACCCCGGCGGCCCAGCCGACAGAAGGGGTGGGCGGCCCGCCCATCTCCTCCACCAGCCCGTCATAGCGCCCGCCCGCCATGACGGTGCCCTGCGCGCCGAGCCGGTCGGTGACGAACTCGAACGCGGTGTGGCTGTAGTAATCGAGGCCACGCACGATGCGCGGGTTCCGCCGCGCCGGGACGCCGAAGCGATCCAGGTGGCGCGTCACCGCTTCGAAGAAGGCCGCCGCCGCCGGGGTCAGGTGTTCGAAGATGGTCGGCGCTTCGGTCAACAGGGCGCGGTCGCCTGCGTCCTTGCTGTCGAGGATGCGGAGCGGGTTCTTCTCCAGCCGGACCTGGCTGTCCGCGGAGAGCCGGTCCTTGTGGCCGGCGAAGTAGGCCACCAACGCCGCCCGGTAGGCCGCCGCGCTTTCCGCGTCGCCGAGCGTGTTCACCTCCAGCACCGTGCCTTCGGCGATGCCCAGTTCCTGCTGGATGTGCCAGCCGCAGGCTATGCACTCCGCGTCGGCCAGCGGCTCGGCGGCGCCCAACACCTCTATCCCGATCTGGTGGAACTGCCGGTAGCGCCCCTTCTGCGGCCGCTCGTAGCGGAACATCGGCCCGGCGTAGAACACCTTGCGCGGCAGCCCGGCCTGCGCGAGCCCGTTGCTCACCAGCGCCCGGCACACCCCAGCCGTGTTCTCCGGCCGCAGCGTGATGCTGTCGCCGCCGCGGTCGGTGAAGGTGTACATCTCCTTGGACACGACGTCCGAGGTGTCGCCCAGGCCGCGGGAAAAGACGCGCGTGTCCTCGAACACGGGCGTGGCCCACTCCTCGAAGCCGTAAAGGGCGGCGATCCGGCGCGCCGTGTCCACCACGCGCTGGTGGCGGCGCTGCTCCTCGCCGATGAGGTCGCGCGTGCCGCGGACGGGTTGCAGGGCTGTAGGGGGCATGGCGAAGGGGCGTTAGCCCGCGGAAGCGGCGCGCGGCAAGGGCTCAGGGCGGAGCGATGAGGACCAACCCGGGAAAGTACCTGCGGTAACGGCTCCCGTCCCGGGTCAGCACGCGCACCCCGGCGACCTCGGCGTGCGCGCCGACGAAAAAGTCCGGGTGAGGCCTGCCGAGGCACGGCCCACCAAGCGCGCGAAACGATCGGGCGGCGGGCCGGATTCCGCTTCGGCCTTGCGGATCTGCGCCCGGCCGTCGGGCAGGATCTCGAACTCCAGGTGGTCGCCTGGAGCCAAGCGCAGGTGGTCGCGCAAGGGCTTCGGAATGGTGACTTGGTCCTTCACCGTCACCGGCCAGCCCCGAGGTGATGCCTTTCTGCTCACTGGTTTTACCTAGCGTTGGCAGCTAGGGGACACGAGGTGCGGTCGTCTACTCCGCCGCCTGGGCCTGCGCCTCAGCCGCTGCGCGCTTGGCGGCTTCCTCCTCCGCCTGGATCTGCGCCGCCCGGCGTTCCACCAGTGCGACCAAGTGGTCCACCATCCGGTCGCCGTCCACCGTGTGGTCTTGCCGGCCCGCCGCGTAAACCATGTGCCGACCGGCGCCGCCGCCGGTCAGGCCAAGGTCGGTCATCAGCGCCTCGCCCGGCCCGTTCACCACGCAGCCGATGATGGACAGCGTGATCGGCGTCTCGATGTGCGCCAGCCGGTCTTCCAGGGTCGCCACCGTCCTGATGACGTCGAAGCCCTGCCGGGCGCAAGACGGGCAGGAGATGATCTTCACGCCGCGGTGCCGAAGGCCCAGCGACTTCAGCATCTCCCAGCCGACGTGCACCTCCTCCTCCGGCTCGGCCGAGAGGGAGACGCGCAGGGTGTCGCCGATGCCGGCCCAGAGCAGGTTGCCGAGGCCGATCGCGCTCTTCACCGTGCCGGTGCGTTTCCCCCCTGCCTCGGTGATGCCGATGTGCAGAGGGTGGTCGCAAACCTCGGCGAGCTGGGTGTAGGCCGCGACCGCCAGGAACACGTCGCTCGCCTTCACGCTGATCTTGAACTCGTGGAAGTCGTTGTCCTGCAGGTGCGCCGCGTGCCAGAGCGCGCTCTCAACCAGCGCTTCCGGGTTCGGCTCCCCGTATTTCTCCAGCAGGTGCCGCTCCAGGCTGCCGGCGTTGACGCCGATGCGGATGGAGCAGCCATGGTCCCGCGCCGCCTTGACCACCTCCTTCACACGGTCGGCGCTGCCGATGTTGCCCGGGTTGATGCGGAGGCAGGCCGCGCCGGCCTTCGCCGCCTCGATCGCCCGCTTGTAGTGGAAGTGGATGTCGGCCACGACCGGCACGTTCACCTCGCGCACGATCTCGGCCAGCGCCGCCGTGCTCTCCGGCGTCGGGCAGGACACGCGGACGATGTCCACCCCCGCGACCTCAGACTTGCGAATCTGGGCGATGGTGGCCACCGCGTCCTCGGTGGGCGTGTTGGTCATGGTCTGCACGCTGATCGGCGCGTCGCCGCCGACGAGGACCTTGCCCACCCGGATCTGGCGGGACGCCCTGCGGGCGATCTGCTGGTATGGCCGGTAGCTCATGCGCCTCACAATCCCAGTGGCTCGCCCGGAATATGGCAGGCCCGGCGCCCCGACCCAACCGGCGGCGCCCGTTTCGTAGGCGGGCGGGCGCGGTTGTCACAGGACTGCGATCGGCCGATCCCGGCCTGTCGCCGCAAAGGCGGGAACAAGCGGCGCCCAGGGCATCGGCTCTTACCTCTTCCCGGCTTCGGGCGCCGACCGGGCCGGATTTCCCCCGGTCTCCTCCGCATCGGGCAGCCAGAAGGTTACGGTCGTCCCCCGCCCGGGCTCGCTCGCCACGGCGAACCCGCCCCCCGCTTGCTCGGCAAATTCGCGGGCCATGGCCAAGCCGAGGCCCCTGCCTTCGCCTTCCGGCTTGGTGGTGAAAAAGGCTTCGGCCGCGTTCGCCAGCGTTCCGGCGTCCATGCCGACGCCGGTGTCCATGGCCGAAAGCCGGACGTAGCGGCCAAGCCGCAGCCGGGCCGGGTGCGGCACGGCGCCGTCCGCGACCGTCTCGACCGCGGCCCCTACGGTGAACGTCCCGCCCCGTGGCATGGCGTCCCGCGCGTTCGTGGCGAGGTTCACCAGCACCGTTTCCAGCTCGCCTTGATCGGCCAGCACCGGCGGCAACCCAGGCTCCGTCTCGACGACGACACGCAGGCCGGGCGCGTTCATGGTGTGCGCCAGCATCTCCTCCAGGCCGTCGAGGAGTTCCACGAGATTCACCCGCGCAACGCCCAGTTCCCCCCGCCGGGCGAAGGCGAGCAAGCGGCGTGTAACGGAAGCGCCGCGGTTCGCCGCGCCGCCGACCATGTCGAGCAGGTTGCGGGCGGCGGCGGGATCCCGGTCCAGGCGCCCGGCCGCCAAGCGGACGCCGCCTTGCACGGCCTGCAGCACATTGGCGAAGTCGTGCGCGACGCCGCCGGCGAGCTGTCCCAGCGCCTCCAGCCGCCGTGCCCGCGCCATCCGGGCCCGCACCGCTTCGCGCGCGGCGGCCTCCTCTCGGAGCCAAGCCTCGAGTTCCAGGGCGAGGCCGCGCAGCGACATCTCGCTCATGGCCAAGGAGGCCAAGTCGCGCAGCGCGGCGGCGTCTTCCGCCGTCCAGTTCCGCGGCTTGGTGTCGATGGCGCAAAGCGATCCGAGCACCTGGCCGTCGGCGGTGGCGAGCGGCATCCCGAGATAGGCCACGACACCGATGTCGGGCACGGCGAGGTTGTCGCAAACCAATGGGTCCTCGCGCGCGTCCGCGATCCTAAGCGGCGCGCCAGTGGCCACGACATGCTGGCAGAAGGAATGCGAGAGCGGCGTTTGCCGCCGCGTGGCCCAAGGCTCGGGCAAGCCGACCGCGCTTTTGAAGAACTGGCGGTCGGCTTCGACGAGGGACACCAGGATGACGGGCGCGCCGAGCAGGCGGCCGGCGAGCCGCGTCAGGCGGTCGAACACCTCCTCGGGCGGGGTGTCGAGGAGGCCGGTCCGCCAAAGCGCCGCCAAGCGGGCTTCGTTCCGGACGGCCGCGTCCGTCCCTGGTGCGCCATCGGCGGCCGTCGTCTGATCGGCGTTCATCGGCGTCCCCACGCGGCGGATCATCCGCCGTGCGTGGGGGTTATCGGCGCAGCGGCGAGGACGATCAATCCCCGCGTCCGCGCGCGCCGGGCGTTCTTTCCGGTGGCGTTCCCGGCGGTGTGCGTACCGGCGCGACGGGCTCGCGCGGCGCGGCGGGGAGCCCTAGCCGCCCCGTCGCGCCGAGATAGCCGCGGCCGCTTGCGCCATCAGCTCCTCCAGGATCGCCGCCGCCGGCTCCTCGCGCGTGACCATGCCGATGGACTGGCCGGCCATCAGGCTGCCGTTCTCCACGTCGCCGTCGATCACCGCCCGCCGCAGCGCGCCGGCCCAGAAGTGCTCGATCTCCAACTGCGCCGCTTCCTTGGAGACCTCGCCCGCCGTGAAGCGCGCCAGCACCGCCGCTTGGTGGTCCATGAACCGCCGCGTGCCCGCGTTCTGCAGCGCCCGCACCGGGATCACCGGGAAGCGTTCGTCGAGTTGCACGGTCGGCACCGCGTCCCGTGCCGCGCCACGGATGAAGGCATGTTTGAAGCGCGGGTGGGCGATGCTCTCGTTAGCGCAGACGAAACGTGTGCCGAGTTGCACGCCGGCCGCGCCCATTTCCAGGAAAGCCAGGATCGCCTCGCCCCGGCCGATGCCGCCGGCCACGAACACGGGCACCTCCGTCACGTGCGGCAGGATCTCCTGCGCCAGCACGTTGAGGCTCACCGGCCCGATGTGCCCGCCTGCCTCCGAGCCCTCGATGACCAACGCGTCCGCGCCGGCGCGGACCAGCCGCTTGGCGAGCGACAAGGCCGGCGCGAAGCACACCACCTTGGCCCCGCCCTCCTTGGCGCGGCGGATGGCGGCGCCGGGCGGGATGCCGCCGGCGAAGACGATGTGCCCGACCCGCGCCGCCAGGCAGGCGTCCACCAGCGCGTCGAGCCGCGGGTGCATGGTGATGAGGTTCACGCCGAAGGGCTTGTCGGTGAGCGCCTGGGTGCCGGCGATCTCCTCGGCCAAGCGGTCCGGTTCCATGGCGCCGTTGGCGATCACGCCGAAGGCGCCGGCGTTGGAGAGCGCCGCCACCAAATGGCGCTCGCTCACCCAGCTCATGGCCCCGCCCATCACGGCGTAGCGGCTGCCCAGGAAGGCCGCCCCGCGTGCCATCAACCGGTCCAGCTCGGCGCGGGCCGCGGCCGGGGGGTGGGCGGCCTCGCCGGCCGCCGTCATCGTCGGGAGCGCGTCCATGGCCATCGTCACCCCGCCGGCCCGTCGAGGCCGTAGGCGGTGTGCAGCGCCCGGACCGCCAGCTCCGTGTATTCCGCGCCCACCAGCACGCTCACCTTGATCTCGCTCGTGGAAATGACCTGGATGTTGATGCCCTTCTCCGCCAAGGCGCGGAACATCGTGGTCGCCACGCCGGCGTGGCTGCGCATCCCGATGCCGACCACGCTGATCTTCGCCACCTCCGGGTCGGCCAGCAGGGCCTCGTAGCCCAGCTCCTCCCGCACCCGGCCCAGCACGTCCTGCGCCCGGGCCAGGTCGGCCTTGCCGACGGTGAAGGTCATGTCGGTGGTGCCGTCCGCGCCTACGTTCTGGACGATCATGTCCACGTTCACGTTCGCCCCCGCGAGCGCGTCGAACACGCGGGCCGCGACGCCGGGCCGGTCCGGCACCCGCCGGAGCGTCACCTTGGCGTCGTCGCGGGAATAGGCGATGCCGCTCACCAGGGGCTGTTCCACGATCTCGTCCTCGTCCACCACCAGGGAGCCGGGCTTGTCCTCGAAGGAGGAGAGCACCTGCACCCGGACCCGCTGCTTCATCGCCAGTTCCACGGAGCGCGTCTGCAACACCTTGGCGCCCACGGAGGCCAGTTCCAGCATCTCCTCGTAGGAGACGCGCTCCAGCTTGCGCGCCCGGGGCACGATGCGCGGGTCCGTGGTGTAGATGCCGTCCACGTCCGTGTAGATGTCGCAACGGTCCGCCTTCAGCGCCGCCGCCAAGGCCACGGCCGAGAGGTCCGAGCCGCCGCGGCCCAGCGTCGTCACCCGGTTCCGCTCGGGCTCGACGCCCTGGAAGCCGGCCACCACCGGCACCTGCCCCGCCTCCATGCGCCGGACCAGCTCGGAGCCGTCGATGCCCTCCACGCGCGCCTTGCCGTGGGCGCTGTCGGTCAATATCGGCACCTGCCAGCCCTGCCAGGAGCGGGCCTCGACGCCGACGGCCTGCAAAGCGATGGCCAGCAGCCCGATCGTCACCTGCTCGCCGGTGGCGACCACCGTGTCGTACTCCCGCGCGTCGTGCAGCGGCGACAGGTCCTGGCACCACCTGACGAGCTGGTTGGTCGCCCCGGCCATGGCGGACACCACCACGGCGACCTGGTTCCCCGCTTCCACCTCGCGCTTCACCCGGCCCGCGACGGTGCGGATGCGGTCGAGGTCGGCGACGGAGGTGCCGCCGAACTTCATCACGATTCGGGCCATGGCTCTCGGCGTTCCGTCCCGTCGGCGCTGCCCCGGTCACGCCGCGCGGTTGCGGCGGCCGGCCGACGTTGCAAATACAGCGTGCACAGATACCGACCCCGTCGCCGCACCGCAACATGGGGTGGATGACAGGGCCCGGAACGATGAAAGGGTGTGGCATGGCGGTTGGGGTGGGCGGCGGCACGGCCATTGGCTCGGAGATCGCCAAATTCGACCGGTTCGCCGCCCGCTGGTGGGACCCGCGCGGCCCGATGGCGCCGCTCCACGCCATGAATCCGGCGCGCATGGGCTGGATCATCGAGCGCCTCGCCAGGGCCAACCGCCGCGACCCGGACGCGCCCAAGCCGTTGGCCGGGCTGCGGGTGCTGGACGTCGGCTGCGGCGCCGGATTGGCGAGCGAGGCCCTGGCACGTGCTGGCGCCGACGTCACCGGCCTGGATGCCGCAGCGGAGGTGCTGGGCGCCGCCAAGGCCCATGCGAGGAAGTCGGGTCTTTCCGTCGCCTACCGCCAGGGCACGCCGGAAGCGATGTTGGCGGCGGGCGAGCCGCCCTTCGACGCCATCCTGGCCTTGGAGGTGATCGAACACGTGTCCGACCGCGCCGCCTTCTGCCGACACTTGGCGGCCCTGCTGCGGCCGGGAGGGTTGCTTTTCCTGTCCACCCTCAACCGGACCACGCGCAGCCTGCTCTTCGCCAAGGTCGGCGCCGAGTACGTGCTGCGGCTGCTCCCGGCCGGCACCCATGACTGGCGCATGTTCGTCCGCCCAGCCGAGTTGGGCGCGGATCTGCGCGGCGCGGGCCTGCGGGTCGCCGACATCGCCGGCCTGTCCTTCGACGTGCTGTCCGGCCGCTGGCACCCCAGCCGCGACCTCGGCGTCAACTACATCGCCCTGGCGGTGTGCGGCGGGGCCGAGGCCGCCACGACGGCACCAAGGGACCCAGGATGGAGAAGCCCTTCGCGGTGATCCGGCCGCGCGGAAGGCTCGGTACGGCGTAGCGCCTATGGGGCGTCGGCTAGGTCGGGCTGCCCTTGACGCGTTTATGAACGGCATCGCGGGGGAAGGGCAGCGTGCTCCTCGTCGGGTCGCCGGAGGGAAGGCGGGACGAACGGGAAGTCAAACCCCGCTTGTCGAAAGACCCTTGGACCCGGAGCGGCCTGCCACGCGCCGGCATCGTCCCGTCCCCGCACCTCCCGACTGGGCTCGGTTCGCCCGAGCCGCCTTATGGAAGGCCGTCAGCCGTCCGCGCGTTGTATCCAGGGGATGCGAGCGACGTCGATCCCCTCGTCCCGGAGCGCCTCGGCCTCGGCGTCGGTGGCCTCGCCGTAGATGCCGCGCGGGTTGGACTGCCCCTCGGCCTGGCCGCCTTCCTGCTGCCGTTTGTGCAGACGCCGGGCGGCTTCGGCAAACTTCGGGCCGACGTACTCGCAGTTGCGTTCCACCTCGCCCCGCATCCGTTGCAGCAAGGCCACCAGTTGCGCGGGGATAGGCCCGGACACCATGCCGCCTCCGGGCGCCTCGGCAGGCGCTCGCGGCTCCGGAGCAGAGGCGGCTTCTTCGGTGGCCGACGCCATGACCTCCTTGCGGCGGCGCGCGCCCTTTTTCGGGATGGCCGGGGCCATCAGGCGCTTTGCTACATCGGTGGCGCCGCAGGTCGGGCATTCCACAAAACCAGCCTTGGCCTGGGTGTCGAAGGCGCCGCTGTCACGGAACCAGCCGTCGAAGTCGTGACCGCTGGCGCAACGCAACTGGTAGTGGATCATCTATCCTTCCTGTGACCGGCTGAGAGCCGAACTGAGGAAGCATATAGGTTGGCAGTCCCGCGCAGCGAGTGCCAGCACGGAAATATTGTTTCGCCAACGGTAGCCGGGTCCGTCACGTGGCGAGGAGTGCTTCCAGCTTCCCGGCCCGGTCCAACGCCGCCAACTCGTCGGAACCGCCGATTGAACGGCCGCCGATGAAGATCTGCGGCACGGTGGTCCGCCCGCCGGAGCGCTCGATGGCGGAGCGGCGCGCGGCCGAGCCGTGCGGGGCGTCCAACTCCTCGAAATGGACGCCCTTCCGCGCCAGCAACGCCTTCGCGCGGTCGCAGTAAGGGCAGAAAGGGGTGGTGTAGATTTCCACTTTGGGCATGGGCAGCAGATTGTCCGCCCGGCCAAGGGGATCAAGCGTTCACCGCTTGGCCGAGGCCGCTTCCAGCCTGGGATCGGGCACCCGCGCCGCCGCCAGCACGTCCACAGCCGCGGCACCGGCGGCAAGGAGGGCTTCGGCGCAGGCCCCGGTCGTGGCGCCCGAGGTCAGCACGTCGTCCACCAGCAGCACCCGGCGGCCGGCGACCCGCGCCGCCCCGCGCCGGGACACCGAAAAGGCTCCCGCAACCAGCGCCGCCCGCTCCGCCGCGCCCGCCTCGCCCAGCGGCGGCGTGGCGCGCCGGCGGCGCAAAAGGTCGGGAAGGTGCGGCTTCCCGGCCGTGCGCGCCAGTCGACCCGCCAGGAGCGCCGCTTGGTTGTAGCGCCGCGCCAGCAACCGGCGGGGGTGCAAGGGCACCGGCGCCAACAGGTCCGCCCGTGCCAGCAGTGCGGCGCCGGCGCGCGCCATGTGCCGGGCCAGCGGCGCGGCCAGCTCCGTCCGGTCGCCGTTCTTGAAGGGCAGGATCAAACGTTGCGATCCCGCGTCGTAGCGGAACGCCGCACGCGCCGCCTCGAAGGGCGGCGGCCGATCGGCGCAGCCCGGGCAAAGGAGGCCACGGCCCGCTATGGCCGTCGCGGCCGCCGCAGCGCGCCGAGGTAGCGGCACGCCGCACCGGGCGCAGCAGGGCTCGGTGACGAAGGACAGGCCACCGAAGCAACCGGCGCAGAACGAGCCTTGCGCGTCCACCGCCGCCTCGCACAACAAGCAGTGCGGGGGCAGCAGCGCATCGAGGAAGCCGCGCGCCACCAGCACGCCGCCCGCGCGCGCCATCGCCAACGGCCATCGCACGGCCGGGCCGCTCAAACGCGCGCCCCGCCGAACCGCGCGTCGCCGTCGCGCGCGACCTCTCGAACCAAGTCGACCTCCCAGCAGAGGTACTCCCGCATCGCCTCTTCCACACCCTCGTTGCGGTCGTAGGGGCGGAGGTAGGCATCCACGCATTCGGAGTCGGTGGGCATGTGCCGGTCGGCTCTGAGCGGCAGCCCCGCCGCCCGCCACGCCGCCATCCCGCCTTCCAGGACCCGGACCGGCGCCATGGTCAGGCCGCGCAGTTCTGGCACCGCCAGCCGCGCCACCCACTCGTCATCGGCGGCGATCACTAACGGGCGCCCTTCGGCGTTGAACGGCGCCAGCGCCGCCAGCCGGGTCCGCACGCCCCAGCGCGCGCCGGGGATGTGGGCTTCGCGGAACCCCAGGGAGCGCGAAAGCTGCACCACCTCCGCGCCGCCGGACGCCAGCAAGGCCGACAGCTCCGCCGGGGCGATCGCCACCGCCGGCACCGCCGCCGCTTCCGGGCACTCGGCCGGGCGCGGCGGGCCGCGCTCGGTCAGGTCTTCCGGCCGGGCGGTGTAGGCGTGGACTTCCCAGCCACCGCCCATTTCACGGAGCCAACCTCCGGCCATTCGGGCGCGGACGCCGTCGTCGTCCACCAGCACGACCCGGGCGCCGCGGACCGCGATCCAGCGGTCCGTCGCTTGGACGAGTTGCCCGCCGGGCGCCGTACGGCTGCCCGGGAGCCGGCCGGCCGCGTACTCGGCGGGGTCGCGCACGTCGAGCAGGTACGCCGTGCGTTCACGGTCGGTCAGCAGCCCTCGCAGTGCCGTCGCGTCCGCCACTTCGCGCACGCCGCGCGCCGCGGCGAAGCCCGCCGCGCGCTCCCGCGCCAGCGCCGCGCCGTCCGGGACGCCGGGCGGGAAACTCGCCGTCCCGCCGCGCGCGCAGCGGAACCCGGCCAGCTCCCACCCCATCGTGCCGTTGCGCAACGCCACCACCCGGTTCGGCACGCCCGCCGAGCGGAGCGATTCCGCGCCCATGATGGAGCGCGTGCGGCCGGCGCAGTTCACCACCAGCGTCGTTTCGGGCCGCGGCGCCAGGGCGCCGATGCGGTACACCAGCTCCCCGCCCGGCACGTTCGTGGCGCTGGGGATGGACATGCGGCGGAACTCGTCCATCGGCCGGCTGTCCAGAACCACCATGTCCGCGCCGGAACGCATCATGGCGTCCAACTCGGCCGGGTCGACGGACGGCGTACCGTATTCGTGCTCGACCCACTCGCCAAAGGCTTTGGAAGGCACATTGACGCCGGAGAACAGCACGTAGCCGGCCGCGTTCCAGGCTGGCGTGCCGCCGTCCAGCACCGAGACGTCGGAACAGCCGACCCCTTCCAAGTGGGCCGCCAAGCGCTCTGCCAAGCCGCCCTCGCCCCCGTCCACGCAGCAGACGCGGACGGGGCGGCGCGGCAGCACCGCCCGCGCCCGCACCTCGGCGCGCGACAGCGGGCACGGGTTGGCCCAGAACAGGTGGGAGCGGCCGAACTCGCCCTCTTCGCGGGCGTCCAGGATGGCCAACTCGCGGCCGTCCCCGATCCAGCCCTTGAGGGTCGGCGCGTCTATGCGTCGCATGGCGGCGTGGCGGGCGCCCTCACCTTTCCGGCGACGGCCCCGCGGCCGGCGTCGCGTTGCCCTTCATGAAGTTGCGGTTGTACGGGATCACCCGGCCGCTTTCCACGTCGAAGGCCTTGCGGTCCTCCAGCCTTTCGAGCGCCAGGCCGTACATGTGCAGGTGACGCGTCGGCACGGCCCCGACGGTGTGGATGGAGTGGATGTCGTCCGGCATCAGGCAGATGCCGCGGCCCGGCTCCACCATCACCTCCGCGCGGAGGTGGATGGAGCAGCGCTCCGGGTCGGCGCCGTCGTCCAACCGCTCGTACACCCGGTTCAGCTCCTGCCCTTCGACGGCCACCACCACCGCCCAGGTGGTGTGGTCGTGCGGACGGGTCTCGTTGCCCGGGTTCAACGCGTTCAGGTACAGCGCGAAGCGGTTGCCCGGGTCCTCGTGCAGAAGGTAGCGGTTGGCGCCCTTTTCCCCGCCGGGCGGCGGCGGGAACTCCGATGTGGGGAAGAGGTGCTCCTGCCGGGCGAGCAGCATCAGCTCCCCCTGGATGGCTTCCAGCGCCGGGCGGGTGACGCCTTGTGCGGCCTCGATGTCGCGGATGCGGCCCACGGCGGCGGCGACGGCCGCGGCGCGGACGGTGTTCGCGTCGGTGGCGTTCATGGTCGTTCTCCCCGGACGTTCCTCAGGCAACACTTAGCTTTGAGCGCTTGCGGCGCCGAACCCGCGGAAGGTCCGGACCCGCTCGGCACCGCCTTATTGCCTCACTCGCCCACCATCTTGCTTCCTCAGCCGCCTTCGCTGGCCGTCGCCGGGGCGCAGCAGCGGTTCCGGCGTCGGCTGCGGAGTGTACCCATTCCGTTCCGGCAACGCGAGCGTTTCCCTACGCGGAGCGCTCCGCGGCATCGCGGATCGGCACGTCCGTAACGAGCGGTGCGGCCGGTGATCCCGCCGCCTTCGGCCCCGTTGCGGCCGGAGTGGCGACGGCGGAGGGCGGAACACGCATGGAAGAGCTGTTCAAATCCTGGACCGAGTGGGTGGCCGTTGCGGTGGAGGCCGCGGCCGTGCTGGTCGTCGCGCTGCCGCCTCGGCCGAGGCGGCAGCGCGGGCGGTGGTGGTCTTCTTCGCCCGGCCGGCGATGCCGGACGTGGAAAAGGAGGCGGTGCGGCTTCGACTCGCGCGTTGGCTCGCGGTGGCCTTGGAGTTCGCGCTGGCCGCCGACATCCTGCGCACGGCCATCGCGCCCTCCTGGGAGGACATCGGCAAGCTCGCGGCCATCGCCACGCTTCGGACCCTGCTGAACTTCTTCCTCCAACGGGAGATCGAAACGGCTGCCCTCCACCAGGAGGGCGTGCGGAGCGCCGGCACGCCGCATCGGCCGCCGGCCGCGGCCTCGGCGGGACAGGGCTGAGATGCCTGCAGCCACGGCGCACACGCGTCCACGGCGCTGATCAAGGCCGCCGATGGCGCCCTCGCGCAAGGCGGCGGACCGGAACGGGAGCGGCTGCCGCGGGCGGCGCGGTGCTGGGCTAGGCATCGACGCCAGAGCCACCCTGCCGAAGACGTTCGCCCTGGTGGCCTGGGACCGGATCGCCGCCTTCTCCGTACCCTCGCGCCGCGGGCAGGCCGAAGCACGCCTTCGCGGCGGAGCAGGCGGCTTTGGAAGAGGCCGAGAGGTCGGGGCCGCAGGGCGCGATCTTTGAGCCCTGCCCTTACCGCATGCAACGCAGGAACACGGTGGACGGATGGACCGCCTCGCCCACCTCGGCGGCGCCGCGCGGGGGCTGGCCGGCGCTGTGGGCCAGGCGCGGCTGCACGCCGTTGCGGCGCAGGAACTCCATCGCTTGCGTGCCCTTGATAGCGAAATTCACGTTCTGCGGGATGTCGCCAGTCCTGCGCGCCACGTTCTGCGCGTTCAGCTTTGAAACCACAACGCCGACCACGTTGCCGCTGCGGTCCAGGAGCGGACCGCCCGAGTTGCCGGGCTGCACCGGCGCGCTGATCTGGAACTGCCGCGGGTTGTCGCGCAGCCCGGACAGCGCCGAAACCTCCCCCGTGGTCAACGTGGGGCCGGAGGAAAGAAGTCCTGCGAGGGGGAAGCCGTAGGTCACGACTTCCTCGCCCCGGCGCAGTTCCGGGCCGGAGCGAAAGGGGAGCGGCGGCCCGGGGTCGCCCTGCACGGTCAGCAGCGCGAGATCGCTGTTCCGGTCGGACGCCGTGAGCGTCGCGGTCAGCTCGCGGCCGCCAGCCGTCCGCACCCGCACCTCGGCGCAACCCTGGGCGACGTGGTCGTTGGTCAGCACCCGCCCGGCCGCGACCACGAAGCCGGTGCCGGAGGACGCCGGCCGTCTGCCACCACCCCCGCCGTCCTGCCCGCCCCCGTTCGGGGCGCGCCCGAAGGGACTGCCGCCCGGCGGCAAGGGCGGCGGCTTCGTCCCTGTGCCGGGCCCGGTCGCCGGGCCGGCGGTCGCTGGCGGCGCCGCAGGGATCGCCGTCGGAAACTTGGCTTCGGCCGAGGGTCCGGCCGACTCGAGCGGCAGCGGCTTCTGGGCCAGCGCCCCGGGCGCGGCGACGCACAGAGCCAGGGCCGCCAGGAGACCGCCCGCGGCGACGGAGTCGGGTCGGGGACGGCGCATGCGGGAGACCTGCGGCGGCGTGCGGCATGGGTCAACAGGACGGGGCGGGAACATCACAACAGCCCTTCCCGCCGGATCGGGGCGTGCCGCCGGCGGCCGACGACCAAAAGCTCGTGGACCACGATGCCAAGCACCGCTGCCGTCGCGGCCTCCACGGCCTCCAGAACCTTCAACGCCGTCACGCCCGCGTCGCCGAACCCCGGCACAGCATCCAACTCGCCCGCCGGCGCGGCGATGGCGTCGGCGAACCCGCCGAAGCGGTGCATCGACGCGGGCGTCATCGGCTTGGTGTGGCGGCGCGGCAAGTCGAGGAACAGCACCATTTCGAGGAGTTCGCGGTCCAACAGGGCGTTCGGGCTGCCGTCCACCGACGGCCACCGCAACCGCGCGCGGTGGCCTTGGTAGCTTGGTGTCGCCGCGCGGCCGCTCGTGGCGACGCTGGTCGGCAAGTCGCCCCAGAACAGCCCCTCTGCCGCGGCCTTCCCCGCTGCGAACCATCCATGCCCGCTCGACTCCGCCGCCAGACGTCGCGAAGCTACATCGGTCCGAAGTAGAAATAAAGCCGGTCGCCGGGTCGTTCAGAGACGGTACGGCGGCCGGTGCAGGCCGGCCGGGGAGATGGTGAACACCTCCACGCCGGTTTCGGTTATGCCGACCATGTGCTCGAACTGCGCGGAAAGGCTGCGGTCCCGCGTCACCGCCGTCCAGCCGTCTTCCAGGATCTTCACGTCGGCGCGGCCGGCGTTCACCATGGGCTCGATGGTGAAGAACATGCCCGGCCGCAGCACCGGGCCTTCGCCGGGACGGCCGAAGTGCAGCACGTTGGGCGGTTCGTGGAAGCGGCGGCCGATGCCGTGGCCGCAGAAGTCCCGCACCACGGAGAAGCGGTTGCGCTCCACCACGCCCTGGATGGCGTGGCCGATGTCGCCGAGCGTCGCCCCGGGCTTGGCGGCCGCCACGCCGCGCATTAGCGCCTCGTAGGTCACGTCGAGCAGCAGGCGCGCGCGGGTCGGCGGCGTGCCGGCGACGAACATGCGGGAGGTGTCGCCGAACCAGCCGTCGAGGATCACCGTGACGTCGATGTTCAGGATGTCGCCGTCCACCAGCACCCGCTCGCCGGGGATGCCGTGGCAGACCACGTGGTTGACGGAGGTGCAGCTCGACTTGGTGTAGCCGCGGTAGCCCAGCGTCGCCGGCACCGCGCCATGGGACACCATGAAGTCGTGGCACAGTTGGTCCAGCTCGCCCGTGGTGACGCCGGGCTGGACGTGGTGCGTGATCATGTCGAGCGTTTCGGCCGCGAGGCGGCCGGCGCGGCGCATGCCCTCGAAATCCTCGGGCTTGTAGATGGTGATGCGGCGAGTGTCGCCGCCCTGCTGCTCCATGGTGCTGGGCTGGTCCTGGCCAAGGCGTCGCGGTGCAAGATGCGCGCCGGTTCCCCCGGTTGCAAGGCGGACGACGGCCGGACCGGCGGCCGTTCCGGTGCCGCCCGCCCGCGGCGCCCCGGTCAAAGCCAAGGTCAGCGCCCGGCCCTTTCCCCCGCGCTCCGCTCCTCGACGCCCAAGGCGTCCGCCAAACGGGCCGTGGCGCTGCCGGGCCGCGCCGGCTTGGACTGGCTCTCATGCGGCGCCCAACCGGTGATGGTCAACAGCCGCAGCACCGGCCTGACGCCCTCCGGCCCGGCGTCGGGCAGGTTGCCCAGCGCCATCGGCAGCAACGCCCGCGGCGGCGGCCGCCCATCGCGGGCGAGCACCGCGTTCGTCTCGCCCGCGTCGCGGAGGTCTGCCAGCAGCGCGGCCGGCGTCCGGTAGGCGAGCGGAAGCTCCTCCGCGTCCGCTACCGGCAGCGCGAAGCCGGCCCGCTGTAGCAAAGCGGCCATGTCCTGCAACTCCGGGAATGGCGAGACGCGCGGCGAAACGCCGCCCCGCAGCTCCGTTTCGGCCGAGGCCAGCGCCTCACGCAACGGCCCCAGCGTGCCGAGGCCGGGTAGCGACGCCAGGAACAGCCCGTCCGGCCGCAGGCAGCGTCGGACTTGGACCAGCGCACCCGGCAGGTCGTTCACCCAATGGAGCGCCAGGTTTGCCACCACTAGGTCGAAGCTCTCCGGGGCGAAGGGCAGCCACTCCTCGTCGCCGGCCAACGCGGGGCCGCCCGACAGGGCCGCCATGCGCCCCGACAGATCCATCGGTACCACGAAGCCGATGCCGCGCGCGCGCAACCGCGGCGCCACCACGCCGCGGCCGCCCAGGTCCAACGCGCGGGAGAAGCGACGGGTGGTGTCGTCCAGCCGATCAAGCAAGCGGTCCGCGGCCGCGTCCAGCACCGGCGCCACCCGGCCAACCGTGGCGGCAGCGCGCTCCCGCCGCAGCCGGACCAAGCGCCGGTCGAAGATCCGCATGGGGTCGGCGGCGGTCGTGGGCATCGGCCGCATGTGGTCGCGGCGGCGCCCCAAGTCACCCCGGCCGTGTCGCGGCGGCAGCGGCGCTGGCCGGGCCGGACAGGCTGACGGCGACGGCCTCCACGAAGGCGCGCGCGTCGCCGGGCGGCGGCTGCCGCGCCGGCATCGTGACCCTGATCCGCAACAGCGCCCCGCTGGCGCGGCCGGCGCAGACCAGCCCCGCCACCCGCTCCCGACCGTAGCGCCCTTCGGTTTCGGCGCAGAACAGAGGCGGCGCCGATGCCGCGCCTTTGCCCCGAACCGCGACTGTGAACCGCCCGGCTTCGCGCATCCGGCGCACCGGTCCCGGGCGCAGCGCCTCGGCGAGCGCGGCGTCCAGCGCCGCCGGGGCCGCGGTGCCGTCCGCCAGCAATTCCACCGTCGCCGCGGCGGTCGGCGGGCCGCCCGCCGTGGAGTAGGCGACCTCGAGGCCCTCCGCGTCGCCGCGACCGGCGGCCGGCCGCGACGCCGTCCGGACGAAGCCGGCGGCGGAGTCCGGCAGGCGGGCGGCCGTGGCGCCCAAGCCGGCCGCTGAGGCCCCCAGCGGCGTGGGCGCCACCGCGGTGCACCCGCCGAGCGTCACCGCGGCCGTGGCGAAGCCGGCGAGCGTCCAGGAAACGACCGTTCCCGCGCGGGCGACGCCTTTCGCGGTCGCGGCGGGCGCCGCCGAGGGTGGGCCGCCGCCACGCCGTCCGTCACGGGCCGCCTTTCCTTGGCTCATCTCGAAATCGCTGCTGGGGATCGCCAAGGACGGCGGGGCTCGACGGGGAAAGCCGTTCCGCTCCGCGCCAGCAACCGACAGGCCGGCCTCAGCCACGCTCCGGCGGCGCGTGCACCGGCGGCACATGTAGCCGCGGCCCATCGTCGGCCGCCCGCCGCTCCGACGACGACGGCTCCGTGATGCTGCGTACGGCTTGGACGATGAGGGTCGCCACCAGTGTGTAAACCGCCACCTGCGCCAGCGTCACCGCCGCCCACATCCAAATCGGGAACACGCCCGGCAACGCTAAATAGCCGAGCGGCAGGAACAGGTAGGCGTAAGCGCCGGGCACCTCGCTCGCGACCTGCTGCGTGCCGTGGTAGACCATCTCCACCGCGACGTAGAGGATCACCAGCAGGCCCACCCAGGCGATCCAGCGGTGCCTGTTCAGAAGGTTGGCGATGAGCGACGCGGCCACGCCCATCAACACCACCGAGATGGCGAGGCCGAAGACCAGCACCCAAAGGTGGTCCTTGGCCGCGCCCGCCACCGCCAGGACGTTGTCGAGGCTCATGGAGATGTCGGCCACGAGGATCTGGGTGACCGCCTGCGGCAGCGTCTTGCGCCGCATTCCCGCGCCTTCTGCCCCCTCGGCGCCGTGCGCCTCGTCGTGACCGCCGTGGCGCAGCTCGCGGAACATCTTCCAGCACACCCAGAGCAGCAAGACGCCGCCCGCCAGCGTGAGCCCCACGATGGCGAGGAGTTGCGTGGTGATGGCGGCGAAGCCGATGCGCATCACGGTGGCGGCGCCGATGCCGAGCAGGATGGCGGTGCGGCGCTGGTCGGGCGGGAGCCCGGCGGCCGCCATGCCCACGACGATGGCGTTGTCGCCGGCCAGGACGATGTCGATGAACAGGACTTGTGCGAGCGGTATCAGCCATTCGGGCATGACGGGGCGTTTCCTCGGGCCGGCGCCGACGCCCATTAGTTAAGCCGCACGACTTCGGCAACCCTGCGCTCCGGTCCTTCCGCGCCGGGGCGGCGCCTTGCCAATCGCCTCGCGCGCGGTCCAAACCCGGTCCTTCCCGCAGGAGGAGGCGCGCCAGCGCCGCCCGAACGTTTGAGGCCCGGATGGTTCCCCGTTACACCCGCCCGGAAGTGGCGGCGATCTGGTCGCCCGAGGAGCGCTATCGAATCTGGTTCGAGATCGAGGCGCTCGCCGCGGAGGCCATGGCGGAGGCCGGTGCGATACCGGCGGAGGCGGCGCGCGACATACGGGAGCGCGGCGGCCCGCGCGCCGCCGCGATCTCGGCCGCGGACGTGGCCCGCATCGACGAGATCGAGCGCACCACCCGCCACGACGTCATAGCCTTCCTCACCTGGATGGCCGAGGGCATCGGCGAGAGCGCGCGCTTCATGCACCAGGGCATGACCTCCTCGGACGTGCTCGACACCTGCCTGGCGGTGCAGCTCACGCGCGCCGCCGACCTTCTGGTCACCGACCTCGACGCGCTGCTGTCGGCGCTGAAGGCGCGCGCGCTGGAGCACAAGCTCACGCCCACCATCGGCCGCAGCCACGGCATCCACGCCGAGCCGACCACATTCGGCCTCAAGCTCGCCGGCCACTACGCCGAGTTCGCGCGGAACCGGGCACGGGTCGCCGCGGCACGCGCCGAGGTGGCGACCTGCGCCATTTCCGGCCCCGTGGGCACCTTCGCCTCCGTGCATCCGCGCGTGGAGGCTTACGTGGCGGAGCGGCTGGGCCTCCGGGCCGAGCCGGTGAGCACTCAGGTGATCCCGCGCGACCGCCACGCCGCCTTCTTCGCGGCGCTGGCGGTGACGGCGTCGGGCGTGGAGCGGCTTGCGACGGAGGTGCGCCACCTCCAGCGCTCGGAGGTGCGCGAAGCGGAAGAGTTCTTCCACCCGGGGCAGAAGGGCAGCAGCGCCATGCCCCACAAGCGCAATCCGGTGCTGAGCGAGAACCTCACCGGCCTCGCGCGCCTCGTGCGCTCGCACTTGGTGCCGGCGCTGGAGAACGTGGCGCTCTGGCACGAGCGTGACATCAGCCATTCGTCCGTGGAACGGGTGATCGCGCCGGACGCCACCATCGCGCTCGACTTCGCCCTGGCGCGCGCGACCGGCATGGTGGAGCGCTTGGTCGTGTACCCGGAGCGCATGAAGGCGAACCTCGACGCGCTCGGCGGCGTGGTGCACAGCCAGAAGGCGCTGCTCGCGCTGACGCAAGCCGGCATGAGTCGGGAGGACGCCTACGCCGCGGTGCAGGCCGCGGCGATGCGCACTTGGCACGCGCTCGGCACGCCGGGCGCGGCCAACTTCCGCGACCATCTGCTCGCCGACCCCGCGGTGCGCGCGCGGCTCGAGCCCGCGGCTCTGGACGCCGCCATGGAGCCGATCCGCGATTTCATGCACGTGGACGCCATCTTCGACCGCGTTTTCACGGAGGTGTGACGCGCGCGCCCGATCGCGACGCTTTCCCGCCGCGGTCCCGCCGCAACGAAGGGCCATATCCGCTCCCTGAAGAAGGAGTGTGAGCGAGATGCGCGCGCTTTCGTCCCTGTTGCTGGCCGGCGCCGTCGGGCTCGGCGGCTTGTCCCTCGCGCCAGCGACGGCACAGGCCGACGGCGGTTGGCGCGGCCGCGACTACTACCGGCACTACGCGCCGCCTGCGCCGGCCCCGTACTACGGATACGGCGGCTACGGGTACGGTTACGCCCCGCGGCCGTACTACCGGCCTCGGCCGCCGCGCGTGTTCTACGGCGCGCCGCCGCCGGTCTACTACCGCCCGCCCCCGCCGGCGTTCTACGCCCCGCCAACCGGCTTCTACGGGGCCCCGCGTTCCTACGGCATACCGCCCGGGCCCGGCGTCGGCCTCTTCATCCGGTAGCGCCGCCCCGGCTTGGCCGCGCTCTGAGGGTGTTCCGCTGGGTGGCACGCACTTCCTTGGGCGCCGCCCTTACCGGCGCTTCAGAGCGCGCTCACGCCACTGGACTTGACCCGGTTTCGTGGAGCCCCCGAGGCTTTCGTCGGAGGTGTCCACGACGGGCGGAACTCACCCCGCATACCCGCCGGATTTCCGGCGGCAGATGGTCGAGCTGGTCCGGGCCGGGCGGGAGCCTGAGGATTTGGCACGCGAGTTCGAGCCCTCCGCGCAGGCGATCCGCAACTGGGTCCGGCAGGCCGAGCGTGACAGCGGCCAGCATGGCGACGGCCTGACCACCGGGGAGCGGGAAGAGCTGGCCCGACTGCGCCGCGAGAACCGCCAACTGCGCCAGGAGCGCGACATCCTGGCAAAAGCGGCGGCCTAAGAGCGCCTAATGCTCTGTTGAAAGGCTCACGCCGCATCGGCGAGGAGCATGAGGCTGTGGGTGACGACGCG
>NZ_BAAAFZ010000077.1:36190-44947 GCF_039523795.1 Craurococcus roseus | reverse complement strand
GGCGGCGGCGGCGGCGGGCGCGACGCGCGTCCTTCCGGGCGCGCCCGTCCCGGGGCCTCTTCCGGGGCCCCGCGGAGGATCCCGGCCTCCACGGCCTCCCGGCCCGGATCGAGATGTCGGCGCGGCCGTTCCCAGGCGCCTGCGAAGAAGCGGCGTCGCGCTTGGCTTGGGCATGCGCCGGAACCACTTCCTGCGCTGAGGATTCCCGCTCGGGAGGCATCCATGCCCAACATCCGTCCCTTCGTCGCGGCGGCCGCGCTCGCGGCGGGGCTTTCCGCGCTGGCGGCGGGACCCGCCGCGGCCCGTGGCAGCGTCGGCGTGTTCATCGGCGCCGGGCCGCCGGTCTTCTATCTCCCCCCGCCACCCCCTCCGCCGCCGCCGGTCTTCTTCGCGCCGCCGCCGTACCGGTACTACCCGCCGCCCCCGGTGTACTACGCACCGCCGGTGCCGCGTTGGTACTACGCGCCGCCGCCGGCCTATCGGTACTGGCCGTACTGACCGGCCCGGCGCGGCGGAGACGCCCGCCGGCGGCGGCGTTGGTCCGGGCCGACTACAGCAGCGGGTCCACGGAGGCCGGGGCGGCCGCGCCGGCGATGGCGAGGCCGGCTGCGTCCACCCAGGCCGGCATGCCCTGCTCGTCGTACACCGCGTTGCCTTGCCCGGGCGCGTTGCCCTCGGCGAGGCGGCCGTAGCCCCAGCCGTAGAACAGCTTGCCGCCGGCGGGCGCCGGACCTTCGAGGGTCAGCAGCAGCGCGTCGGCGCCGGCCAGGGCGGCGGCGGAGGCGCCGACCTCCTCGCCCGCGGCGGTTCGGACCGACCAGCCGAGGCCGCGCGCCGCGTCCGGGTCGAGCGGTTGGAGGTTGGTGGCGCCGTCGAACGCGAAGCGGACCAGGAGCTGGTTGGGCGCTGTGGCCGTCGCCGCGACGGCGCGCGGGCCGTGGTCGTCGATCTGGCCGCTGGACAGCGCCACCGGCGAGCCGGGCTTGGCGTAGGCCGCCCAGGTCTCGGCAAGCGAAAGGACGATCCGCCCTTCCGCGAGGACCAGATCGGAAAGGGAGAAATGCTGGTCGCCGTAGGCGGTCGGGTCGTCGCCGTTGATGTCGGTGTCGAGGAGGCGGGCGGCGATGTCGGCGTTGAAGGCGGGGTCCGCGGACAGGTTCTCCATGCCCTGGCGGACCGCTTGGTGGCCCGCGTCCGAGTCCCGGCCCCACCACACGGCGTAGGGGTGGGCGCTGACGAAGAGGTAGGGGACGGTGTCCGCGGATTGCCCGAGCGCCGCGCGCAGCAGGGCGGCGTCGAAGCGGACGGCGGATTCCCACTCCGCCGCCGTCAGCCCGCCGCGCTGGCTGTCGAACTCGCTATGGAACCACAGCACCGCGGTCGGGTCGTCGCGCTGGCCGGCGGGGAGGCGGCCGACATGGTCGAGCAGGCCCTTCTCCAGCGACTTGGCGTGCCAGCCGTCGCGCCAGTCGGCGGTGAGCGGGCCGACCCAGTCGGTCAGGAAGCCCGTCCCGCCGACCGCGGTGTCGGCGCCGTCGGCCGTGTCGGCGGCGAACAGGACGCTCACCGTGTCCGTCTCGCCGTCGAAGCCGAGCAGCCACTCCACGTCCCGGGCGACCGCGGCGAGGAGGGAGCCGCCGTTCGCCGTCCCGAAGGCCTCGGCGTTCGACTGGCCTCGGAGGACGACGTTCAGGTTCATGGCGGCGTTCCGTTCATCGAGTCGCTTTCCGGTGTCAGGGGGTCGTGCCCGGCGTGGCGGCGCGTGGCGCGCCTCCGGGCGGGTTTTCCGGGGCGGTGCGCCGGCGCGGCCCGGCGCGTCACTTCACCGACGCCACCCTGAGGGCGTTGGTGGTGCCCGGGACGCCGAAGGGGACGCCGGCGGTCACCACCACCTCTTCGCCGCCCTTGGCGAAGCCCTCGGCCTGCGCCACGCGCAGCGCCCGCGTCACCATCTCGCTCATGCTGTTGGGCTCGGGCGCCACCACCGGATGGACGCCCCACACCACGGCCAGGCGCCGCGCCGAGGCCTCCGAGGCGGTGAGGCCGACGATGGGGCAGTCCGGCCGTTCGCGGGCCATGCGCAGCGTGGTGGAGCCCGTCGAGGTGAAGGTTGCGATGGCCTGGGCGCCGATGGTGTGCGCCACCTGGCGCGCGGCGGCGGCGATGGCGCCGGCGCTGTTGGGCTCGGGCTCGGGGCGGGCGGCGTCGGTGAGCGCGCGCCAGCCGTCGTCCTGCTCCACGCGGGCGAGGATGCGGTCCATCATGTTCACCGCCTCCCACGGGTACTGGCCGGCCGCCGTCTCGGCGGAGAGCATCACCGCGTCGGCGCCGTCGAACACGGCGGTCGCCACGTCCGACGCCTCGGCGCGGGTCGGCGCGGGGGCGGCGATCATGCTTTCCAGCATCTGCGTCGCCACCACGACGGGTTTCCCCGCCGCGCGGGCGGCGCGGACGATGCGCTTCTGCACCAGCGGCACCTCCTCCGGCGGCAGCTCCACGCCGAGGTCGCCGCGCGCCACCATGACGCAGTCGGTCAGCGCCATGATGGCGTCGAGGTTCTCGACCGCTTGCGGCTTCTCCATCTTCACCATGAGCCAGGCGCGGCCGCCGGTGAGCTCGCGCGCCTCGGCCACGTCCTCCGGGCGCTGCACGAAGGAGAGGCCGACGTACTCGATGCCGCGCTCCAGCGCGAAAGCCAGGTCCTCGCGGTCCTTGGGCGTGAGCGCCGGGATGGGCAGCGCCACGTCGGGGACGTTGACGCCCTTGCGGTCGGAGAGCGGGCCGCCGACCACGACCTCCGTTTCCAGGTGGTCCCCCCGCACGTGGTCCACGCGCAGCCGCAGCTTGCCGTCGTCGAGCAGGAGGGAGGTGCCGATGCGCGCCGCGCCGATGATTTCGGGGTGCGGGAGCTGCACGCGCCGCACGTCGCCGGGCGTCGGGTTGAGGTCCAAGCGGAAAGGCTGGCCGGCCTGGAGCTGCACCCGCCCGCCGCCGAAGCGGCCGACGCGGAGCTTCGGCCCCTGCACGTCGGCGAGGATGCCGATGGGCCGCCCGACCTTGCCCTCCAGGCCGCGGATGATCCCGATCCGCTCCTCGTGGTCGGCGTGGGAGCCGTGGCTGAAGTTGAGGCGGAACACGTCGGCGCCGGCGCGGTACAGGCGCTCGATCATCTCCGGCGAGGAGGAGGCCGGGCCGAGCGTGGCGACGACCTTGGTCCGCCGCCGGCGGCGGAGCGGGATGCGCGGGGGCATGGAGGCTGGGGAACTCCCGATCTGGTCCGGGTGGGCGGGCGGCGGCCGGTGGCGGCATCCATCCGGGATCGCGCGCCGGGCGGCAAGGGGGCGCGCGGCCAGGGGCGGCGCGCTTCAGCCTATCAGCACGGCGCGGACGTCGTTGACGTTGGTGAGCGTGGGGCCGGTGAGCACCAAGTCGCCTAGCGCGGCGAAGAGGCCGTGGCTGTCGTGGCGCGCGAGCACGGCGCGCGGGTCGAACCCGGCGGCGCGGGCGCGGCCCAGGGTGTCGGGCGCGACGATGGCGCCGGCCGCGTCCTCGGTGCCGTCCACGCCGTCCGTGTCGGCGCACAGCGCCCAGACGCCGGGCTCGCCCGCCAGCGCCAGGGCGAGGCCGAGCAGGCATTCGGTGTTGCGACCGCCGCGGCCGGGCTCCTCGGCGCGCACCGTCACGGTGGTCTCGCCGCCGGAGAGCAGCACGGCGGGGGCGGGAAGGGGGTTGCCGTGCGCGCGGGCGCTGCGGGCGATGCCGGCCAGCACGGTGCCGACCTCGCGCGCCTCGCCTTCCAGCGCGTCGCCGAGGATCAGCGGGGCCAAGCCCAGGACGCGCGCCTCGGCGGCCATGGCTTCCAGCGCCATGAGCGGCGTGGCGATCATGCGGTAGTCGGCGCCGGCGAGGCGCGGGTCGCCGGGCTTGGGCGTTTCCTCCTCCGCGCGGTCGAGGTGGGCGGCGACGGCGGGGGGCGGGTCTATGCGGTAGTGCGCCAGCAGGGCGCGGGCTTCGGCGAAGGTGGTGGGGTCGGGCACGGTGGGGCCGGAGGCGATCACCGCCGGGTCGTCGCCGGGCACGTCGGAGATGGCGAGCGTCACCACGCGCGCCGGGTGCGCCGCGGCGGCGAGCCGGCCGCCCTTGATCGCCGAGAGATGGCGGCGGACGCAGTTCATCTCGCCGATGGCGGCGCCGGAGCGGAGCAGCGCGCGGTTGACGGCCTGCTTGTCGGCGAGCGTCAGGCCCGGCGCCGGCAGCGCGAGCAGCGCCGAGCCGCCGCCGGAGACCAGGAACAGCACGAGGTCGCGGTCGGTGAGGCCACCGCCGCGCGCCATCTCCAGGATGCGCCGGGCGGCGGCCTCGCCGGCTGCGTCAGGGACGGGGTGGGAGGCTTCGACGACCTCGATCCGCCGCGTCGGGACGGAGTGGCCGTAGCGGGTGACGACGAGGCCGGTGAGGGCTTGGTCCGGCCACGCCGCCTCCACCGCCGCCGCCATCGCCGCCGCGGACTTGCCGGCGCCGAGCACCAGCACGCGGCCGCCGGGGCCGGGCGGGTCGGGGAGGTGGCGGGCGAGCACCGCGCGCGGGTCGGCGGAGCGCACGGCCGCGTCGAACACCCGCCGCAGCGCGTCGCGTGCCCTGGAGTCCGTCCATTCCAACTCGGGTGCTCCATGCGCGGCCATCGGTCAGCAGCCTAGCCCCGGCGGCGTTTCGTGAGGAAGCCACGGCCGAGTGCCGCTGGCGAGGCCGGCGCGGCCGGGATCGGTTGGAAGGCGGACCGTCGCCATGCGGGCGTTTCTCCAGGCTTGCAGTAAAGAATACTAGTTGGTATTCCAGTTGATATGCAAGGTTGGCCAATCCCGATGAGGTGCCGCCGCGGCGCGTCCGCCGTGGCAGGCTCACCCGCCCAGGGCGGCAAGGATCTCGGCGCTCGCGCGCGCGCGGTGGCGCCGGGTGGCCTCCCTCGCGGCTTCCGCGTCGCCGGCGGCGATCGCGTCGAGGATGGCGCCGTGCTCCGCGACGCTCCGGGTCGGGCGCGGACGCAGGCGCGCCGTCGCGGTTCGCGCGCGCTGGGCGTGGTCGGCCATGCTGGACGCCAGGCGCGCCAGCACCGGGTTGCCGCACCCTTCGACCAGCAGGCGGTGGAAGCGGTCGTCCGCCGCCGCCCAGTCCGCCATGTCGTCCGCGGCGAGCGCCGCTGCGCACGCCTCGTTGGCCGCGCGCATCCCCGCCAGCACGCCCGACCCGCGCCGCCCGGCGAGCGCTTCCGCCGCCGCCGCTTCCAGCGCGATCAGCACGCCGTAGGCGTCGCGGAGCCCCGCGGGCTCGATGGGCGACACGCGCACGCCGCGCCGGGGCAGCACGCGCAGGAAGCCTTCGCCTTCCAGCCGCAGCACCGCCGCGTGGACGGGCGTGCGGGACATGCCGAGCTGTTCGGCTATCAGCGGCTCCGTGGTTTCGTGGCCGGGCGGCAGGCTGAGGTCGAGCACGCTCGCCTTGAGCGCTTCGTAGGCTTCGCCCACGAGGCCCTCGGGCCGGGGCGCCGGGGGTTCGGGCAGGACCCGTTTTGGATGCATCTAGCTTTCATCGCACAGGAGAAAGGTCCGACGCCATGCGCAGACACCGCATCGCCGCCATCCCCGCCGACGGCATCGGCAAGGAAGTGGTCCCCGCCGGGCTCCAGGTGCTGCGCGCCCTGGCCGAGCGCAGCGGCGACTTCGCCCTGGACGTGACCGACTTCCCCTGGGGCAGCGACTTCTACCGACAGACCGGGCGGATGATGCCGGAAGACGGGCTGGACACGCTGCGCGGCTTCGACGCCATCTTCTTCGGCGCGGTCGGCGACCAGGAATTGCCGGACGACGTGACGCTCTGGGGCCTGCGGCTGCGCATCTGCCAGGGCTTCGACCAGTACGCGAACATCCGCCCGACGCGCGTGCTGCCGGGCCTCACGAGCCCGCTCCGCGCCGTGCAGCCGGGCGATATCGACTGGGTCATCGTGCGCGAGAACTCCGAGGGCGAGTACGCCGGCCACGGCGGCCGCGCCCACCGCGGGCACCCGGAGGAGGTGGGGACGGAGACGGCGATCTTCACGCGCGCGGGCGTTTCGCGGATCATGCGCACCGCCTTCGACATCGCCAAGTCCCGCCCGCGCAAGCTGCTCACCGTCGTCACCAAGTCCAACGCCCAGAAGCACGGCATGGTGATGTGGGACGAGATCGCCGCCGAGGTGGCGCGGGGGTACCCGGAGGTGCGCTGGGAGAAGGAACTGGTGGACGCCATGACCGCGCGCATGGTGCGCCGGCCCGCCTCCATCGACACGGTGGTCGCCACGAACCTGCACGCCGACATCCTGAGCGACCTAGCCGGGGCCCTGGCGGGCTCGCTCGGCGTGGCGCCGACCGCCAACCTCGACCCGTCGCGCCGGTCGCCGTCCATGTTCGAGCCGATCCACGGCTCGGCCTTCGACATCGCCGGCAAGGGCGTGGCGAACCCGGTGGCGACCTTCTGGACCGCCTCCATGATGCTGGAGCACCTCGGCGAAGGCGCGGCGGCCGGGCGGCTGATGGCGGCGGTGGAGCGCGTCTGCGCCGACGGCGTGCTGACCGCGGACCTCGGCGGCACGGCGACGACGGCGCAGGTGACGGAGGCGGTGTGCGCGGCGATCCGCGGTGCCAACGAGTGACCCCCGCCGCGGCGGACAAGAACAACCGGAGGAACGACAGGACATGACGCACATCCCGCGCCGCGCGCTTCTCGCCGGCCCGTTCGCCGCCGCCCTGGCCGCGCCCGCTTCGCGGGCGCAAGGGGCGTTCCCGAGCCGCCCCGTCACCGTGCTGGTGCCCTTCGCCGCGGGCGGGCCGACGGACGTGATCACCCGCTTGGTCGCGGAGGGCATGGGGCGCGACCTCGGCCAGCCGGTGGTGGTGGAGAACGTCACCGGCGCCGGCGGCACGATCGCGGCCGGGCGCGTCGCCCAGGCGCGCCCGGACGGCCACACGCTGCTGATGCACCACATCGGCCACGCCAGCGCCGCGACATTGTACCGGCGCCTGCCGTACAGCGTGCTGGACAGCTTCGCGCCGCTGGGCCTCGCCTCCGACGCGGCGATGACCTTGGTGGCGCGGCCGGACTTCCCGGCGAACGACCTCGCCGGCTTCATGGCCGAGATCCGGCGGAAGGGCGAGGCGCTGAACCTCGCGCATTCGGGCCTCGGCGCCGCCAACCACCTGTGCGGCATGCTGTTGCAGAGCACCGCCGGCACCAAGCTGACCGGGGTGGTGTTCCGCGGCAGCGCGCCCGCCATCACCGACATGATGGCCGGGCGCATCGACGTGTTCTGCGACCAGGCCACCAACACAGCGACCTTCCTGCGGGAAGGCCGCATCAAGGGCTACGCCGTCACCCTGCCGCAGCGGGTGCCCGGCCTCGACCTGCCGACCACGGCGGAGGCGGGCGAGCCGTCGCTGCTGATGAGCACCTGGCACGGCCTGTACGCGCCGAAGGGCACGCCGGAGGAGGTGCAGGACCGCCTGTCGGCCGCGCTCCGGTCCGCCTTGGCGGAGGAGCGGCTGCGGAGCCGCTTCGCCGACCTGGTCACGCAGCCCGCCAGCGACGAGCGCGCCACGCCGGCCTTCCACCGCCGCTTCCTGGCCGAGGAGGTGGCCCGGTGGCGGCCGGTGATCCAGGCGGCGGGCCAGTACGCCGACTGACGGCGCCACGAGCCAGCCGCCCATCCCCCTGGCGCGGCGGCCCCAGCCGCGCCACATCGGCGGTGCAAGGAAAAGGGGACCGCCATGGCCGCGCCGGAGATGGACGACAAGACGCGCACCGAGCTTGAGGCCGCCGCCTTCCGCCGCTTGGTGGAGCACCTGCGCGGACGCACGGACGTGCAGAACATAGACCTGATGAATCTCGCGGGCTTCTGCCGCAATTGCCTGTCGAAGTGGTACCGCGCGGCGGCGGAGGAGCGCGGGCAGGCGCTCTCGGACCCCGAGGCGCGCGAGATCATCTACGGGATGCCGTACAAGGAGTGGCAGGCGCTCCACCAGCGCGAGGCCACGGCGGAGCAGAAGGCCAAGTTCGACGCGGGCGCCGCTTCCCGCCAGCATTGAACGGCGTTTCCCCGCTTGCTACCACCGCGCTTTCACGCAGGGGGATGTGCGGATGAGCGGCGCGACGGCGGCGGAGAAGGACACGGAGGTCGGCGGCATCGCGGCCGACCGGCTGCGCTCGATCGTGGAGCGGATCGAACGCCTGGAGGAAGAGCGCAAGGGCCTCGCCGACAACATCAAGGACATCTTCGCCGAAGCCAAAAGCGCGGGCTTCGACGTGAAGGTGGTGCGGCAGATCATCTCCATCCGCAAGAAGGAGCCCGCCGAGGTGGAGGAGCAGGAGACGTTGCTGGACCTCTACCGCCGCGCGCTCGGGATGTAACGGCCGGCGCCGTGCGTCGGGGGCGCGCGCCGCTGGCGAACCTGCGCGCCCCGGCCGGCGTTGGAGGTTGGCGCCTGATGGCAAGGGCATCTGCGTTTTTTTGATCGGGGGACCTCCGACCATGGCGGACACCAAGCGATCCGGCGGCTCCAGGGCCCGGTCCGGCGCCGGCGAGACGGCGCGGGGGCAGGCCGCGAAGGGCGCGGCGACGGGCGCCGCCGCGCGGAGCGGAACGTCGGGCGCCACCAAGAAGACGGGCCGGGCCGCCGCGCAGGCGGCGCAGCAAGCCGTCCAGCGCGCCGGCGCCGCGATCCGCGAGGG
>NZ_BAAAFZ010000077.1:0-36136 GCF_039523795.1 Craurococcus roseus | reverse complement strand
CGAGGCGATGCGGGAGGGCACCGCCGCCGCCGCCGACACCGCTCGGCGCGCCGGCGGGGCGGCCGAGCGCGGCACCGAAGCGACGGTTGGCGCCGGGCGGCGAGCGGTCGGCGGCACTGAAGTCGCGGCCGACACCGCGGGCGAAGCGGCGCGGGACGCGGCGGCGGGGCAGGCCCGCTCGGTCCAGGGCGCGGCGGGCGAGGCGGAGAAGGCCGGGCGTGAGCTCGCCGGGTTGGCCGAGCAGGCCGCCGCCGGCATGCGTTCGCTCGCGGCGGGCCCGGCGGGCGCGCTTCCGAGCCCCGCCAACTTCCAGGAAGCCCAGCAGGCGGTGTCCAGGCTCGTGCAGGCAGTGATGGAAACCAACATGCGCTTCGCCGACGAGATGCTGCGCCGCACCGGGCCGAGCGCCGTGGTGGAGCTGCAACGGCGCTTCGTGCGCGAGTACTTCGAGGCGCTGGCCCGGGGCGGCACGATGCTGTTGCAGGCCGCGCGGCAAGCGGCGGCGGAGCAGCCGCCCCGCCAGCCGGAGCCGAAGGCGGCGAGGCATGGCGGCGACGGCAAGGTGGCGGACGTCATGAGCCGGGACGTGGCGCTTGCCAGCCCTGATGACACGGTGCAGCAGGCGGCGCGATTGATGCGGGAGCGGGACACGGGCGCCCTGCCGGTGGGCGAGGGCGACCGCCTCGTCGGCATGGTGACGGACCGCGACATCGCCTTGCGCGTGGCCGCGGCCGGCATGGACCCGTCCAGGACCAAGCTGCGCGAGGTGATGTCGGGCGAGCCGCACTACGTCTTCGCCGACGAAACCATCGAAAGCGCCGCGGCCTCCATGGCGGTGCAGCAGGTGCAGCGGGTGCCGGTGCTGAACCGGGACAGGCGCTTGGTCGGCATCCTGTCGCTCGGCGACCTGGCGCGGGAAGCCGGTGGCGCCATTGCGGGCGAGGCGCTGGAAGGCGTGTCGCGGCCGGGCGGTCGGCGCAACCAAGGCCCGGACGCCGGCTGATCGCGCGCGTCCCCCGTTTCCGGCCCCGTTGCGCCACCCTGGCGGCCCGTCACGGGCAGCCCCATTTCGGGGGCGATGGCCAACGAGCCCCTGCTTCGCTTCGGCGTCTTCCTGTCCGCCTTCGGGCTGCTGCTCGTCCTGGAGCGGGTGCTGCCCTGGCGGCGGGGGCCGCTGGGCCGGCGGCGCTGGTTTCCGAACCTCGGGCTAGCCGCGCTCGGCTCCTTGCTGGTCCGAGTCACCGTGCCGGCCGCCGCTGTGGGCGCAGCGCTCTGGGCGGAGGCGCGGGGGATCGGGCTGTGGCACGCCCTCGCGGCGCCGGGTTGGGTTTCGATCCCGGCGAGCATGGTGCTGCTCGACCTGCTGATCTACTGGCAGCACCGCTGGACGCACGCGGTACCGGCGCTGTGGCGGTTGCACCGGGTCCACCACGCCGACCCGGAATTGGACGCCACCACGGGCCTGCGCTTCCACCCGGTGGAGATCCTGCTTTCCATGGGGCTGAAGATGGCGGCGGTGGTGGCGCTGGGGGCGCCCGCCGTTGCCGTGCTGGCGTTCGAGGTGGTGCTGAACGCCACCGCCATGTTCAACCACGCTGCCATCAGCCTGCCGCCGCGGCTGGAGCGCTGGCTGCGCTGGGTGGTGGTGACGCCCGAAATGCACCGGACGCACCATTCGGAGGTGCGGGCGGAGACGGACAGTTGCTATGGCTTCTGCCTGCCCTGGTGGGACCGGCTGTTCAGGAGCTACCGCGCGGCGCCCGCGGCGGGCGACGCGGTTGTGATCGGCGTCGAGGGCTGGCGCGGCGAGCGGCAGCAGCGGCTGGGTCGTTTGCTCCTGCAGCCCGCGCGGTCGGCGCCGTGAGCGCGCCCTTGGACAGCCGCTGGCACGGGAAGCGACGGGACGCGGAACATGGAACGGGTCGGATGGATGAAGGCCGCGCGTCGCGCGCTGGTTTGGGCGGTGCTCGGGGCCCTCCTGGCGGGCTGTAGCGGCGGCTACACCGGCGGCTCCGGGTACTACGGCGGCGGCTACCCCCGCGGGCCCGGCTATTACGGATCGCCTTACTACGGCGGCTACGACTACGGCGGTTACGGCCGTTACAGGGGATACGACTACCGGGGATACGACCGCTTCTCGGGTCCCCGCAGGCACTACGGAGGCGGCTCCGTGGAGCGACGGCCGCCGTTCTCGGCCCGGCCGACGAGCCCGCCGCAGGACCGGTTGGGGCAGTTCTGGCGCGGGGAGTTGCCGCGCACACCGCCGCAGGACCGGCTCGGGCAGTTCTGGCGCGGGCAGTTGCCTCCGCGCTGAGGCCCGGTGCTGTCAAACCGGCGCCAAGCCGTCAGCGCCCCAGAGCCGCGATCTCGCGGTCGTAGCGCTCGATCACCAAGCGCCGCTTCACCTTCATGGTCGGCGTCAACAGGCCGTTCTCCAGCGAGAAGGGCGGCGCGGGCAGCCAGCGGCGGACGCGCTCGAAGGGCGACAGGCGGGCGTTGACGCGCTTCACCGCGTCGGCGAGCCCGGCTTCCATGCCCTCGGCGGGGACGATGATGGCCACGATCGCGGGTTGGCCTTCGCCGGCGGCGACCGCCTGGGCGATTTCGGGCTCGGCCATCAGCAGGCTCTCGATCTTGGCGGGGCTGACCATGTCGCCGCCCAGCGTCTTGATGAAGTCGCGCTTGCGGTCGGTGACGACCAGGCGGCCTTCCTCCAACCGCCCGACGTCGCCGGTGCGGAGCCAGGGCCGCGTCTCGCCCGGTCCTGGCGGGATCAAGGCGCGTGCGGTGGCCTCCGGAGCGTTCCAATAGCCGTCCATCACCAGGTCGCCGCGGACCAGGATCTCGCCGTCCTCCGCGATGCGGGTTTCCACGCCACCCAGCGGCTCGCCCACCGTGTGGCGGCGGTTGCTCCAAGGACGGTTGACGCTGACGACCGGCCCGGCCTCGCTCTGGCCGTAGCCTTGCAGCACGGGGAGGCCGAGGGCGAGGAAGAAGCCCGACAGGTCCGGATCGAGCCGGGCGCCGCCGGACACCATGCACTCCAGCCGCCCGCCGAAGCGCGCGCGGACCTTGTTCCGCACCAAGCGGTCCAGCACCGCGTCCTGCGCGCGTTCCAAGAGGCCGAGGGGCGGGCCGTCCAGCTTCCGCAGGCCGAGGGCGAGCGCGCGCTCGAACAGGCGGCGCTTCAGACCGCCGTCCTTCTCCACCTGCGCCAGCATCCGCGTCCGCAGCACCTCGAACAGGCGCGGCACGGCCGTCAGGATGGTGGGGCGCACCTCCTGCATCTCCGCCGCCAAGCGGTCGGCGCCGCGCGAATACACCACCTCCATGCCCATCGACGGCAGGAGGAAGCAGCCGACCGTGTGCTCGTAGGAGTGGGACAGCGGCAGGAAGGACAGGTAGGGCGTGTCCTCGACCGGGAGCCGCGCCAGGGCGTCCGCGAGGCCGGCGCGGTTCGCCAGCATGGCGCGGTGCGGCAGCATCACGCCTTTGGGCGAGCCGCCGGTGCCGGAGGTGTAGATCAGGCAGGCGAGGCGCCCCGAGGGGATCTGCTCCGCCTCGGCCATCAGCATCGGCAGGTCGCCCGGCGCCGCTTCCAGTTCGGCCCACCGGACGAGGCGGGTGCCTTGCGGCATGGGCGGGTCGCCGTCCATGCAGACCAGCAGGTCTAGCCCGTTCGCGTCGGCGGCGCCGGCCAGGACCTTCTCGGCCAGGGCGGGGGTGGAGACGATGGCGGCGCGGGCGCCGGAGTCGCGCAGGACGTGGGCGTGGTCGCCCGGCAGGTTCGTGCCGTAGGTCGGCACCGTGACCGCGCCGATGGCCATCAGCGCGGCGTCGGCGATGTTGAACTCCGGCCGGCTCTCGCTCACCAGAAGCACGCGGTCGCCGGGCGAGACGCCGGCCGCGCGCAGCCCGGCGGCCGCGGCGGCGGTGCGGCGGGCGAAGTCGGCCCAGGAGACGGAGCGCCAGCCCCCGTCGCGCCAAAACCGCAGCATCGGCCTCCCGGGCCGTTGCCGCGCCAGATCGAACAGCATGGCGGGCAAGCTGTTCCAGGGCGTTTCCACCCGTGCCATCTCGTGTCCGCGCCTCCCTGCCGCGGCGCAACGGGTTGGCCCCGTCCGCGTCCGCCATATATCCGGTGCTCCAATTGCACCGAAGACCGTCCCGCCATGCCCCGTCCCGTGCCCGCGCGCAATGCCGCCGCCGCCGTTCCCCGCTCGCCCCTCGACGCCGGGGCGCCGCCGGGCGGGGCCGATCTGCCGGTTTGGGACCTGGGGGACCTGTACCGCTCGCCGGAAGACCAGGCGCTGGGGTCCGACCTCCAGGCGGCGGAAACCGAGGCGAGGGACTTCGCGGCGCGCCACGCCGGCAAGCTGGGGGGCATGGACGGCGCGGCGCTGGCGGCGGCCGTCGCGGAGTACGAGCGGATCGAGGAGCGGCTGGGCAAGGCGATGAGCTACGCCCAGCTCGTGTTCTCCGGCGACGCGCAGGATTCGGCGAACGGGCGCTTCTACCAGACGGTGCAGGAGCGGGTGACGGCCATCTCCTCGCATCTGCTGTTCTTCACCCTGGAGCTGAACCGGCTGGAGGACGCCGAGCTGGAGGCGAAGTTCTCCGGCGGCGCGCTGGAGCGGTGGCGGCCCTGGCTGCGCGACCTGCGCGTGTTCCGGCCGCACCAGCTCTCCGACGAGGTGGAGAAGCTGCTGCACGAGAAGGAGGTGACGGGCCGCAGCGCCTGGAACCGCCTGTTCGACGAGACGGTGGCCGGCATGACGGTGCCGGTGGGGGGCAAGGAGCTGACGGTCTCGGCGGCGCTGAACCGCCTGACCGACCGCGACCGCTCGGTGCGCGAGGCGGCGGCCAAGGGCGTGTCGCAGGCCTTCGGGGAGCGCGTGCGGCTGTTCTCGCTCATCACCAACACGCTCGCCAAGGACAAGGAGATCATCGACACCTGGCGGCGCTACCCGCGCCCGGCCTCCGCGCGCAACCGCGCGAACATGGTGGAGGACGAGGTGGTGGACGCGCTGGTCTCGGCCGTCGTCGAGGGCTTCCCGCGGCTGTCGCACCGCTACTACGCGATGAAGGCGAAGTGGCTCGGGCTGCCGAAGCTCCAGCACTGGGACCGCAACGCGCCCTTGCCGGAGGAGGACGACAAGCTCGTCCCCTGGCCGGAGGCGGTGGAGCGGGTGATGGGGAGCTACGCCGCCTTCTCGGGCGAGCTGGCCTCGGTGGCGAAGCCGTTCTTCGACAAGCCCTGGATCGACGCGGCGTTGCGGCCGGGCAAGGCGAGCGGCGCCTTCGCGCACCCGACTGTGCCCTCGGCGCACCCGTATCTGCTGCTGAACTACCACGGCAAGCCGCGCGACGTGATGACCCTGGCGCACGAGCTGGGCCACGGCGTCCACCAAGTGCTGGCGGGCCGCCAGGGCTACCTGCTGAGCGGCACGCCGTTGACCCTGGCCGAGACGGCGAGCGTGTTCGGCGAGATGCTGACCTTCCGCGGGCTGCTGGACGCTGAGACGGACGCGCGCCGCCGCCGGGCCATGCTGGCCGGCAAGGTGGAGGACATGCTGAACACGGTGGTGCGGCAGATCGCCTTCTACCGGTTCGAGGCGAAGCTGCACGACGAGCGGCGCAAGGGCGAGATCGCGCACGAGCGCATCGGCGAGATCTGGATGGAGGTGCAGCGCGAGAGCCTGGGCCCGGCCTTCGAGTTCACGCCGGACTACAGCGTGTACTGGGCCTACATCCCGCACTTCGTCCACACGCCGTTCTACGTCTACGCCTACGCCTTCGGCGATTGCCTGGTGAACGCGCTGTACGGCGTGTACAGCGACGGCGCGGTGCCGGATTTCGAACGGAAGTACCTCGACCTGCTGCGCGCGGGCGGCACGCTGCGGCACAAGGAGCTGCTGGCGCCGTTCGGGCTGGACGCCTCCGACCCGGGCTTCTGGAAGCGCGGGCTGGACGTGATCGCTGGCTTCATCGACGAGATCGAGCGCTCGGATGTCTGAGCGGCAAGGGCCGACGATCTTCGGCGAGATCCGCCGGATGGCGCGCACCTCTGGCGCGGTGGGCGGCATCGCCGCGCGCGTGGCGGGGCAGCGCTTCCTCGGGCTGCGGACGGACAAGGCGGCGCACGCGGAGGACCTGAAGGCGGTGCTGGGCGGGCTCAAGGGGCCGCTGATGAAGGTGGCGCAGTTCCTGTCCACCGTGCCGGACGCGTTGCCGGAGGAGTACGCGCAGGAGTTGTCGGCGCTCCAGGCCAACGCCCCGCCCATGGGCTGGAACTTCGTGCGCCGGCGCATGGCGGGCGAGTTGGGGCCGAACTGGGAGGGTCGCTTCAAGACCTTCGGTCGGGAAGCGGCGGCGGCGGCTTCGCTCGGCCAAGTCCATCGCGCCACCTTGCCGGACGGGCGCGAGGTGGCGTGCAAGCTGCAATATCCGGACATGCCGAGCGTTCTTGAGGCGGACCTGCGCCAGCTCAAGCTGGCGATGAACCTCTACCGCCGCATGGACACCTCGCTCGACCACGAGGAGGTCTACGCCGAAATCGCCGAGCGGATGCGCGAGGAGCTGGACTACCTGCGCGAAGCGTCGCAGATGCGCCTCTACGGCATCATGCTGGCCGAGGTGCCCGGCGTGAGCGTGCCGTCACCCATCGAGGAGCTTTGCACGCGTCGGTTGCTGACCATGACGTGGCTCGACGGCCGCGCCCTGCTGCGCCGGCTGGAGGAGGACCCGCCGCAAGAGGAGCGCAATGCTTACGCCGAGGCGCTGTTCCGCGCGTGGTGGTCGCCCTTCTACCATTACGGCGTCATCCACGGCGACCCGCACCTCGGCAACTACCAGGTGCGGCCGGACGCGGGAACGCGCGGCGGGCACGGCATCAACCTGCTCGACTTCGGCACCATCCGCGTCTTCGCGCCGCACTTCGTCGCGGGCGTCATCATGCTGTTCGAGTCGGTGCGCGACGGCGACGAGGACAAGGCGGTGGCGGCCTACGAGTCCTGGGGCTTCAAGGGCCTGAAGCGCGAAACGATGGAGGTGCTGAACCTCTGGGCGCGCTTCCTGTACGAGCCGCTGATCCAGGACCGCGTGCGGCCGATCCAGGAAACGGACGACCCGGCCTACGGCCGCAAGATCGCCGGCGAGGTCCACAAGGGGCTGAAGCGCACCGGCGGCGTGCGCGTGCCGCGCGAATTCCCGTTGATGGACCGCGCGGCGATCGGGCTGGGCAGCGCCTTCCTCCGATTGCGAGCGAAGGTGAACTGGCACCGGTTGTTCATGGAGCAGATCGAAGGCTTCTCCGAAACGGCCGTCGCGGAACGGCAAGCGGCGGCGCTGCGCGAGGCGCGGGTGCCGGTCACGCCGGCGGTCGCGGTGGGCTGAAACCCGGCGCGGCCGGCTTGCCGCCCGGCGGATGTGCCTGCATCTTCCGCCGCCGGAGAGGGGAAGACCGAATGCGCCTGGCAGTCCTGAAGGAGCGCCGGCCCGCCGAGACTCGCGTCGCGGCCACGCCGGAGACGGTGAAGAAGTACAAGGCCCTCGGGCTGGCGGTGGCGGTGGAGGCCGGCGCCGGCCTGAAAGCGGGCGTGACCGACGCGGCCTTCGCCGAGGCGGGCGCGGAGGTCGCGCCCGACGCGAAGGCGGCGCTGGACGGCGCGGACATCGTGCTCAAGGTGCGGGCGCCGCTCGCCGCCGGCGAGGGCGAGGTGGACGAGCTGGCGATGCTGCCGCGCGGGGCGTTGCTGCTCGGCCAACTCGGCACGGAGCACGCGGGCGCCTTCGCCGAGCGCGGCGTGGACGCCGGCTCCATGGAGCTGCTGCCGCGCATCACGCGCGCGCAGTCCATGGACATCCTTTCCTCGCAGGCGAACCTCGCGGGCTACCGCGCGGTGGTCGAGGCCGCCGCCGCCTTCGACCGCGGCTTCCCCATGCTGATGACGGCGGCGGGCACGGTGCCGGCGGCGAACGTGTTCGTCATGGGCGCGGGCGTGGCGGGCTTGCAGGCCATCGCCACCGCGCGCCGGCTCGGCGGCCGTGTCTCCGCGACGGATGTGCGGCCGGCGGCCAAGGAGGAGATCAAGTCGCTCGGCGCCGCCTTCATCGGCCACGAGGACGAGGAAAGCCGCGCCGCGCAGACGGCGGGCGGCTACGCCAAGCCGATGAGCGCCGCCTTCCTGGCCAAGCAGGCCGAGGTGGTGGCGGACGCCATCAAGAAGTTCGACATCGTGGTCTGCACCGCGCTGGTGCAGGGCCGCAAGGCGCCGACGCTGGTGTCGCAACCGATGGTCGAGAGCATGAAGCCGGGCTCGGTGATCGTGGACCTCGCGGCCGACGCGGGCGGCAACTGCGCCATGACCAAGCCGGGCGAGATGGTGACGACGCCGAACGGGGTGCGCGTCCTGGGCTACACCAACTGGCCCGGGCGCATCCCCGCCGCGTCCTCGGCGCTCTACGCCCGGAACCTGCTCACCTTCCTGACGACGTTCTGGGACAAGGAGGCCGGCGCGCCGAAGCTGCCGCCGGAGGACGAGATCGTGCGCGGCGTCATGCTGACGCGCGGCGGGCAGGTGGTGCACCCGTCGTTGCAGCAGCAAGCCAAGGCCGCTTGAGGAGAGCGTAGACGTATGGATCCCACCGAGTTGGCCAACCAGGCGCAGCGCGCCGCCGAACACGCGATGATCCTGGCGCAGCAGGCGCGGGACCTCGCTGCCCGGAGCGCGCCGTCTGTCGAGGGCGCGGTCGCGGCCGCCGACCCCTTCCTGTTCCTGCTGACCATCTTCCTGCTGGCCTGCTTCGTCGGCTACTACGTGGTCTGGAACGTGACGCCGGCGCTGCACTCGCCGCTGATGGGCGTCACCAACGCCATCTCCTCCGTGATCGTGGTGGGCGCCATCCTGGCGACCGGGCTCGGCGAGAGCCTGGCGGCGCGGGCCTTCGGCTTCCTGGCCGCGGCGCTGGCCGCGGTGAACATCTTCGGCGGCTTCATCGTCACGCGGCGGATGCTGGCGATGTTCAGCGGCAAGAAGAGGGCTTGAGGCGATGGGGGCCACCTTCTCCACGCTCGCCTACCTCGTCGCGGCGGTCCTGTTCATCCTGGCCCTGCGCGGCCTGTCCCATCCCGAGACCAGCCGGCAGGGCAACCTCTACGGCATGGTCGGCATGGCGATCGCCATCGTGGCGACGCTGCTGCGGCCGGGCGTCGACTTCGGCGGCGTCGGGCTGATCGTGCTGGGGCTCGCCATCGGCGGCGGCGTCGGCGCCTACATCGCCACGCGCATCCAGATGACGGCGCTGCCGCAGCTCGTTGCCGCCTTCCACTCGCTGGTCGGCATGGCGGCGGTGTTCGTGGCCGCCGCGGCCTTCTACGCGCCTGAGAGCTTCGGCATCGGCACGCGCGGGCACATCCACGGCGGGTCGCTGGTCGAGATGTCGCTGGGCCTCGCGATCGGCGCCGTCACCTTCTCCGGCTCGGTGATCGCCTTCGCCAAGCTCCAGGCGCTGATGAGCGGCGCGCCGATCCTGTTCAAGGGTCAGCACTGGCTGAACCTGGCGCTCGGCGTCCTGCTGGTCGCGCTGGTGGTGGCGTTCGTGGCCACCGGCTCGGACGCGCTGTTCTGGTTCATCGCTATCCTCGCCTTCGCGCTCGGCTTCCTGCTCATCATCCCGATCGGCGGCGCGGACATGCCGGTCGTGGTCTCCATGCTCAACAGCTATTCCGGCTGGGCGGCGGCGGGGATCGGCTTCACCTTGCAGAACCTGCTGCTGATCGTGACCGGCGCGCTGGTCGGCGCGTCCGGCGCGATCCTGTCTTACATCATGTGCAAGGGGATGAACCGCTCCATCATCAACGTGCTGCTGGGCGGCTTCGGCACGGACAGCTCGGCGGCCGCGGCCGGCGGGGCGGGGGCGGCCGACAAGGGGCCGGTGAAGGCCGGCAGCCCCGAGGACGCCGCTTACATCATGAAGAACGCCGGCAAGATCATCGTCGTGCCCGGCTACGGAATGGCGGTGGCGCAGGCGCAGCAGGTGCTGCGGGAGATGGGCGACCTCCTCAAGAAAGAGGGCGCGCAGGTGGAGTACGCCATCCACCCGGTCGCCGGCCGCATGCCGGGCCACATGAACGTGCTGCTCGCCGAGGCCAACGTGCCCTACGACGACGTCAAGGAGCTGGAGGAGATCAACCCGGAGTTCGCGGAGGCCGACGTGGCCTACGTGATCGGCGCCAACGACGTGACCAACCCCGCCGCCAAGACCGACAAGGCCAGCCCGATCTACGGCATGCCGATCCTAGACGTGGAGCGGGCGAAGACGGTGTTCTTCGTCAAGCGCGGCATGTCGAGCGGCTACGCCGGCGTGGACAACGAGCTGTTCTTCCGGCCGAACACCATGATGCTCTTCGGCGACGCCAAGAAGGTGACGCAGGAGATCGTGCAGGCGTTGCAGCGGTGAGGAGGGCCGCGGTCGGCAGCCGCGGCGGCTAACCCGCCAGCCGCGCGCCGACCGCTCCCGACAGCCGCTCCAGCAAAGGGTCCGGCGTGCCCTCGCGGCGGAGCGCTTCGGCGGTCTCCAGCAGGTAGGCGGCCGCCGTCCCCTGCGGGCCGACGCCGCGGGCCAAAACGTCCGCCACCTCGGCTTCCGGGACGCGGCCGGCGTAGAGTGGGTGGCCGGGGTCTGCCACGAAGGTGAGGGCGCGGCATCCGCCGTCCCCGTCCGCCGCGGCGGCGACGTCCACCCACTGGGCGACGTAGAAGCCGGACGGCATCTCGTGCCGCCAGACCTTCCAAAGCGCCGCGTCCTCCTCGGCTTCGGGCAAGCGGAACAGCACGCCGTCGCACGCCTCGCCGGGGGCGGGCTCGATGCCGAGGGTGAGCGAAGGCGCTTCCGGCGTCCCGCGGTCGTGCTCGTCACGGAGGCAGTAGCGGCGCGCGAAGCCCCGCAGGCGGCCGTTGAGCGCGAGGTCGTGGGGCACGGCGCCGCGGTCCCACATCAGCGAACCGTAGGCGAAGACCCACAGCCGGCCGGGCGGCCGCGCCACCAGCGTGGCCCGCATCGCGTCGCGCATCGCTTCGTCCGGAACGCGGGTTGGTGGGCGTTCGGGGTCGCGGCGGGCGGGCAGGCGTGCGGCGATGAGGGCGTGGGCCAAGGCCGGGGGCATCGGATCGCTTTCGGGGGTGCGAACCCGATATGGTTCCGCAGCCGACGTGGCCAACCCCTCGGCGGAACCGCCCGCCGGGGCGAGTGCCGGGAAGGCGCCGTCCGTCGCCGGAGCGGCGCCTTCCGCGGCCGGCCCTCAGCGCGACATCTTGTAGAGCTTGGTCGCCACCTCGAACATCTCCTCCGGCGCGTAGTCCGGCGTGAAGGCCGAGGCCGTGCCGGTGAGGTCGTGGATCTTGCCGCCCTCGGGCATGCCGTCCACCACCTCCAATTCGCCGGGCGGGTCGCCCGGCAGCGCCGTTTCGCCGTTGCCCCAGATGCCGGCCATCTCGCGGTAGTCGTCCGGGCTGAAGCGGTAGAGGCGCCGGTGCGAGCCCTCGTCCAGGTACTTCTGGCATTCGGGTATCTTGCCAAGCGGGATGTTCGGCGTGGGCAGGACCTTGGTGATGTCGGCGCCGGTGATCTGCTTGATCGCCAGGGCGTAGGCGTGGGCGTGGACGGAGCCGCGCACCAGCAGGTAGCCGCACACCTCGCGCCCGGTCGGGTCCGACAGCGTCTCGTACACGCGCAGCTTGTGCAGGCGCGCGCCGCATTCGAGGTGGAAGTTGTGCAACAGGTCCACGACGACGTTGCCGGTCGTGGTGACGAAATCCTTGTTCCACGACAAGCCGTTGGAGTCGATCGGCACCGCGCCGCCGGCGTGCGACAGGAAGCCAGCGGGGAGGGCGGTGTTCTTCATCTCCTCCATGGGCGCGCCGGAGATGTCCGCGCCGCCGGTCTCGTCGCCCTCGGAGTCCGGACCGTTGGCCAGCATGGCGACGCCGTTGCTGACCAGTTCGACGTGGCCCAGCTCCTCCGCGGTGATGGCAGCGACGAGGCTGTAGAAGGGCCGCAGCTTCGACTTAGAGCGGAAATTGAAGCTCTGGAACATGTAGTTCCCGAGCGTGGACATCTCGCCGTACTTCCCTCCGAGCAACTCCTGCAACGCCGCGGCGGCGTTGGGGTCGCGCTTCTTGGGGGCCGGCAGTTCGGTTTGCAGCTTGTCTACGCGGAGGAACATCGCGGCCATCCTACCTGTCTTGGTTGGATGCCACACAACGGCGCGGTGTCTCCGCGGGTTCTATCCGCCCGCGCTACGACAGCGACCGTTCCACGGCCGGGCGCACGGTGCCGGCGCGCGCCGTGGCGTGCCCATGCGCGATCCGACGCGATGGACCCGTTCCGGTGCGGGGTAAGAGGTGGGGCACGTCAAGCCTTCGCCCGCACGCGATGCTCCACCGGCCGGCTCGCCGCAGTCTCCCGGCGGAGCCGCGCCACCACGAGCCCGGCCGCCACGGCGGTTCCGGCGATCAGGGCGAGCGCGTGCGCCGCCGGCAAAGCGACGACGAGAACCACGAACATGAGCCCCACCCCGGCCAGGATGCAGGAAGGGAGGAAGGACGTGCTGCCGAGGAGCTGGAGCATGGCTGAACCTCTGGGTTGTCTTTCTCGGGAATAAAATCGCTTTTTGGAACATGCTCGCGCAAGCAGGATCAGCGTGAACGGGCTTAAATCTCGGACACAATATCGTTATTGCAACGAGCTGAAGCGCGCTCTACCTAAGGTTGTGTGTGCGCCGGCACCGATGAGCAGGGGTGCGCGCCTTGCCCGGACGTGCTCAACCCTGATGCCGAAGCCGCGGCGTGCGCCGCAGGGTGAGCAGGGGGAGGAACATGGCCGGGCCGCTCGCCGGCGTGCGGGTGCTGGACCTGACGACGGTGCTGGTCGGTCCGTACTGCACGCAGATCCTCGCCGAGATGGGCGCCGATGTGCTGAAGGTGGAGGCGCCCGAAGGAGACGTCGTGCGGCTGATCGGCCCGGCGCGCCACCAAGGCATGGGCTGCATGTTCCTGACGGTGAACCGCGGCAAGCGCTCGATCGCCTTGGACCTGAAGACGCCTGGGGGGCGGGACGCGCTGCTGCGCTTGGCGCGGCGCGCCGACGTGCTGGTGACGAACATCCGGCCACGCGCGATGGAGCGCTTGGGGCTGGACCACGACGCGGTGCGCGCGGCCAATCCCGGGATCGTATACGCCAGCGTGCTCGGCTACGGCCAGGACGGGCCCTACGCCGCCCAGCCCGCCTACGACGACCTGATGCAAGGCGCCACCGGCATCGCCTCGCTCAACGGGCGCGGGGAAGGGGGCGGGGCGGAGCCGCGCTACGTGCCGCTGGCGATGGCGGACCGGATCACCGGCTTGGCCGCCGTCGGCGCGATCAACGCGGCCCTGCTGCACCGGGAGCGCACGGGCGAGGGGCAGCGGGTCGAGGTGCCGATGTTCGAGACCATGGCGGGCTTCGTGCTGGGCGACCACCTCGGCGGGCGCGTCTTCGATCCGCCCTTGGACGCGGGCGGCTACGCGCGGCTGCTGTCGCCGGGGCGGCGGCCCTACCGGACGCGGGACGGCCACGTCTGCACCATGATCTACAACGACCGGCAATGGCGGAGCTTCTGCGCGGCGGCGGGGCTGCCGGACCTCGTGTCGGAGGACCCGCGCTTCGCCTCGCACGCCACGCGCACGGAGAGTATCGACGCCATCCTCGCCATGCTGGAGCGCGTCTTCGCCGGGCGGACCACGGCGGAGTGGGTCGGCATTTTGGAGGAGGCCGACCTGCCGGTCGCGCCGGTGCACACGCTGGAAAGCATCGCGGAAGACCCGCACCTCGCGGCTTCCGGCTTCTTCGCGGCGGAGGAGCACCCGACCGAAGGCCGGCTCGTCCGCATGGCGCCCGCCGCGCGCTTCTCCGCCGCGGCGGCCGGCGCCGAGCCACCGCGGCCCGCTCCGCGGCTGGGCGAGCACGGCGAGGAGGCGTTGCGCGAAGCCGGCTACGCCGAGGACGAGATCGCGGCTTTGGTCGGGAGCGGCGCGGTCAGGGTGCCGCAGGGATGAGGATGGAATTGCGCCCGATCGGGACCATCCGCACGCCCTGGGCGACGCCGGCCGAGTGCCCGCGCAACGGGCGCCAGCCCGATCCCGCTCCGGTCTGCCGCGTCCTGCTGCACCCGGAATTCCTGCCCGGGCTGGAGGGAGTCGACGGCTTCTCGCACCTGATCCTGCTGTACTGGCTGCACGAGGCCGGCCCCGCGCGCCTCCTGTTCCGCCCGCCCTTCGACCCGGCGCGGCGCGGCGTCTTCGCCACGCGTGGGCCGGCGCGGCCCAACCCGATCGGGTTGTCGGTGGTCGCCTTCGACGGGCGGGACGGGGAGGGCGCGCTGCTGGTCCGCTTCCTCGATTGCGCGGACGGCACGCCGCTGCTCGACGTGAAGCCCTACCTGCCGAGCACGGACGCGGAGCCGGACGCGAGCATGGGCTGGCTGGCGCCGCACGCGACGGCGCGGGGCGTGTGAAGGAACCGGCGGGCACGCCAGTGACCGACCCGCGAGTTTTCAAGCTGTATGGATGGTGGGCGCGGCAGGGATTGAACCTGCGACCCTTCGCGTGTGAAGCGAATGCTCTCCCGCTGAGCTACGCGCCCCCAAGGCGCGGTGCGATACGGCCCGTTCCCGTCCCAGTCAAGCGGCATGGGGCGCTGGCGGTGTCTCGGTTCGGATGTCCGCGTTAGGCGGGTTGTGTCGAAAAAGTCGGTTTCCAGCACGGAAAGGGCGTCATGGCGCAATGATGCTTCATGCCGAGCCCTCCGCGCGAAGGGGAAGTTCGACTGAGTGCGCCTACTCGTTCTTTCCGTGACCCGGGATCGCCACCCAAACTTTTTCAATAGTATCGATCGTATGCGGTCCTTGGCTGGACGACTTGGAGGCCAGACTGAGGCACCACCCGCCGCCTACGCGCCTGGACAGCGCGCGCCATATAAGCTAATATTCCTAGATTCCTTTCGTGCCCCACGCAACTCCCCATCCCACCCCGCCGCGCGAGGGAGCGGTTTTGTCCGAAAGTCGCAGAAGCCGCTGCCGCCCGTGGTGCCGTCGCGGGCGGGCATCACGCCGGAGCGCCGGGCGCCGGGCCGCGGCACAGATGAAGATTTGTCCGAAAGCGGCGAAACCCGGCCGCGATCGATGACGGAACCCGCGGAAGCCGGCGCGGGCCGTCGTTCCCCGTCCCGGAGGAGCGCCCGGCGCAGCGTGGCCGCGACGCGCACAGCCATCCGGCCCCCGTGCGCGGGGGAGGGGTATTTGTCCGAAAGCGACAAAAGTGCGCTTCCGCCCGATGGCCGGGCCGGCGGGGGACGGAACAGGTCGAAGGCCGAACCCCGAACCGAAGCGCCACCGAGGCGCCGGGCCTTGCCCAAGCTGGGCGGCGTGCGACGCTGCCGGAGCGGCGCGCGGAACCACAATGGCGCGGCCGGGGGAGCGGGACGGATGCGGGCAGCGGCGGGAGGGCGGGTCGGGCGGCGTGCCGTCTTCGGGGCGGCGTTGGCGGCTTCAACGGCCGCCGCGCGGGCGCAACCAGCGGCGGCGACGCCTTGGCCGTCCCGCCCGGTGCGGCTCGTCGTGCCCTTCCCGCCGGGCGGCTCCAACGACGTGGTGGCGCGGCCGCTCGCCGAACGGCTGCAAGCCCGCACCGGCCAGCCCTTCGTGGTCGAGAACCGGCCCGGCGCCGGCGGCGCCATCGGCGCGGCGCAGGTGGCGCAGGCGCCGGCCGACGGCCACACGCTGATGGTGACGTCCTCCTCCTTCGCCACCTCGGCCGTGTCGCAGCGCACGCCGTGGGACGCGCTGTCCAGCTTCGACGCGGTGGCGTTGCTGGCGCGCGCGCCCTTCTTCGTCATGGTCCACCCAGACTTGCCGGCGCGGAACCTCCCGGACCTCGTGCGCCTCGCGCGGGAGACGCCGGGCGGGCTCGACTACGGCACCTCCGGCGCGGGCGGCATCAACCACTTCGTCACCGAGTACTTCTGCCTGCGCGCGGGCGTCCGCATGACGCCGGTGCCCTACCGCGGCACGGCGCCGGCGGTGACGGACCTGGTCGCGGGCAACATCCGCGTCATGATAACCACCGTCGCCAGCGCGTCGGCCGCCATCCGCGAAGGCAGGGTGCGGGTGATCGCCGCCACCTCGCCGGGCGGCGGCCTGCCGCCGAACGTCGGCGACGTGCCCACCGCGCGCGAACAGGGGCTAGACTACGAAGCGTCCATCTGGTGGGGCCTGCTGGCGCCGCGCGGGCTGCCGCCGGAGGCGCGGGCCGCGATCCACGCCGCGGCGAACGCCGCCCTCGCCGATCCGGAGTTGGCGCGCGTCTACGACGCCGAGGGCGCCCGCCCTGCGCGGGGCGGGCCGGAGGAGTTCCCGGCGCTGCTCCGGGAAGAACTCGCCCGTTGGCGCGAGGTGGCGCAGGCGGCGGGCATCCGCGCCGAATGAGCGCCGCCGTCGGACTCCACCGCAAGCGCTTCGACCCGGCCGCCACCGGCGCGCTGCACGGGCTGCGCGTGGTGGACCTGTCGCGCCTCGTCGCCGGCAACGTGCTGACCAAGGTGTTGGCCGACCACGGGGCGGAGGTGGTCAAGGTGGAGCCGCCGGAAGGCGACACGCTCCGCGCGTGGCGCACCCGCGGCGTGTCCACCACCTGGAAGGCGCTGGCGCGGAACAAGCTGGGCGTGTGCCTCGACCTCCGGAGCGCGGACGGCGCCGGCGTGGTGCGGCGTTTGGCGCGGGATGCGGCGATGCTGGTGGAAAGCTTCCGGCCCGGCGTGCTGGAGGCGATGGGCCTCGACCCCGCCGCGCTGCTGGAAGCGAATCCGGACCTCGTCGTCGTGCGCGTCAGCGGCTGGGGGCAGGACGGGCCGTTCCGGCACAAGCCGGGCTTCGGCACCCTGGTCGAAGGCTACTCCGGCTTCGCGGCGCAGAACGGCTTCGCCGACCGCGAGCCGGTGCTGCCGCCCATGTACATGGCGGACGGTTACGCCGGCCTTTACGGCGCCGCGGCGGCGATGATCGCGTTGCGGCACGCGGAGAACGGAGGCGGCGGGCAGGTGATCGACCTGTCCTTGTTCGACCCGATCTTCACAATGATGGAGCCGCAGATGGCGAATTGGCGGCTGACCGGGCAGGTGAAGCCGCGCACCGGCAGCCGCTCCACCAACTCGGTGCCGCGCAACGCCTACCGCACCGCCGACGGCGCCTGGGTGTGCCTGTCCGCCTCCACGCAGGGCATGACGGAGAAGCTCTTCGCCGCCATCGGCCGGCCGGAACTCGCCGCCGACCCGCGCTTCCGCGCCAACGCCGATCGGCTGCTGCACGTGGAGGAGCTGGACGCGATCATCGGCGGCTTCATCGGTGCGCGGAGCCTCGAAGGCAACTTGGCGCATTTCGACCGGGCCGGCGTGACCATCGGCCCGATCATGGACGCGGCCCGGCTCGACGCCGACCGTTACGTCGCGGAGCGCGAGGCGCTGGTCGAGGTGCCGGACGCGGAGATGCCCGGCGGTTGGTTGCCCATGCACGGCGCGGTGCCCCGCCTTTCGGCCACCCCGGGGGTGCTCGCGCGCCCGGCGCCCCGCCTCGGGGAGCACAACGCCGCCGTGCTGGAACCGCTGCTCGGCGCCGAAGCGCTGGAGCGGCTGCGCGCGTCGGGCGCCGTGCGCGAGGCGGTCCCGGCCGCCGCCGCGGGGGAGGAACCCGGGGCGCCGTAGCCGGCTTATGGTCCTGTGCGGGGCCGGAACGCCGGCCGGCACCGGGACGTGAAAGGACGGTTCCATGCGTCTGGAAGGGGAGCGCGAAAGCTCGAACGTCGAGGACCGGCGTAGCCTCGGAGGTTTGCCGATCGGCGTCGCCGGGGGCGGCATCGGTACGGTGGTGCTGGTGGTGCTGGCCCTGCTCATGGGCGTGGACCCCCGCGCGATCCTCGACGGCGGCGGCCCGGTCGCGCCGCCCCAGGGCGCGCCCGAAGCGCGCCACGCGCCCGAGCAGCAAGGCGGATCGGACGAAGCGCGGCGGTTCGTGGGCCGCGTGCTCGCTTCCACGGAGGACGTTTGGACGGCGGTGTTCCGGGAGAACGGGCGGCGCTACGACCCGCCGCGGCTGGTGCTGTTCAGCGGCGGGGTGCGCTCGGCCTGCGGCATCGCGGGCTCGGCCGTGGGCCCGTTCTACTGCCCGGCCGACCAGCAGATCTACATAGACTTGGCCTTTTTCCGTGACATGGAGCGGCAGCTCGGCGCCTCCGGCGACTTCGCGCAGGCCTACGTCATCGCCCACGAGGTAGGGCACCACGTGCAGGCGGAACTCGGCATCGCGCAGCGGGTGGGGGAGATGCGCGCGCGCGCCGGGGAAGCGCAGGGCAACGCGCTGTCGGTCCGGCTGGAACTCCAGGCCGACTGTTTCGCCGGGGTGTGGGCGCGGCGCGCGCACGAGGCGCGGGGCATCCTGGAGCGCGGCGACATCGAAGAGGGGATGAACGCGGCCGCGGCGGTGGGCGACGACCGGCTGCAACGGCGCGCGCGGGGCGAAGTGGTGCCCGAGAGTTTCACCCACGGCAGCTCCGCCCAGCGCGTGCGCTGGTTCCGCGCCGGGCTGGCGTCCGGCGACATCCGGGCTTGCGACACCTTCGAGAGCGACCGTTCCTGACGGAACGTCCAGCGGGACGATTCGTTATCGATGGCATGGCGGTCCGGCCCGAGCCGTGGCCGCCGCACACAGAGAGGAACGACCCCCCGATGCGCACGACCATGTTCGGCTTGGCGCTGCTCGGCGCCACCGCCGTTTCGGCCCCCGCGCTGGCGCAGACGTCCCCGGCCGCGCCCGACCGCAACCCGCCCGCCGCTACAATGCAGAACAGCACCAACCCGGTGGCGCCGGCACCCGCGCCGAACGACCGCGCCGTCGGAACCACCGACCGCGCCACCATGGCACCCGGCACGGCCACCGACCGCAGCGGCGCGACCACCGCCGGCCCCTCCACGGAGGGCGGCCAGAGCGCGGTGAGGATCGACGACGGCACCCGCACCGCCGCCACGCCCCAGCCCGGCGCCAACAGCTTCACCGAAGGGCAAGCGCGCAGCCGCATCGAAGCGGCCGGCTTCAGCAACGTGACCGAGTTGCAGAAGGACGACCAGGGCATCTGGCGCGGCCGCGGCATGCGCAACGGCCAACAGGTGGGCGTCGCACTCGACTTCACGGGCGCCGTCACCAGCCGCTGAGGCCGGCCGCTCCGGCGCGCGTGGCGGACCCCGGCCCCGCCCGGGTCGCCTCGGCGCGCCCGCATGGATCATGAACGGAGGATTCCGATGAACAGCAGAACAGTGGCGCGCCTCTTCGACAGTTACTCCGACGCCGCCGCCGCCGTACGCGACTTGGAGGCGGCCGGGTTTTCGCATGACGACGTGAGCCTCATCGCCAACCGGCCGGAAGGCGACGACGCTTCTGCGGCTGATACCAACGGAGCCGGCGAAACGGGCGCCGGTACCGGTGCCGGCACCGGCGCCACGCTCGGCACCATCGTTGGCGGCGGCGCCGGCCTGCTCGCCGGTATCGGCGCCCTGGCCATTCCCGGCCTCGGCCCCATCGTCGCCGCCGGTTGGTTGGTGGCTGCGCTGACCGGCGCGGGCGCCGGCGCGGCGGCGGGCGGCCTGCTCGGTGGGCTGACCCAGGCCGGCATCGGCGAGGAGCACGCCAACGTCTACGCGGAAGGCGTGCGCCGCGGCGGCAACCTCGTCACCGTGCGCACGGACGAGAGCCGTGTCGCCGAGGCGGAAGCCATCATGGCGCGGCACAACGCCGTGGACACAGAGACGCGCGGCACGAGCTACCGTGAAAGCGGTTGGAATCGCTACGACGAGAACGCCGGCCCTTACGCCGCCACCGGGACCACCACCGGCGCGGGCCTCGGCGTCGACACAGCCGGGACTGGCGCGGGCGCTGCAGCCGCGGGCGTCACGGGCACCCGGACGGTGCTCAGGGCGGGCGAGCCTCCAGTGACCACTAGCACGGGGTCGAGCGGCCCGGATGGCACGCCGGGCAACCCGCCGGGCACCATGGCGTCGAGGGGCATGGACCAAGTCGCCGGCACTAACACCAGCGGCGCCTATCCGGGTAATGAGCATCGCTCGGCGGCGGACACCGGCATGGGTTCGAGCGCGCCGGACGGCACGCCGGGCAACCCGCCGGGCACCAAGCTGAGCCGCGGCGTGGATCAAGTGGCAGGCACCAACATCAGCGGGGCCCACCCGGAGAACGAGGACGGCACGCCGCGCAACCCGCCGGGCACGGCGGCCGACCGCAACCTCGGCGCCAACAACACGGGAAACAACACGGGAGCGAAGGGGCGAGACCCGAGCCCCTGAACCGCGGCGGATAGGGCGGCGAGGGACGGCCGGCGGAGCGATCCGCCGGCCGTTGCCGTCCGCGCTTCTGAGGACGACGCCGAAGGACGCGGTCCACTGAGGTTCCCCGGACGGCGAGGCCGTCCTACATCTGGCCCGACGAAGCATCGGAGGGGACGCGGATGCCGGACGGCGCGACAAGCAGCGGCGGCGAGTTCGACGTCGTCGTGGTGGGTGGCGGCAACGCCGCGTTCTGCGCCGCCCTTTCGGCGCGGGAACCGGGCGCGCGCGTGGTTGTGCTGGAGCGTGCGCCGGAGCCGGAGTCCGGCGGCAACACCCGCTTCACAGCGGGCGCCATCCGCTTCGCCTACCGCGGCGTCGAGGATCTCCGCGAGATCATGCCGGACCTGACCGACGCGGAGGTCGCCGGCAGCGATTTCGGCACCTACACCGAGGACCAGTTTTTCGACGACATGTTCCGCGTCACCCGGAACCGCACCGATCCCGAACTGTGTGAAATCCTGGTCCGGCGCTCTTTCGACACCATGCGGTGGCTCCGTGGCAAGGGCGTGCGCTTCCAGCCGATCTGGGGCCGGCAGGCCTTCAAGGTGGGCGGCAAGTTCAAGTTCTGGGGCGGACTGACTGTGGAGGCGTGGGGCGGCGGCCCCGGCTTGGTCGAAGCGGAAACGGCGGCGGCGCGCAGGGAAGGCATCGAGGTCCGCTACGGCAGCCGCGCCACGCGCCTGCTCCACGACGGCTTCAAAATCTACGGTGTGCAGGTCAGGGACGCGGGGCGTTTGTACGAATTGCGCGCGCCCGCCGTGGTGCTCGCCGCTGGCGGTTTCCAGGGCGACGCGGAGATGCGCACGCGCTACCTCGGGCCGGGCTGGGAGCTGGCCAAGGTGCGCGGCACCCGCTTCAACACCGGCGACGGCATAAAGATGGCGCTGGAGATCGGCGCCAGCCCCTTCGGCAACTGGTCCGGCTGCCACGCGGTGCAGTGGGACTTCAACGCGCCGGAGTACGGCGACTTGGCGGTGGGCGATGCCTTCCAGAAGCACTCCTATCCCTGGAGCGTGCTCATCAACGCCGACGGCCGCCGCTTCCTCGACGAGGGCGCCGACTTCCGCAACTACACCTACGCCAAGTATGGCCGCGTGGTGCTGGAGCAGCCCGGCAACTTCGCGTGGCAGGTGTTCGACCGGAAGGTGGCGCACGTGCTGCGCGACGAGTACCGCATCCGGCAGGTGACCAAGGTCAGGGCCGACACCCTGGAGGAACTCGCGGAGAAGCTGGAAGGCGTGGACGGCGCCGCGTTCCTCGCCGAGATCCGGCGCTACAACGCCGCCGTCCGCACCGACATCCCCTTCGACCCGAACGTGAAAGACGGGCGTCGCACGGAGGGGTTGGCGGTCAACAAAAGCAACTGGGCGAACACGATCGACGACCCGCCCTTCGAGGCCTACCAAGTGGGCTGCGGCATCACCTTCACCTTCGGCGGGCTGCGCATCGACACCGAAGCGCGGGTGCTCGACGCCGACCAAGCGCCGATCCCGGGCCTCTACGCCTGCGGGGAGCTGGTGGGCGGCATCTTCTACTTCAACTACCCCGGCGGCTCGGGCCTCATCAACGGCGCGGTGTTCGGGCGCTTAGCGGGAGCCACGGCCGCGACCGATGCGCGTGGCAACGCCGCTGGCGGAGGCATGGTGCCACCCGTGGCTGTCGGCTAACCAATGCGACAACCGATGCTGGCGCGCTGCGCCGCGCGCACCGAGGGCGGCGACGCGGCGCGCTGAACGCGCGGCTTGGACAAAGCTACGAGACACGCCGGACTGCGCGGCGAGGAGCCGTGCCGTCGCATCAGGGGGCTCTATTGGGGCCGTCGACGGTCACAGGGCGCGGAGAACGGCTCGCGGTCGACCGAGGTGGCCGGCGACGCGAACTTCCCTGTCGCGGACGCGCCGGGATGCGGGAACGGTACGGAGCGGATCGCGGGCCCACATCTCCGCCGGGTGGAACCCGGCTGTGGCGCTAGGCGGATCGGCCCGACGATCCACGCTTCGGGTGTTTCCACCCGAAGCGATCGCCGTTCAATGGCGCCTGCCCATCAGGCGCGCCAGCACCATGAGGAGGAGGCCGAGGGCGACGACTCCGTAGGTTTCGGGGTTCTCCCGGACGGTCTCCACCGCGGCGACCGGAATCCAGAGCAGCGCGTCCCAGCCGAAAATGTGCGCGGCGAGGCCGAGCGCCACCAGCGCGGTGCCCGCGGTCCAGAGCCATTTCGCCATGGCGCGTGTGGCTTCCGGGTCAGCCGATCCGTTGCGCCCGGTCGCGCTGCACCGCATCGTCCACCAAGCGGCGGTCGCGCGATTCCTGCTTGCGGTTGTGGACCGCCACCAGCGCCCACAGGACGGCCACTCCGAGGAACGGCAGCCCCGCCAGGAACGGGAGGATCATCAAGACGAGGCCGAGCACCCAAAGCAGGCCGTTGAACACCGCCTGGAAGGGGCGGCCGGCCAACAGGAGGGCCAGGGGTGGAAGGACGAGGGCGAGGAGGTACATCATGACGCCCGGAAGATCGTGCCGCAGCCCCTTCGATTCCAGTCCCGCCGCACGGCGGCCCGGCGCGTCACGACGAAGGCGCGTCGCGCACCCGGCCCGGCCCCCAAGGGCTCATCGGCGGCTGCCGGGGCGGGCGGGCGGCCTGCACCATCATCAATTCGCCCACGTTCTCCGGCGTGATCAAGCCGACCAGCCTGCCAGCGGCATCCACGATGCCCACCGCCGGGTGTCGACCCTCCTGCATTACCCGCAGCGCCTCGTCGAGCGGCTGGCGGTGGTGCAGCACCGGCACGCCGTGGCGCATCACCTCCAGCACCGGGGTGTCCGGCCCGTGTTCGCGCAGCGCCCGGATCATGTCGTCGCGCGTGACCACGCCGCGCAGCCCCCCGCCGCCGTCCACCACGGGGAAGTCGTGCTGCGAGGTGCGGAGCAGGCACTCCACCGCATCCTCGACCGTGGCGGCGGTGGACAAGCTCTCGAAGCGCGTTTCGGCGGCATCGGACGCGATCATGCCACGGCCGGCGTCGCGCATCTGCGCCGCGCTCGCCTCGGCCGCAGCGCCCATGTAGACGAACAGCGCAATGAAAATCAGCAAGGGATTCCCGAACAGCCCCAGCAATCCCAGCGCGAAGGCCACTCCTTGCCCGACGCCGGCCGCGATCCGCGTGCCGCGTGCGTAGCCGAGCCGGGCGGCGAGCAGCGCCCGCAGCACGCGCCCGCCATCCATCGGGAACGCAGGGATCAGGTTGAACACCACCAGGGTGATGTTCACCCAGGCGAGGCGCTCCAGCATGCCCACGCCCGGGTTCTGCACCTGCGCCCCGTCATCCATAGACGGGAACCCGCCGAGCACGAGGAACAGCAGCGCGGCGATTACGACGTTCACGGCCGGACCCGCCAGCGCCACCACCAGCTCTTCCGCAGGCTTCTCGGGGATGCGCTCCAGCCGCGCCACGCCGCCGATGGGCAGCAGGGTGATGTCTGGCGTCTGAACGCCGTAGCGCCGGGCGGCGAAGACGTGTCCGAACTCGTGCAGCAACACGCAGAGGAACAGCAAGGAGATGAACAGCACGCCTTCGAAGGCCGCGCGCTGCCCGCCTTGGGTGTAGTGCGACAAACCGATCCAAACCAGGAAAAGAACGAAGGTGAGGTGGATGCGGATCACCGTGCCCTTCACGGTGCCGATGGGGAAAGACCAGCTCATGGGCGATGCCTCTTGGGATCGGCTTCGGCGCCGATGCGTCGGGTGCTGCAACGCGTGCGGTGGCGATCCGTCGCCGTGCGGGGTGTCAGCGCGGCGGCGCTGGCCGCGTGAGCAGCGTTATCTCCTCAGCGACGCCGGGCGCCGCGCGTTGCAAACCTTCCATGCCGACCATACCCGCCAAGGCCCGGCTGCTGGCGTGGGCCAAGTCCACCGCCGCCCGGCGCCCGTGCTGCATCGGGGCTTGGCGGGCGATCTCCACCAAACCTTCCGCGTAACGCTCGGGCGAGTGCCGCGAGGCGACCAGGGCGCGGCCGCGCCGGCCCGCCGCTTCGAAGGCTCCGGGCCGGGTGAGGAGCCGGGCCAAGTGCCGTTTGATGCCGCCGATCTCATCCTCCGGCTCCACGAAGAACACGGCGTCCTCGGGCAGGGTGGCGTACCAGCCGGTGCGGGTCACGAGGGAAGGGAGCCCGAGCGCCCAGGTCCGCAACTGGCTGGCCGACGCTTCGCCCATGCTCGGGTAGCGGAGGTTCACCGCGAGGTGCGCCCGCGCGATCCCGCGATCCAGATCCTGCTGGGGGACGAAACCGTGCGCCTCGACCAAGCGCCCGAGCCCGAGGGACGCGGTCAAGCGCCTCGCTTCCGCCTCGTCCTCGATCTGGCCGTAGATGTCCAAGCGGAAGGCGTCCCGCTCCGGCATCTCCGCCAAGGCGCGCAACAGGCTGGGCAACCTGCGATTGAAGCCGAGGTGGCCGAACATTACCAATCGGCGCGGTTCGCCGTCTGCCGTCTTGGCCGCTGCGGTGGGTTCCTGCACCCCGGCCAGATCGGTCGACAGGTCCAGGCGGTAGACCGGCAGGCGGGTGCGCGCCTCCAGCGCGCGCGCGCCGTCCGGGACGTGGCACACCAGGGCGGTCGCGCGATCGGCGGCGGCGAGGGTGAGGGGGAAGCGGTGGGCCAGGTCGCTGGCGCCGACCCCGCCGGTGAGGAGGCGCCGGCCCTGTTCCAAGCCCTCCGCGCCGTGGTGGCGGCGCATCGCGTCGAGGTACTCGGACCGCCAGCCGTGGTGGACCGCGAGGCCGGCGAAAAAGTGCTGCAGGACGGTGTCGTGCAGGATGGCGACGCCGGGCACGACGCCGGCCACGCGGAAGATATCGCCGTGGAGCGCGGTGTTGTTGCCGATGTTGAAGAAAGTGGCACGCGCCTCGTTGATCGCGGGCCAGGGCGGGGCGTCCGGCCGGAAGCGGCGCACCCGGACGCCTTCCGCGTCCGGCGCTGCCCAGTCCTCTTGCGACGTCCACACCGTGACGTCGGCCAGCCGACCCAGCGGCGGCAGCAGGTGCGCCGTGTGGTTGGCGATCTCCGAGCGCAGCGGCGGCAGGGGCGAGAAGAGGTTGAGCTTCAGCCGAGCAGGCACGCGAGGGTCTTTTCCCAGCCGATGTCCATGTCGCGGTAGCGTTGCCGCCCGGCCTGCCCGTACTCGCGCGCGAGGTTCCGCCGTCCCCAGAGCAGGTCCAACGCTTCGGCGAGCGCGGCGGGGCTCGGCTCGCAGACGATGCCGTTCACCCGGTCCTCCACGAACTCCAGCGGCCCGCCGGAGTCGGCGCAGGTCACGACCGCCTTGGAGGACAGCATCGCTTCCAGGGACACGTAGCCGTAGTCCTCGTCCCAAGGCGTGAAGACCACGCCCAGGCAATCCGCGTACAGCGCGATGCGCCGCTCGTCGGACACGGCGCCGGCCCAGACGACCCGCCCGCCCGGGGTGTCGCGTTCCGAGGCGCGCTTCAGCCCGTCGGTGTACCCGGCGTCGTCGGCCGCGCCCATGAACACCGCGCGTACCGGGTTGCGGGTCAGCGCCAGCGCCTCCACCACCAGGTGCTGCCGCTTGGCGCGGTTGATGCGGCTCGGCACGAGGAAATAATCGCCGTACTCGCCGCCCGACAGCCGCTCGGCGCCCGGCGGCGGGTGGTAGAGCGGCGTCGAGGGCAGGTCGCAGAAGCGCCGGAGCCGCTCGCTCACCTTGCGGGAGATGGTGTAGCAGGCGCGGGCTTCCGGGATGAGCCGGGTGTCCGCTTCCTGGATGGCGGAGCGGACGTGGGCGCCGTCCGGGTTCTTGTGCAGGTCGCCCAGCTCCGTACCCCAGAGGTCGTAAGCGCCGCGGTGCTGGTGCAGCAGCCACAGCACCTTGTTGGGGTGCCGCGCCAGGTAGGCCGGGAATTTGAGGCCGATCACCCGGTCGATCGGTACGCCGTTGCTTTCCTCCACGTCCACCAAGCGGCAGGCCAGCATGTGCTCGGGGATGCGCGCGGGCGGGTACCAGCGGAACGGCAGGCTGATGATCTCCGCTTGGTGGCCGGCGCGCCCGATCTCGCGCGCCAGGCTCTCCGCGAGCATCTCCGCGCCCCCGCGCACGAAGGGCACCTGCGCGGTGAGCAATCCGACGCGCACCTCAGGGTTTCCAGGCGACCAGGGCGTAGTCTTGCGGCCCGTAGAAGAGGCCGTCGAGCCGCTCGCCGAGCGCCTTGTCCTCGGCGTTGAAGGACTGGCCCGTCGGGTGCAGCGGCCGCGGGTGGGCGCGGTCGAAGCCGCGGGCTTCGGCGATCATCACCGTCATGTCGCTCGGCATCGGATTGCGGTGGGTGGGGTCGAGGTAGAAGTTGCGGCTGCCGACCAGCACGTTGTCCGGGTTCGGCGTTTCGAACACGATCGCGCCGCCCGGCGCCAGTGCGCGCAGCGCTTCGTCGAGGAGCCGCACGAAAACCTTGAACGGCAGATGCTCGATGATGTGGAAGCCGGTGACGGCGCCGAGCGAGCCGGCCGGCACGGCACCCAGGTGTTCGACGGCGTCCCCCGCGACCGCGTCCAGCCCCATGCCGCGGCAAAATTCCACCATGGCCTCGTTGAGGTCCACGCCGCGCGCGACCAAGTCGCGGTCGCGCAGCAGCTCCAGCCACTCGCCCCGGCCGCAGCCCACGTCCAGGACCGGCCGCGCGAGGGTGCCTGCCCCGCACTCCTCCAGCAGCGGCAGGTAGACCGCTTGGCGCTCCTTGATGAGCTCGCGCGCGCCGCGGAATTTGTCCTCGAACGCCATGTACAGCGCGTCGAGCGAGTTGTCGGCCGCCGCTGCGGCTTCGCCGCCGGCCGCGTGCGCCGCGGCCCGCTTGGCGGCCTCCGCCACGGTGGCTTCCAACGCGTCCAGCTTGTCCGCCAACGACACCACGGCGTCGTCCGTCAGTTTGCCGCGCTCGTCCAGCCGGGAGGCCGTCTCGGAGACGAGCGCGGTGAGCGCCCTTTCCATCTTGTTGGCGCGGGCGGCGGCCTCGGCTTCGCCGTCCATCCGGGCGCGCCTCTCCTCTCCGGAGGCCGCCGCCAAGCCCGCCATCCGCGCTTCCGCGGCCGAGAAGGCCTGTTCCATCCGCTGCAGGTGGCGCAACGTGGCGGGCAAGCCGGCCGCGGCGGTGCCGATCCGCAGCGCCCGCCCGAGGACCGGCACGCGGTAAGCGCGGGTGAGGAGGAAGCGGGGCTTGAGGCCGGGCACCGCGCGCCCGGCCGCCTTTCCTTCGTCGCTGAAGCGCACCCCGCCCAGGATCTCCAGCTTGCTCAGCCGCCCTTCCTGCAAGGCGGCGGCATAGAAGGAAGCGTGGTCGTCGGGCTCGCGGCCGAGCAGCTCCAAGTAGACGTGCCGCACGAAGTCCGCGCCCTGCCGAGCCATCAGCGGTCCGAGGTCGAGCGGCGTGGACATGTCCCGGCGGGTTTCCGGACGCGCGGCGGGGAACGTCGACGTCGGCGGGCCGAGCGACGGCATGGTCCCGCCGGCGGCGCCTCCGCTGCCGGATGGAGGCGCGACAGTCCGGTCGTCGAGCGCTGTCCGGATCATCTCCACCACTAGGTCCGAAGCTTGAAGGTCGGGCACAGGCATCGGCTGCGACGCGGACGCCCCCGCCCCGTTGGAGGCGTTGCCGCTTCCGGCGCGGTCGGCGGGGGCGTCCGACGGCAGCCGGGGCCGCGTCCCCTCGTTCAAAGCGGCACCAGCCGGGCCTTGAGGCTGTTGACGTCTATGGTGGCCTCCTCCGCGCGCAAACGCGCGCGCCGGAACATCGCCTCGTATTCGGACGCCGTGAAGCTCTGCTCGTTGACGCCCTTGCGCAGCTCCGACAGGAAATCCGGGGCGACCGCGCCGGGGTGGACGTGCCCGACGGGCTCGCAGAGCACGCCCACGAACCCGCCCGGCCTCACCCTGGTGGCGACATGGGCGAGCACCCGCGCCGGGTCCGGGAAGTGGTGCAGGGTGGCGAACATGACGGCGGCGTCGAAGAAGCCGGGCGGGAAGGGCAGGTCCTCGGCGTCGGCGCACAGGAACGCCGCGTCACGGCCGTCGCGGCGGTGGAGCAGGTCGCCCAACTGGAGGCCGAGCAGGTCCACGTCGAGGTTGTACAGGTCGACGTTCGCCAAGCCGGCCGCCATGGGATGGACGTTGCCGCCGACTTCCAGCACGCGCACCAGCTTGGCCTTGGCGAGGGGCTGGAGCCAACGCCGGAACACGTCCTGACCGATGCGGTGGTCCTCTTCGTAGGTGCGGTGCGGCTCGCTGTGCCGGACCCAGCCGTCCGGCAGCGCCGGCCCGGCGGCGCCCCCGACCCGCACGGAGATGCGTCTGGCGTCGTCGTGCATGAAGCGCACGCCTTCCTGCACGAAGCTCACCTGCAGCAGCATCCTGCCGGACACGCGCGGCGTGGCGATGAACGCCGGCACGGTGAGTTCGCGGCCCGGCGGCACGTCGATCGGGAGGGGTGTGCGGACGTCGGGCGCGTCGACCGGCTTGCCCGCCTCGTCGAACCACGACACGTGGACCCTCGCCTCGTGCGGCGGCCGGTGCCGGAACGCGACCGCACCGGTGTTGCGGAAGCGCAGGTTCGCCATGGTTTCCGTTCCGGCCGGCAGGCGCCGCGGCACGTGGTCGAGCAGCGTCCACCGGTAGCGCGGGAGGGCGTCGGCGTCGTCCGCGGCCGGCTGCGCCTCCTCGGCGCGGTGCCCGGAACCGTCGATGCCGTGCCCGCTGCCGCGCAGCCGGTCGAGGAGCTGCGCGCTCTCGACCTGCACCTGCTCGTCCCCGAAGCTGGCCCGGCGACGGAACATCTGCCGCACGCGGAGCGCGTCCGCCGGGGCCGAACCGAGGCCGAGCGCTTCCAGGACTTGGTGGACGGTGGCGTTGTCGGGGTCGTCGCCGGCGGCCGGAACGGCGTCTCGGAACAGGACCGGGACGCGGCCCAGCACCGGATAGGACGAGCCGCAGTCGCCGCACTCCAGGAGCCCGCCTCCGTCGCGCAAATCGGCGGACCTGCACCGCGGGCATTCGAGGCCGGCCATCATCGGCGGAGTGCCGCCCGGCCGGCCGGCCGCGCACCCCCAGCCGGAGCCGACCATTCCCAAGCGTCTTCCATGGGCGAACCCTAAGGCTTGGGGCGGCGCGGCGGAAGGGGAGGGGGCCGGCGGAAGCCCCCGCCCCGCCGCCTCATGTCGCCGGGAGGACGTCGCGCGGCCGGACCACCGCGTAGAGCGCCGCGATGGCCACCAGCACCACGCCGGCGAGCAAAGGGGCGCGCCAATCGCCGGTGGCGACCCGGTTTATCAGCAAGGCGAGGCAGACCAGGGCGCCCAGCGCCGGCACGAAGGACGGCACCTCGAAGCCGCCGCGCGGCTCGTTCGGGCGGCGCTGGAGGATGAACAGGGCGATGTTCACCAGGGAGAACACCGCCAGCAGCAGCAGCACGGTGGCCGAGGCGAGCTGCGTGATGTCGCCGCTGAGCATCAGCGCGACCACGACCACGAACAGCGCGGCGATGGCCATGTAGGGCGTCCGCGTGCCTTCGTGGAGGCGGCCGAGCACCTGGGGCAGCAGGCCCTGCCGCGCCATGCCGTAGGTGAGGCGCGACGCGGTGACGTAGTTGAGCAGCGCCGTGTTGGCGACCGCGAAGACGGTGATGGCGACGTAGAACCAGCCCGGCAGCCAGGGCGCGGCGCGGTTCATGACTTCGGCCAGGGGGCCGGGCGCGACGGCGAGTTCCCGCCAGGGCACGACGGACACGGCGGTGACGGCGATGGCTATGTAGAGCACCGTCGCCACGATCATCGCCGAAACGATGCCGATGGGCACAGTGCGCTGCGGGTCGTGACACTCTTCGGCGACGTTGAGCGTGTCCTCGAAGCCGATGAAGGAGAAGAAGGTGAGGATCGCGCCCTGGAGCAGGAGCTGCGCGGTGATGCCCTCCGGCGAGGGCGTTTCGAACAGGTTCGTGGTGCCCCACCAGGACATGCCGACCGCGATCACCAGCAGCAGGCCCCCGGCCTCCACCACGGTGCAGACGATGTTCATCCACATGCTCTCGCGGATGCCGCGGAACACGATGCCCGCGATCAGCAGCAGGAAGCCGAGCGAGATGAGGGTCGACGGCACGCCCGGGATCTCGACGAGCCGCAGCAGGTTCTCGGCGACCACGCGCGATTGTGTGGCGACGGAGGTGAGGCCCGACATCATGACCGCGAGCCCCACCATCCAGGTGAGCAGCGGGCGGTGGTAGGTGCGGTGCGTGATGTAGGCGGCGCCGCCCGCGCGCGGGTAGCGCGAGCCGAGCGAGGCGTAGGACAGGCCGGTGAGCAGCGCCGCCACCATGGCGACGATGAAGCCGAGCCAAACGGCGGCGCCTAGCTGCCCGGCAGCGCGGCCGACCAGGCCGTAGATGCCCGCGCCGAGCATGCCGCCGAGGGTGTAGGCGAAGAGCTGGAAGGGGCCGATGCTGCGGCGGAGGCCGGGCTCCTCGGCGCCGGCGACGGGCGGGCTGGCGACTGCTTCGCTCATGGACGCGCCTCATTCGTTCGGTGTGCGGCCGGGCCAGAGGAGGCGCGCCGACGGTGCCGCCGACGCTAGGACCGGTTTCCGGGGACTGGCAAGGTGTGCTCTGCCGTGCATCCTGTCCGTTCCGGAACGCGAGGGAGCACGGCGGCTTGGGCTTCGACCTCCTGGTGCGCGACGCGCGCCTGCCCGAAGCCGGGCGGGGCGGGCCGACGGTGGACATCGGCGTTTACGGCGGCCGCTTCGCGGCGATCGCGCCGCGCTTGGCGGAAGAGGCCGGCGAGGTGGTGGAGGCGGGCGGCCGGCTGGTCTCGCCCGGCTTCGTGGAGACGCACATCCACCTGGACAAGACCTGCATCATCGACCGCTGCGCCTGCGAGGAGGGTAGGGCGCACCGGGCGATGGAGCGCGTTTCCGCGGTGAAGCACACCTTCACGGTGGAGGACGTCGCCGACCGCGCGACGCGCACCCTGGAGAAGTGCATCACCCACGGCACCACCCTCATGCGGACCCACGCGGAGGTGGACCCCAAGGTCGGCCTGCGCGGCTTCGAGGGGGTGCGGAGCCTGGTGGAGCGTTACGCCTGGGCGATCGACATCGAGATCTGCGTGATGCCGCAGGAGGGGCTGACCGACAACCCGGGCACCGACGAGCTGATGGTGGCGGCGCTGGAGAACGGCGCGACCGTGGTGGGCGCGGCGCCGAGCTACGACGCCGACCCCGCGGCGCAGATCCGGCGCGTCTTCGAGCTAGCGCGGCGCTACGACCTCGACATCGACATGCACCTCGACAGCGGCAACACCGCCGAGCACCTCGACCTGCTGCTGGTGTGCGAGCTGGCGGAGGAGCACGGCTGGCAGGGGCGGGTCACCATCGGGCACGCGACCAAGCTGTCGCTGGTGCCGCCCGACAGGCTGGCTGAGCTGGCGGCGCGGCTGCGGGACGCCGGCGTGGCCGTGACGGTGCTGCCCTCCACCGACCTCTGGCTCGGCGGGCGGGACCAGCAATGGGGCGTGCGGCGGAACGTGGCGGACGCGAACGCCCTGTCGCGGCTGGGCGTCCTCTGCGCCATCTCGTCCAACAACATCCTGAACCCGTTCACGCCGATGGGCGACGGGCAGCTCATCCGGCAGGCGAACCTCTACGCCAACACCGTGCAGCGGGCGTCGCCGGAGGAGCTGGAGGCGGTTTGGGGCATGTTCACGACGGACAGCGCGCGCCTCATGCGCCGCCAGGACCACGGCATCGCGCCCGGCAAGCCGGCGGATTTCGTGCTGGTGGACGCGCCGAGCGCCGTGGACGCGCTGCGGGAGATCGCGCCCACGCTCGGCGCCTGGAAGCGCGGCCGGCGGACCTTCACCCGCGGGGCGCCGGTGCTGCACCGGCCGTAGGAGGCGAGCGGATGGCGGAGACTCCGGCGGCCGGCGTGGCTGAAGCGGTGATGGCGGAAGGGACGCTGGCCGCGTCCCTCTTCGACGCGCTGCGGCGCGACGGCCTGGACGAGCCGGGGGTGACGCGCGACCCTTACGGCCCCGGCGAGCAGCGGGCGCACGCGACGGCGACCGCGGCGGCGGAGCGGCTCGGCCTCCGCGTGGAACGCGACTTCGCGGCCAACACCTACATGACGCTGCCCGGGCGCGACGCGGGGGCGCCGCGCGTGGTGGTCGGTTCGCACCTCGACAGCGTGCCGCACGGCGGCAACTTCGACGGCGCGGCCGGCGTGGTCGCAGGGCTGGTGGCCGTCGCGGCGCTCAAGCGGCTCGGGCTGGCGCCGAGGTGCGACGTGACCGTCATGGCCGTGCGCGCCGAGGAGAGCGTGTGGTTCCAGGTCTCCTACGTCGGCAGCCGTTCGGCGCTCGGCAGCCTGCCGGACGGCGCGCTGGAGGCGAAGCGCATCGACACCGGCCGGACGCTGGCCGAGCACATGGCGGAGTGCGGCGGCGATCCTGATGCGGTCCGAGCGCGGCGGCGTTTCCTGGAGCCGTCGAAGCTGCGGGCCTTCTTGGAACTGCACATCGAGCAGGCGCCGAGCCTCGTCGAAGACGGCAAGCCGCTCGCGGTTTGCACCGGCATCCCGGGCAACTTCCGGTACCCGGAGGCGCGGATCGAGGGGCGGAACGAGCACGTCGGCCTGCCTCGCCGCTTCCGCCGCGACGCCGCCATGGCCGGCGCGGATTTCGCAATGGTGCTCGACCGCGTGTGGGAGGAGCACGAGGCGCGCAGCGTGCCGATGGCGGCGACGCTCGGCCGCTTCCACACCGACGCGGCGCTGCACGGCATGACCTTCGTGCCAGGGCTGTTCCACTTCAGCCTGGACGTGCGCGCGTACGACGAGGCGGTGCTGGCCGGGCTGGACCGGAGGGTGGACGGGATCGTCGCCGAGGTGGAGGGGCGCCGGGGCGTGCGCTTCCATCTCGGGCGGAAGGCGCGCGCGGCGGTGGGCGCCGTGGACCCGGCGATCAGGGCGTCGCTGCTGGCGGGCGCGCGGGCGCTGGGCCTGCCGCCCGCCGAGTTGGGCAGCCCCGCCTCGCACGACGCCGCGGCCTTCGCCGAGGCGGGCGTGCCTATGGGGATGCTGTTCGTGCGCAACCGCAACGGCAGCCACAACCCCGACGAGGCGATGGAGTTGGACGACTTCCTCCAGGCCACGTCGGTGCTGGCGTTGTGGTTGGTGGAGAACGCCTGCGGCGGTTAGTTTTGCGGCACTTCCAGCTTGGAGAGGATGGGGCGCCAGCGCTCCGCCTCGGCGCGGAGGAACTCGGCGAACCGCGCCGGCGTGCCGCCTTGCAGGAACTGGCCCTCGTTGGTGAGGCGGTCGCGGATGGCGGGGTCTTGGAGGGCCTGCACGGCGGCTTCGTTGAGGCGCCCCACCACGGCCGGCGGGGTGCGGGCCGGCGCCAGCAGGCCGAACCAACTCTCCGCGACGAGGCCGGGCGCGGCCTGCTCGGCGAAGGTCGGCACGTCGGGGGTGGAGGGCACGCGCTCCGCGCTGGTCCAACCGAGCAGGCGGCCCTGCTTGTTGCGGTAGACGGGAAGGGCGGTGCTGCCGGCCACCACCAGCAGGTCGAGGGTGCCGGCGAGGAAATCATTCAACTGCGCCGCGTCGCCGCGGTAGGTCACGTCCTGCATCTGCAGGCCGAGGCGGTCCAGCACCATCAGCATCGCCACGTTGGTGAGGGTGGTCGGGCCGTTGGTGCCGTAGGTGATGCGCCCGGGCCGGGCGCGGGCGGCGGCGATCAGCGCCGGGATGTCGGCCGGGCCGTCGTGGCGCGCGATCACCGCGAAGGGGAAGGTGGAGACGAGGGTGATCGGCGCGAAGTCCTCCACCTTGTAGGGGAGGTTCCGTTGCACGACGGGGTTGATGGTGAGGGTAGTGCCGGCCGCCATCAGCACGGTATGGCCGTCCGGCTGGGCGCGGGCGACGGCGTCGGCGCCGACGATGGTGTTGCCGCCGGGCTTGTTCTCCACTTGCACCGGCTTGCCGAGGACGGCGGACATGCGCTCCGCCATCAGCCGCGTCACCACGTCCGTGCTGCCGCCGGGGCTGAAGGGCACGACGATCGTCACCGGGCGCGAGGGGAAGGCGTCGGGCTGGGCCAGCGCCGGGCGCGCGAGCGGCGGGGCCGCCGCGACGCAGGCGAGCGAGGCGAGCAACCGTCGGCGCGAGGCGTCGGGCATGGGTGTTCCTCCCTGTGCGTTGCGGACCGAACGTGCCACGGGCGCGGACGTTGCGCGGCGGCCCCGGATGCGGTGGGGTGGGGCTGGACTCCGGTGGAGGCGCGACGCGGATGCCGCTCGGGCGGAGATCTATCGGCTTCTTGGGCGCCGCTTTGGCCTCGTCCGTGGCGGCGGCGGAGCGCGTGGTCGTCGCGTCCAAGATCGACACCGAGGGCGCGCTGCTCGGCAACATGATCCTGCTGGCGTTGGAAGCGGCGGGCGTGCCGACGGCGAACCGCCTCCAACTCGGGCCGACGCGCATCGTCCGCGCGGCGCTGCTGGCGGGCGAGGTGGACATCTACCCCGAGTACACGGGCAACGGCGCCTTCTTCTTCGGCATGGAGGACGACCCCGCCTGGCGCTCGGCCGCGTCCGCCTACGAAACGGCGAAACGGCTGGACGCGGCGCGCAACGGCCTGGCCTGGCTGGACCGCGCGCCCGCGAACAACACCTGGGCCATCGCCGTGCGCGGCGACGTGGCGCGCCGGGAAGGCTTGCGGACGATGGAGGATTTCGCCGCCGCCGCGCCGCGCGGGGTGCTGAAGCTGGCGGCCTCGGCCGAGTTCGTGGAGAGCCCGGCGGCGCTGCCGGCCTTCGAGCGCGCCTACGGCTTCACGATGCCGCGCCGGCGCGTGGTGGTGCTGCCGGGCGGTGAGACGGCGGCGACCCTGCGCGCCGCGGCGCAGGACGTGAGCGGGGTGAACGCCTCCATGGTCTACGGCACGGACGGCGCGCTGGCCGTGCTCGACCTCGTGATGATGGAGGACACGCGCGGCGCCCAAGCGGTGTACGAGCCGGCGCCGGTGGTCCGCGCCGCGGCGCTGGAGCGGCACCCGGGCATCGCGCCGGTGCTGTCGCGCGTCTTTTCCGGGCTTTCCATGGAGCGGTTGCGGGCGCTCAACGCGGAGGTGGCGGTGGAGGGGCATCCGCCGGCCGCGGTGGCGCGGCGCCACCTCGCCCGCGAGGGCGTGCTGTCCTGACGCGGCCGGCAACCGCCCCGGTGGAGGCCGGGCTGCGGTTCGGCGCGGCGGCGTTGGCGCTGGCCGGGGTCTACGGCCTGCCTTGGCTTTCCATCGCGGCGAACCGCTTGGTGGCCGGGGAGCCGGTGGGCGCGCTCGATGCCTTCGGCCCGGCGGCGCACGCGGCGGCGCTCGTCGTCGTCCTCGCGGCCTGGCGCGGTGTCCCCGACCTTGCGGCGTCCGTCCTGCTCACCCTCGGCGTCGCGGGCGTGTTGGGCGCCACCGGATTCGCGGCGGCTGGCCTTTTGGACGGACGCCCGCCCGCGGCGCGCGCCATGCTGGGCGGCGGGTTCTGGCTGGCGCTCGGCGCGGCGGCGCTGCTGCTCGCGCTGCGCGCCCGCGCGCCGGGGTGGCGCGCGTGGTGGCCCG
>NZ_BAAAFZ010000076.1:2129-16240 GCF_039523795.1 Craurococcus roseus | reverse complement strand
GCGAGCCAGGGCGCCGCCAAGGCCGTCCAGGCCAGCGGCGCCGGCAGCGCGAGCAGCGCCAGGGCCAGCGGCCGCCGCGCGCCGGTCGGGAGCCGGTTCATCGCGCGACCACCGCCGCCGCTCGAACGGCGGCCGGCACCGGGGCGACCACCCGCATGGCCACCTGGAAGCGCTCCGGCGCGTCCGGGCGGTCCCGCGTCACCGGCGCGGCGAAGCGCACCTCCCGTAGCATCGGCGAAGTGTCCAGCAGGCCGAGCAGCCCGTCCGCCCGCGCGGCGAAGCCGGCCACGACGAGCTGGTCGCCGGCCAAGCGGAACTCGGTCAGCCAAGCCTCGTCCGGCAGCAGCCGCGCCACCTCGTCCAGCACCGCTACCGCGGGCGGGCGGGCGCCGCGGATCTCAGCCGCAAGCGCGAAGCGCGCCCGGAGCGCCGCCGCCTCCGCCTCCACCGCCAGGACGCGCTCGGCGTCCGCGCGTGCCGCCGCCGAGCGCGCCTCGACCGCGGCCGCCACCGCCTCGCCCCGCCGCAACTCGCCGAGCGCGAGGTGCAGCACGAGCAGCGCTGCGAGCCCCCCCAGCGCCGCCTCCGCCAACGAACGCCAGCGCCGCCCGGCGGGCGAGAGCTGCTCCAGCGACAGGCTCGGCCAAGCCGCCTCCGGGACAGGGCGTGCCGAAAGCGGTGCCTTCAACCCCAACGCCCGCAGCCGCGCCGCCGCCGGCGCCAGCAAGCGGCGCGGCAGGATCGCCACCTCCACCTCGATGCGCTGCTGCTCCGGCAGGCGCTGGGCGACGCGGGCCGACCAGACCACCTCGGACGCCGTGAAAGGAATGTGCTGCTCGATTTCGAAGCCGAGCACCGCGTCGAGCCGCGCTTCCGCCGTTTCGGGGAGGCGGAGGGTACGGCGCAACACCCAATCGGGCGGCACCGCCAAGACCAGTTCGGCCTCCGCCGACAGCAAGCGCGCCCCGCCGGCGTCGAGCAGCGCCGCCGCACGCCACCCACCGCCCCAAACCCGGCGCGCGACGGCGGGCGGCGACTCGCCGCGCAGGTCCACCAGCAGCCGCGGCCCGGACGGCCGCGCTGACGGCGGCAGCAACCCCACCAACTCTGCCCGCCACCAGCGAAGGCCGCGCGCGAGAGCATTGAGCAGCCCGGTGGCGGTCATGGCGACGGGGCTTCGGCCACGACGGCGAGCCGCGGTGCCACCACCAGCTTCGGCCAGTGCCGCGTGTCGCCCTGGGCGAAATCCACCTCGACGGCGACAGCGGCCGGCAGCACCGCGGCCTCCGTCCAGGTCTCCCGCCAGCCCGGCTCTTCACGGCCGCGCGGCGCGCCGAAGTAGCGCAGCCGGACCGCGGCCACTCCGTCGAGCAGACCACGTCCTGCGGCGCCTTCGCCCTCCGCCGCGCCGCGCAGGGGCCGCCAGCGCAGCGTCAGCGCGTTCGCCTCACGCCGCAGCTCGACGAGGGCGTTCCCCGCCACGCCGAAGCGTGGCGGCAACTCGGACACGAAGGCCACGCGCTCCGACCCGCCCTCGAACAGCAAGACGGGACGGTCGCCCGGCCCTTCCGCCAGCACCGGCACCGCCGAGCGCAGCCGCAGCCGCAGCAGGTCTTGCGCCAGGGCGACCGCCGTCGCGTCCGTGGCCGCCGCATGCCCCGCGCGCCCCACCAGCCCGAGCGCCGACAGGCCGAGCGCCGATACCAAGCCGAGCAGCGCCAGCCCCACCAACGTCTCGACCAAGGTGAGCCCGGGGCGTGTCACGGCCCGGTCTCCACCGGGCCGGGACGCAAGGTGTCCAACACGATACCGCCGCCGACGGCCACCCGCACCGGCCGCAGCGCGACGCCGCGCGGCCCTTCGTCGCCGGTGCCGACCTCGACCCTCCACCCGGCACCCTCCGACGCCGTGCCCTCCCAGCGCCCCGGGCGCGCGGCGCCGGGAGGCGCGTGCGCTTCCAGCAATGACTGCGCGAAAAGCACCGAGGACACGCCGGTGTCGCGTTCCGCCTTGGTCGCCAACGCGCGGGCGAGCGGCGGCAGCACCGCCGCAACGGCGCCGCCGACGACCACCAAAGCCACCAGCGCCTCCACAAGCGAGAAGCCGCGTTCGGATCGCACCCGCCGCCGTCCTGCGGCGACGGCCCGGCGGTCAGCGCACATGGCCGGTCATCCAGTCCACCTCGACGGCCGCCGCGTGGCTGCCGAGCGCGACAGTCACGCGGCCGCCGGTGGACCCTCCCTCGGCGTCGAAGCGGATGGCGATCCGCCCCTCCGCGCCCGCCTCCGCCGCCGCGCCCTCGACAGCCAACCGCACGCCCGCCGGCAACGGCCGCGCCGGCCCGCGCGCGGGGCGCACGGTGCCGGGCCCGGTATCGAACACCACGCGCGTCTCACGGCCATCCGCGCGCGCCACGAGACGCGCTTCCCGCAGGCTCGCCGCCACGCCGTCCGCCGCGGCGCGCACGATCCCGCCCTGCCTGGCGCCAGAGACGCGCGGCAGCGCGGTCGCGGCCAGTGCCACGATCAGCAGCACCACGAGGCTCTCCAGCAGGGTGAAACCGGGGGCGCGCACGGGGGGCGGCTACCAGCTCGTCACGTCGCGGTCCTCGCCGGCCCCGCCGGTCCGGTCGTCGGCACCGAGGCTGAAGAGGTCGTAAGGCCCGTGCTCGCCCGGCGCGCGGTAGCGCCACGCGCGGCCCCAGGGGTCTTGGAGCTGCTCCGCCTTGCGGACGTAGGGGCCGTTCCAGCGCTCCTGCCCGGTGGGCTTCTGCACCAAGGCGGCCAGCCCTTCCTCCCGTGAGGGGTAACGGCCGGCGTCCAGCCGGTAGAGGTCGATGGCGGTGGAGAGACCCTGCAACTGGAGCTTGGCCGCGTCGTGCTTGGCGCCGCCCAGGTACCGCATGGCCTGCGGCGACGCGACCGCCGCCAGCAACCCGAGGATGACCAGCACCACAAGCAACTCGACCAGCGTGAAACCGGCGCGCCGTGCGCCACGGTGGAAGCATCGGCGGGGATGCGGGCGTGCCATGCGAAACGCTCCTTAGTCGGCGCCGGCCGTGGCGGGTCCGCGAAGGACGCGGCCCGTCCCGTCCACCTGGAACAGTCGGATGCCTCCGCCGCCGCCGCCGCGTGCGCCGCCAAACAAGCGGAGCGGCGGCAGCGCGCCGGTGTCGAATGGCGGGCCGGCGAAGGCGGCGGCCAGCTTTTCGCGTGTGACGCCGCGGCCGCCGCGCCGCAGCGCTTCCACGACCACCTCGCCCATCGCGTGGCCGAGCCGGCCGGTGAGGCCCGCCCGCGCCGCTTCGCCCGCGCGGAAGCGCGCCAGCGCGACCCCGTCCCCCATCTCCGCCGGCACGCCGAGCCCGACCAGCACCGGCCGCCCGAGCACCGCCGCTCCGGCGGGTGCCGCCAAGCCGCCGCGAGAGCCCACGACCAGCACCGGCAACGCGATCTCCCGCAACGGCGCCACCGCCTCGGCGAGCCCCGAAGCCGGCGCAAGGGCCAGCACCGCCGCGACGCCTTCAGCTCGCGCCGCGCGCAGTTCCGCGGCCCCCACCACCGGCGGCTCCGCCCCGGTCAGGGCCGCGACTCGATCGGCGATGCGCCCGCCGAGCCGCGCTTCGGCGGCGTTGCCGGCGAGGATCGCCGCCCGGCCTGGCTCCGGCAAGGCGCGCAGCAGCGCCACGCCCTCGTCCACCGCGCCCGGCAGCAGCGCGTAGCCGAGCGGGGCCATGTCCTCGCCTGCCCGAACCGACAACAAAGGCACCCGAGCCACGCCCGCCGCGGCGAGCGCCGCGGCGTTCGCCTCCTCCGGCAGCGCGGAAACCAGGGCGAGCACCCCTTCCCCGAGCAGGAGCCGCACCGCGTCCGACGGTTCGCCTGCGGCGGGCGCCACGACGCGCTCGATCCGCCGGCCGAAGACGCCCACTGGCGCCGCGGCCTTCAGCGCCCCCGCGAACGCGGCGGCGAAGGCTTCGCCGCGCGGGCCCGGCGGCAGCAGCAAGCCGAGCCGCACCCGGTCCTCCGTGACGCCCGGCGTCGCCCGTGGTGCGTCGAGCGCCCGCAACCACGCGACCAGCGCTTGCCCGTCGTCCAGGGTGAGGGCGTAACGCGGCATTGCCGGGTCGAGCGCCCGCCCGCCCGCCGCGACGCCCTGCGCAACCGTCCGCAGCAGCGCCGCCTCGTCGTAGGCCGGCCGCTCCGGCGTCGGGCGCGACAGCGCGGACCAAGCGACCGGCGGCGGCCGCACGCCCGCTTCCGCCCGCCCGCCCGCACCGTCGGCGCCATGGCAGCCGGCGCAGGGCAGGGCGCTCGCCGGCAGCACCGCGCCCCCGGCCGCGACCGCTCGTGGCGCCACGGCGCCGGGCCGTGCGCCGAGGGCGTACAGCGCCTCGCCCGGCTCCATCGCCGAAGCCGGTCCGGCCCCGGCCAGCAGCAGCGCCAACGCGGCCGACCTGCCCCCCCGCGCCGCGACGGCGCTTGGCCGCAAAGGGGGGGAAGGCTTCAGGCCGGGCACAGCCGTGCGTCCGCGACGGCCGGCGCGGACGCCAGATCCGCGAGTTGCAGCCCAGCCGCTTCCGGCGGCATGTCCGGGCGGATGCGCACCCAGCGCCGCGCCGCGGCGTTGCCGCCGATCAGCAGCGTCGTGTGCCGGTCCGGCCGTTCCTCGTCCACCGCTTGGCCGAGGCGCCGCGCCACGTCCCGGAGGTCGGCCGGCGCGCCGGTCAGCAGCGTCCACTCGGGGTAGGCGCCGAAGCGCGCCGCCCAGGCCTTCAGGCGCTCCGGCCGGTCGCGCTTGGGGTCCGTGGTGAGGTGGACGAGGTGCGGCCCCGCCCCGCCCCGCGCGGCCGCCGCGTCGGCGATGGCAAGGCAGCGCGCCGCGAGCAGGGGGCAGGCGTCTGGGCAGGAGGTGAAGATCCAGCCGATCAACACCGTCCGGCCGCGCAGCACGTCGTCGTAGAAGCGGACCGCGCGGCCGTCCTGATCCGTCAGCACGCGATTGGAGAAGTAGTCGCGTTCGCGCGCGTCGCATTCGAGCGCTGCGCTGGGTCGGGGCAAGGCGAGCGCTGCGGCGCTGGCGAAGAGTCCGCGCCGAGACAGAAGGTGCGTGCTCATGCCGGCTTCCTCCGCGCCTCCAATGCCGCCGTGACCGCCCCGGCGATCTGCCCCGGCGCCGGCAAACCGAGCAGCCGGCGCATCTCGCCCCGCTGCGGGTCGAGCACCACGACCAGAGGCGCGTGGTCCGCCCCGGGCTGCGGCCCGCCGAAGCGGCGCAGCACCTCGTCGAGCGCCGGGGCGGGGACGTTCACCAGGCTCCAGCCCGGGCCGGCGCCGAAGCGCGCGCCGTAGGTTGCCAACTCCTCCGGCGTGTCGGCGAAGGGGTCGAGCGCGATGCTGAGCAGGCCCGCCTCGCGCGGCAGCTTCTCGCCCAGGATCTCCTGCGCGCCCGCCATGGAGGCGGAGACCACGTTGCAGAGCGCGGAGCAGCCGGTCAGCACGAAGTCGATCGCCACCACGCGCCCGCCGATCACGTCGGAGGCGAGCCGCCGCCGTTGCAGCGCGGCGTCCGTCACGCGCGGGTCCGGCAGCGGCCCGCGCAGCCGCGCGACGCCGCCCACCGCCGCGGCGCCGTCGTGCCTGTGCCCGTCGTGCGCCGCGGCGGCCCGGGATGCGAGCGCGCCGAGGGCGGCGGCCAAGCCGAGCGCGTCGCGTCGGCCGAGAGCAGGTCCGTTCATGGTTCCACCGCGCGCAGGGTGATGTGGGGGAGCGTGCCCGGTCGCAGGCCGAGCGAGGCCGATTCGACGTAGAGGTTGACCGGCCCAGGCCGCGGCGGCGCGACCCGCGCCTCGTACAGTCCGTCGCCGAGCGGGCGCAGCGGCACCACCTCCTGCCAGTGGCCGGCGAACTGCACGAAGCGCCCGAGGACGTCGCCCGCCGCGCGCCAGCGGTCCTCGCCGTCCGGCCCGGCCAAGCGGACGCGGACGGCCACGGCCGCCCCGCCGGACGCGACGGCGCGGCCCTGCGGCGCGGCGAGTTGCAGCCGCATGCGGCGCGTCAGCGGCACCGCGTCGCCTGCCACCTCGAACTCGAAGCAGTGGAGGAACCCGCCGCCCTGCTGCATCACCGGCACCACCCAACGGCCGCCGGCGGGGAACACCGCCTGCGCCTCGTAGCGGCCGGGCGCGACTTCCCGCAGGCCGCGGTCGATGGCGGCGATGGCGAGGGGCCGTGCCTGCGGCGGCAGGCGGAGCGCGCCGGAGGGCGCCGCCATGCCCTCCATGTAGACGTGCGCTACCCGGTCCTCCGGCGAAGCGATCAGCATGGCGCCGTCGCCGGGCGCGGTGGCGACCGTGGCGCCGAGCGCGTCGTCGGCCGCGCCGAGCCCGCCGTCTCCGGCGGCGATCGTGGCGACCGCCGGCCGTCCGCCCTCCACCAGGCTGTTCAACGCGATCAGCGAGAGCCGGCCGCCCTCCTCGTGCTGCACATAAGCCTGGGCGCGGCTGAAGCCGACGCGCCGCGGCCGGCCTTCCAGCGCGATACGGTGCGCCACGGCGCCGCGGCCGAGGTCGACCACCGTGACCCGCCGCTCGTCCGGCTCCGGCACCATCAGCAGGCGCCCGGTCGGGTCGAGGAAGAGCCCCGCGGCGCCCGGAGCCACATGCCAGGACGCGACCGGCCGCCCGTCCGGCCGCACCGCCACCGCTTTCCCCTCGCCGCGGTCGAGGAGCAGGACCAGTTCCGCGAGCGGCGACCACACCGCCTCGGCGAAGCCGCCGCCCAGGCCCGGCAACGGCCGCGCTTCCGTTCCGGCGCGCAGCAGCGAAACGCCGGACGGCGAGGCCGAAGCCGCGAGCCCCGCGCCGGCCGCCGCCAGCGCGTGCGGACCCGGCCCAGCCTCGTGCCTCGCCACCACGGAGCCGGTCGCGCGCTCCACCAGCGCCACTTGCGCGGTCGCGCCGTCCCGCCCGTCCTGCCCCACCCAAAGGTGCGCGCCCGAAGCGTCAAGCGCGAGCCGCGCCGGCCGGCCGCCGACCGCGATCCGCCGCCGCTCGGCCCAGCGGCGGGCGTCGATCTCCGCCACCTCCCCCGTGTCGGGCAGGGCGGCGTAGAACGTCTCGCGGCCCGGGTCCTCGGCGAAGCCGGCGACGCGCCCGCCGAGGTTGACCACGGCCAAGAGCCGCGTGCGCGCGTTGCCGCCGACCGGGTCCAGCGCGTAGACCGCGCCGTTGTCGCCCAGCACCGCGAGGTGCCAAGCGTTGAAGTCCAACTCCGCCTGCCGTCCCAGCCGCGCCTGAACCAAACCGCGGACACGCTCCCGACACTCGGCGGCGTGGACGGAGGCGCGCTCGCCCCAAGCGGCCGGACGGAGCCCGCGCGCCGGGTCGCCGCTGTCCGTGGAGAAGCCTAGGCGGAGCGAAGCGACCTCGCCCGCCCGAGGCACGCCGCCGTCGGCCCCCGTCAGCGCCAGCGTGGCGGTCAGGCCCGCCGCGGTGTGGACCAGGGCCGGCGGCGCTTCCCCGGCCGCCGCGATGGCGGCCGGGGCGAGCAGCGCCGCCAGCGCCGCAGGGACGCGGGCGCCGCGCTTCACGGCGTCACCCGCAGGATGCCCCATTGGCCGCCGTCGAAGGCCATGGGGAACATGTTGCGGAACAGGTAATCGCCGCTGATGCGGAAGGACCCGCCCGCCTGCTCCACCACCACGTCGAAGTGGTTGCCCGGGCCGATGCCCTCCCGGGTCGCCAACCACTGGCCCTTCCGGTAGCCGGCTTGGGAGCGGAGGCCCTCGATGCGCTGCGACGCGACCGCCCCGGCGGTGTAGGGCCGTTCGGCGAAGGCGTGGCCGTGCAGTGTGAAGGCGCCGGTTCGGGTGTGGCCGCCCGGTTGCACGAGGCGGAAGCGCACCTCCTGCCCGGCCCGCGCCGTGAAGATCGGCGTCCGCGGGTCGCCGCCCATGAGGCCGTTGGAAAGCGCGCGGGCGTAGTCGAGGTCCCGCGTCAGGGCGAAGTCCTCCCCCGGCGGGTGGCCGAGGCGGAACCACATCGGCTCGGACCGGAAGTTGAAGCCGTAGAGGCCGGCGTCCTGGCTGTCGTCCAGTCCCTTGCAGCCCTTTGTGGCGATGCTGACCGGCTCGCCGGCGTGCGCGTCGCCTTCCCCGGCGCCGGCGGGGCACACCGGGCGGCCGCCGGCGCGCAGCCCGACGTCGTCGTGGTTCACCAGGACGAAATCGCGGAAGGTACGGCCGCCCGGCAGCACCACCGTCGCCTGGGTGCGGGTGGTGCTGTCCTCCACCCATTGCGAGCCCTCCGGCAGCACCACCAGCGCGCCGACCAAGCCCTTGCCGGGGTGGCGGATGCGGTCGGCGGGCATCAGATTCACGGCGCCGAACTCGACCGGCACCGCCTCCAGCCGCACCTGGCCCGCGGTGCCGGACGGCACCTCGCGCAACAGGCCGGCGTACCAGCGGTAGGTGACCTGCTGGCCGCTGGCGGCCGTTTGCGAGGTGGTCCGCACGCCGTTCCGGACGGAAGCGTTCAGGCCGACATTGGCGCCGTCGCTACGGCTGAGGTCTGCGGTGACGAGCTGCGCGTGCAGACCGACCTCGGACGAAGGCCGGACCTGGTTCATGTTGAACCGGTCCACCAGGAAGGGCAGCGCCACGAAGTTGTGGTTCGCGGTGTCCGCCACGCTCGCCGCCCAGCCCGCCGGCAAGCGATTGGTCAGCGTCACCTCGACGCATTCGCCGGCAGCCGCGCGCAGCACCAGCGGCTCCACCGGCCGCCCGGCGATCAGCTTGCCGGCCGAGAGGTCGGCGTCGCGCACGAAGAAGGCGCCCGTCGGGTCCACCAGCGGCCCGCGCTGGCCGCCGTAGTTGCCCTGCCGGTCGTTCCAGATGATGCCGTTGGCGCCGACGGCGACGCTCGCCGCCACCGCCGAAATCGCGTAGCGCCGGACCGGCGCGGTGCGCGGGCAGACGCCGTTGAAGTCGGCGAGGTTGGTGACGACCGATGTCACGCCCGCGGTGACGGTGCCGGCGCCGGTGCTCACCGTCCGCTGCGCGGGCGGCACGTTGTTCGGCAGCGGGGCGAGGTTGGCCTGCCGGAACTCGTGGTTCCGCATCAGGCCCCACGCACCGTTCCAGTAGCCTTCCAGCCCGCCCGAGGCGGCGTAAAGGTGGTCCACGGTCGCCGCCAGGTCACCTTCCGGCGGGATGATGGTGTTGGCGATCTCGAAGTGCTCCGAGATGCCGAGCTGCTGGCCCGCGCGCCAACCGGAGTTCGGGTCGTCCGCGTTGGAGAGCCAGCGCATGCCGTGGATGTGGGCAACGTGCCCCTCCTCGTGCGCGCCGGCCAGCAGGTGGACCATGATCCGGTCCCGCTTGTAGGCGCGGAGCAGCGGCGTCCACGGGTCGCCCGGCTGCACGCCGGCGGTGAGCGGCGGGTAGCTGTTGGGCTGGCGGTTGTAGTCCGCCATGGCGCGGACGACGTCGGAGCGGAAGGCGTAGGCGGGGTCGCCCGCCCGCCCCGGCGCTTGGACGCCGTTGCCCGTGCCGTCCGGCCGCGGCGTGTTCGGGTCGTAGAGCCGGTGGGCGACCGGCTCGTTGCGGTAGTTCACGGTGAAGGTGCCCGGGTCGGCGACCGAGATCGCCCCGGGGCAGGGCAGCGGCGCGCCGCCCGGGCAGCGGGGCGCGCGGCCGATCAGGTACGGCAGCCCGATCCGCTCGCGCGCCGGACCGTTCACCACGCGCGCCGGGTCCGGCGCCGGCCGGCCGAGCGCGTCCACGCCGCCGCCCTTCGCATAGGCCTGCACGAAGTCGGCGACCTGCAGGTTGAACTCGCGGAAGCTGTCTTCGGGCCGCTGGGTGATGATGCGGGCGGCCCAGCTCGTCGGTCCGCCATCCGCCCGCGTGTAGCCGAGCGGCGTGTCGCTTTCCGCGGACAGCCAGACCGAGCCGCGCGGCTCGATCACGACGGAGGAGTAGAGCCCGTTCTGCTGGTGCGTCGAAGGCCCGAAGTGGTCGTGCGTGAACACCGAGCCGAGGCCGCGGTCGACGCCGTTCTCGTCCGTGACCGGGTCGGCGTACCAGCGCTGCACGGTCGTCATGGCGCCGAGCCACTCGTTGCCCGGCCCGGCGCCGAAGAAGGGATGCGGGACGGCGAGGGGGCAGTTGGGTCCCGTTGCCCCTTCGCCGCAGCCGTAGTTGCGCCGGATGGCGGCCACGCGCTCGCGCACCTCGCCCGGGGACAAGGTGCCGTCCTCGTAGTTCCAGCCGTTGGCGCCGCCATCGGCCGCCAAGACGTCGAACTTCACCAGGTGGATGTGCTGGCCGATGATGTCGGTCGGCGTGCGCACCTGGTAGTCGTCCAGCTCGTAGACGTAGGGCACCAGATTGGAGTGGTGGTATTCCACGCAGTCGCCGGAATGCACCCGGACGACCAGCGGCTCCGGCGCCTTCGTGCCGGCGAGCAGCGGCGCCACGTCCTCCCACAGCGCCGAGATGCGCGCCTGCGGGAAGTGCCAACCGGCCTTGTTCATCACGATGCGCGTCTGGATCGCGGCGCCCTTGTAGGTGCGGAGCGTCCCGCCGTAGTCCGGGTCGTCCGCGTCGGGGCGGCAGGGGTCGGCGTAGGGCGCGCCGCGTACCGGGGCGCGGCCGTTGGTGACGAAGGCGCGCGGCGTGCCGTCGTGCGTGACGCTCGGGCGGGTGCGGAGGGCGTGGAAGGCCATGGCGGCCCGCTCCACCGGCTCGCCCGCTTCGGCCAGCCAGCGCACCTCCAGCCGCTCCGTCACCTTGTCGAGGTCGAGCCGGTCGAGCTGCGCCACCGCCTCGCCGCCGGTGGCGACGTGCCGCGGCAAGCCGCCGTCGTGCAGCGTGTCGAGCGGCGGGCGCGGCGGCCGGTGTCCGGCGATGCCGGGCACGAAGAAGGGATAGCCCGGGTTGTCCGCGGCTTCGGTGCCGGTGGCGGCGAGCACCACTTGGCCTCGCTCGATGCGCACCGGGGCAGGCAGTGGCGCCAGCGCCAGGCCGGGCACCGGCACCAGCGCGTAGATCGGCGTGCCGGAGCCGATCTCCCCGTCCGGCAGGGCGCGGGAGAACGGCTCCGGGCGGCCCTGCGCGTCGAGTTCGGTGCCCCGCTCGAAGGTGTCGTGCACCCGCCAAAGGCCCCACATGCCCTGCGCGAAGTGCGGGTACAGGTGGCAGTGGAAGATGCTGTCGCCGACCGTCTGGTTGCGGTTGCCCGAGCCGTTGAAGGCGATCTCGTAGGTGCGGCCTGTGCCCGGCGCGACGAACTGGCTGTCGAGGTAGGACGAGGTGGCGCTGTCCGGGTTCGCCAGCCATTGGTGGGCGTGCAGGTGGAAGATGTGCTGCTCCGCCCCGGCGTGCAGGTTCCGCATCCGCAGCCGGTCGCCGAGGTAGCTCGGGAAGACGTTGGCCGGATCGGCCGGGTAAAGGGCCTTGGTCGCCTTGGGCGCGTCCGGGTCGACCGTGCCGTCCGGGCGCAGGGCCGAGGCGGCGGGCACGTCGACCACCAAGGCGGGGTCGTTGCCCGCCCAGGAGGTCAGGAAGAACTCCTCGTACTTGCATTCGGCGCAGTGAGCGGCGGGGCCGACGCCGAGGCGGTTCGCCAGCACTTGGTTGCCGGCGCCGGTGATGCCGTAGTTGATGCCGAAGGCGTCGCCCACCCCGTGGAGCGTGTGGCCGAGCACCGGGTCGTCGAACTGCGGGAAGCCCTGGATCGCCTTCACCTCGTCGTGGAAGAAGACGCTGAACTCGCGGTACGGCTCCTGCCGCGTGCGGGTGCCGGCCCCCGGCCCCTGCTCGCGGTCGCGGTTCGGCTCCAGCACCGGGTTGCGCGCCATCGCCGCGGTGTGCGGGCCGCGGTTCGGGCCGGTGATGATGGCGTTGAGGTCGCCGTGGACGATCTTGGTCCCTTGCAGCATGGCGAGGACCGGCCGCCCGGCCTGCGGGTGGCCCGCCGGGTAGACGGCGTCGTAGTCGATGCGCGGGTGCCCGGTCGGCAACAGGACCGGGGCGCCGCCCGCGGTCCGCGCGGTCGCCAGGTCGAGGTCGGCGCGCGACACCTGGCTTCGGTACCACTCGGCGCCCGCCGGCTGCACCGTGACGGCGCCGAACATCCCGAAGGCGAGGGAGCCGGTGTTGGCCTCGCCGCCCGTGGCGACGGCTTGGTTGTAGAAGAGGAAGGTCCCCTCGGTGGAGGCGTGCAAGCGGTAGGTCGCGCTGCCGCCGGGCGCGACGAGGCTGCTGGCGTTGCGGCCGACATGGGCGCCGTCGTCCTGCATGCCGCGCGTGTAGTTGAGGCCGCTGACGTGGATGCCGGCGGACCGGGTCGCCGGCTGGTCGATGGAGATCCCGGTCGCCTCGTTCACCTCGACCGGTGTCGGATTCAAGAGGTTCTGGAACTGGATGGTGAGGCAGTCGCCGACATTCATCCGCAGCACCAGCGGGCGCGGGCGGTGGTCGTCGCGGAGCTTGACGTTGCCCGGCGTCAGCGCGCCGGAGCCGGGTTTTGGAATCACGTCTTGCCGGAGCGCGTAGACCATGAAGGCCGGGTAGTGCGAACCGTAGCGGTTGAACTGCACCGCTTGGTCCAGCGCGACGACATCGGCCGTGAGTTCCCGCGCGCACGCCGCAGCCGGCGCCGTCGTCTGCGCCGAGGCCGACCCGAGCCCTGCGGCCAACGACAAACCGAGCGCGAGCGCGTACCGGCGAGGCGCTATCGTGGCGCCCTCCCTCATGCCGTCCATCCTGCCTCCGACCCGACCACGGCCGAACAGGGCTGGCGCGAGGCGCCGCTCCCTTCGCCGCTGAACCGTTCTTCTAAAAGTACATTTACGCACTTGCAACAAACACCGGCAGGCGCCGCTTCACATCATCGCTAAAACGTAACTAAGCCACCTGAAATGGAGCCTATTCAACCGTACTGCAATTTATTTGTAGCAAATCCTGCCCTTCTGGTAGAAAGACGATCACGGAATTGTGTCGAGCACCCGAAGGGCGGCAGATCTGTCTACACAAGTCGACTTGGCGGCGCTCGCGCTTGCGGCGGGCTGCGCCGGCGCCGTCCTGGGCGCCGCCGGCGCGGGACTCGCGCGCCGCCTCGGCGGCGATGCGCCCGGCGACGACTCCCTCGCGCCGGCCGCAGCCTCGGGTGCCCTCCTCGCGCCGCCTGCCGCCTTGCTGCTCCCGCCCGAAGACTGGGGCTCGGCGGCGATCTTCGGCGCGTTCCTCCTCGGCATAGCTTGGCTCGACCTGCGGGCGGGCGTGGTCCATGTCGGCCTCGCCGCCCCGCTCGCGCTGATCGGGTTGGCGAAGGGCGCCCTTGGCGACGCTTTGCCCGCCGCGGCGGTCGGTGCCGCGCTCGGCTACCTCCTGTGCGTGGGCGTGGAACATGCCTTCCGGGCGCTGCGCGGGCGGGACGGGCTCGGCCGCGGCGACGCATGGGTGCTCGGCGCCGCTGGCGCCTGGGTCGGGCCGGGCGGGCTCGGCCCCGTGCTGGCGCTCGCCGCCGGCGGCGCGCTCCTCGTCGTCCTCGTGCGCGACCGCGGGCTGGACCGCGGCGCTTCGCTGCCCTTCGCCCCGGCTTTGGCCACCGCGGCTTGGTTCGTTTGGCTGGCCGGCGGCGGCGCCGCGGCGGCCGGCTGGGACAGACCGCCGTGAGCGAGGACGCGTCCCGCCGCCTGGCCGAGCACCTCCGGGGCACGGGCCTGCTGCCCGCCCCCGCATTGGCGCGGGCCGAAGAAGCGCGCCGCGGCACCGGCGAGACCTTGGCCGGGGCGCTGCTGGCCCTCGGCCTGCTCGCCGAGGACGCGCTCGCCGCCGCCATGGCCGCCGCGCTCGGCCTGCCGCTGCTGCGGCGGGAGGAGTTGCCGGAACAGCCGGCGCTCCTGGAACACCTCGCGCTGCGCTTCCTCCGCCGCGCCCGCGCTTGGCCGGTGCGGGTGGAGGGCGGCCGCTTGCTGCTGGCGCTGGCCGATCCGCTGGACGGCTTCGCCGCGCAGGCCGCGTCGCTCGCCACCGGCCTGCCGGTCGCGCCCGCGGTCGCCGAGCCCGCGGCGATCGCCGCTGCCCTGGCGCGGCTGGAGGCGGCC
>NZ_BAAAFZ010000076.1:0-2095 GCF_039523795.1 Craurococcus roseus | reverse complement strand
GCCCCGGCCGGCAGCTTCATGACCGGGCAGAGCATCGTGGTGGACGGCGGCACCCTGGCCGGCGTCGCCGCCGGCGCGGACGACGACGCCCGGCTCCGCGACCGGGCCAGCGAGGCGCCGGTGGTCCGCCACGTCAACGCGCTGATCCTCGACGCCGTGGAGCGCGGCGCCTCCGACATCCACCTGGAAGCCACGGAAAGCGGCCTGCGGACTCGGCTGCGCGTGGACGGCGTGCTGCGCGAGGCCGGCACGGTGCCCCCCGCCCTCGGCGCCGGCGTGGTGTCCCGGCTCAAGATCATGGCGCGGCTCGACGTGGCGGAGCGCCGGCTGCCGCAGGACGGGCGCCTCCGCATGGCCGTCCGTGGGCGCGACATCGATTTCCGCATCTCCCTCATCCCGGCGCTGGACGGGGAGGGTGTGGTGCTCCGCGTCCTCGACCGCGGCGCCGTCGCGCTCGACTTCGCCGCCCTCGGCTTCGCGGAAGCGGAGGCGGCGGCGTTGGGGGCGCTGGTGGCGGAGACCAGCCGCCTCGTCCTGGTCACCGGGCCGACCGGCAGCGGCAAGACCACCACGCTCTACGCCGCGCTCAACGCTGTGGACCGGCAGCGGCTCAAGGTCGTGACCATCGAGGACCCGGTGGAATACCGGCTGGACGGCGTGAGTCAGGTGCAGGTGAAGCCGCAGATCGGCTTCGGCTTCGCCGAGGCGCTGCGCGCCATGCTGCGGCACGACCCGGACGTGGTGCTGGTGGGCGAGATCCGCGACCCGGCGACGGCCGAGGCGGCGGCGCAGGCGGCGCTCACCGGCCATCTGGTGCTGGCGACGCTGCACACCAACGACGCCCCCTCGGCGGTGACGCGGCTGATGGACCTCGGCCTGCCGGACTACCTCATCGCCTCCGTGCTGCGCGGCGCCGTGGCGCAGCGCCTGGTGCGCACCCTCTGCGCCGCCTGCCGGGAGCCCTACGACGCGCCCGCCGGCTTGGCCGAGCGGCTCGGCCTCGCGCGCCTCGCCGGCGGCTGCGGCCCGATCCGACTGAACCGGCCGCGCGGCTGCGGAGCCTGCGGCGGCACCGGCTACCGCGGCCGCGGCGCGGTGCTGCAAGTCATGCCCTTCTCGCCGAGGCTGCGGGACGCGGTGCTGCGCCGCGCCGACGCCGGGACGCTGCACGACTTGGCGGCGTCCGAGGGCATGGCGAGCCTGCGCGAAGCCGCGCTCCGCAAGGCCCTCGCCGGCGCCACCTCCTTAGAGGAGGTGATGCGGGTGGTCGGCGGGTGAGCGCGCGCGCCGTGCCGAACTTCGACTACACCGCCCTCGCCGCCGACGGCCGCGCCCTGGCCGGCCGGATCGAGGCAACGGACCGCGCCGACGCGGCGCGGCGATTGCAGCAGGCCGGCCACTTGCCGGTCGACGTGCTGCCCGCGGGGAGCAAGGGCGCCGCGTCCGCGACGGGACCGCAACGCGCGGCCGCCGTGCCGGCACGAGAGCTGGCGCGGTTGACGCGCGGCCTTTCCCTGCTGCTCGGCGCCGGGCTTCCCCTCGACACGGCGCTCGACGCCATGGCGGGCGCCGAAGCCAAGCGGATGCCGCGGCTCCTGCTGCAAGCGTTGCGCGAGGGGGTCCGCGGCGGGACGGGCTTCGGCGCGGCCGTGGCGGCGCGGCCCGCCGCCTTCCCCGGCTGGTACGCCGCGGCGGTTTCCGCCGCCGAGGGCACCGGACGCTTGCCCGAGATCCTGGACCGCCTTTCGTCCGAATTGCTCCGCGCCGCCCGCACCTCCGAGCGCGTGCGCGCCGGGCTCACCTACCCGGCCGTGGTGCTGGTCCTCGCCGTCGTCGCCGTCGGCGTGCTGGTGGCGGTGGTGCTGCCGGCCCTCGAGCCCCTTTTCGCGGCCGGCGCCGGCGACTTGCCCCGTTCGACCCGGGCGGTGCTGGCCGTGGGCGCTTGGTTGCGGGAGTGGGGCGCGCCGGGCCTCGCCCTCCTGCTGGCGTCGGGGCTGCTGGCCGCCCGCGCCACCGCGTCCCCCAGGGCGCGGCGCTGGCGCGATGCGCGCGCGCTGCGCCTGCCGCTGCTGGGGCCGATCGCGCGGCGCGCCGC
>NZ_BAAAFZ010000075.1:0-632 GCF_039523795.1 Craurococcus roseus | reverse complement strand
GCCACCGAGGTCTTCTTCAACCTGACGCAGGCCGAGGTGGGCCGCGCGGTGCGCCGCGAGCGCGACCGCCCCCGCCACCGCCCAGGGGAGCAGGTCGGACCGCCGGCCGCGCCAGATCGGCACCAGGAGCGACAGCAGCGTCGCCGTCGCCGCGAAGAACAACGGGTGGCCCGGCGGCAGCCGCACCAGCGCGCCCAGGCTGTGCCCGACCGCGCACATGACGAGCCAGTTCGCCAGCATGGTCAGGCTGGCGCCGAGCAGGAAGCCGGGGTCTCGCCGCCCCGCGCGCATCTCGGCGACCGTCAGCGCGAAGGAATTGTCCACCAGCACGGCCAGCGTTCCCCACAGCCGCCAACCCTTCAAGCGATCCAGCACCGGGGCGAGGGCCGCGCCCATCGGCGCCATGCGGAGGTTCACCACCAGCACGGCGAGGCCGGCCGCGAGGACCGGCGCCGGGTCGGACCACAGCTCCAGCGCGACGAGCTGGCTGGTGCCGGCGAAGACCAGGCCGCTCATCAGCAGGGTTTCGAGCAGCGACAGGCCGCGCGCGTCCGCCACCACGCCGACCACCAAGCCGAAGGGCGCGAGCCCGATGGTGATGGCGAAGGCCGCCCGCGCGCCGCGGCGCAGGC
>NZ_BAAAFZ010000074.1:20144-35895 GCF_039523795.1 Craurococcus roseus | reverse complement strand
CGCCGCGCGCCCGGCGCGCGGCGGCCTCGAACTGGCGGGCGACGGACGACTCGCGTTCGACGTTCATGGCAAACCCCAGCGCTCCAGCGGCGACGGCCGGACCTTACTCGGCGGCCCTCGGCACCACCCGGCCGACCACCTCGTACACGATCGGCACGCCGGCGACCTCCCGCGGCAGCTTGTCCGGGTGGAGCGGCGAGTCGCAGAGGTTGACCTTCACGGCGAAGGACGCGCCGACCCGCGCGAGCCCCGCGCCCGCGACCCGGGCGTGCTCGCTCGCGGCCCTGACGGCCTGCGGCTTCGCGTCGCGCGCCTGCTCGATGGTCGCGTCCATGACGCTGAGTTAAGCCATTGCGGGCGCCAAATCCAGGGACAGGCCGAGCCCCCGCAGCACGGGGGCGATCTCGTTGAGGAAGGTCAGCCCGAGGCCGCCCGACCCGCCCCGGTCGCTGCCCGCGAACAAGAGGCCGCAGGCGCGGAGGTCGGAATCGACGACCAGGGAGCCGCTGTCGCCGCCGGCGCTGAAGGGCCCGCCCACGCCCTCCACCTCGATCTGCCCGTCGAAGGACAGGTCCCCGGTCTCGAACCCGACCACCACGCCGTCCACCTCGACCGCCGACACCCGGCCGCGGGTCAGCCCGGTGGTGCGCCCCACCTTCGCCACCCGGTCGCCCGGCAGCAGCGGCTCGGCGCGGACCCCGTCGAGCGCGCCGAGGCCGGTGAGCGTGAGCGCGTCGAAGCGGATGCGTTCGTCCAACTCGCCGATGGCGGCGTCCACGCGGTTCCCGCCGTTCCGCCGCAGCGGCACCGCGGCCAGCAGGCGGCCGATCACGGCGCCCGGCCGCCTGCCGCCGTCGGCGGCGCCGGGCTGCAGGATGGGGTCGCCCGCCTCGCCCCGGTCCTCGTTCGCCAGCACGTGGTTGTTGCTGAGGACCACCGCTTGGTCGGTGCGCCGGTGCCACGCCACGGCGCCCAAGGTCCCTGCGGTCACATCCACGTGGCCGATGCTCGACCCGAGCAGCAACGGCCGCTGGCGCGACTGGTGCCAGGGCTTCGGGGCGGCCGCGCGCTTGCGGACGCGGCCGATCACGCGGAGGTCGTGCTCGCCTCTGGCCATCTCGGCGATGCGCCCGACCAGCTCCGGGCCGATCAGCGCCGGGCGCTGGACGCGGATGGCCAGGCGGAAGTCGCCCTTGCCCCTGCCCCGGGTCACGCCGAGGGCGATGCCGGGCTGGCGCCGCGTGGCCGTGGACAGCGAGCGCGCGGCCATGCCGATGCGCCCCGAAGCGAGCGCCTCCGCCACGAAGGGCCGCACCACCCTCTCCTCGACCTCCGCCTTGAGCGCCCGGACGCTGCCTAGTTCCATGCCCATCTCCCCTATCGGTCGCCCAAACCAGAAGGGCAGGCTGGGCGAAACTTCCAGGGCGCGTCGCGGAACCCGGCCTTCGGTTGCGCCCACGCCAGGGACGAACCGCCGCCTCGGACGGACTGTGCTGAAGGAGGCTCGGCCCCCTCAGCCGCGACACCGCTCCGCACCCAGGGGTCGGTGCGGAGCGGAGTCGCGTCCCATCGGCTTGGCCGACGCCCATTGCGGCTTTGGCGACCGCCGCCCCGCTCGCCTCGGGCGCGGCGATGGCGCGCCGGAGCATGGCGTCCGGCGCCCCGGCGGTGGCGAGCCAGCCTCGGGCTCCGCTTCCCGCCCGGTCGCGCGCGGGCGCTCCGCCGTGGCGTCTCCTGTCACCCCCGGGTCGTCCGCGCGAACGTCGCCGCCAAGGCGTCCTCCAGCACCCGGGACTGGAACGGCTTGGCGATGACGCGCTTGTCGGCGTACCGGTCCGCGACGCCGGCGGCGCCGTAGCCCGTCGCGAAGAGGAACGGCACGCCCCGCGCGGCGAGGGCGTCGGCGACCGGGAAGACCTTCTCGCCCCCGATGTTGACGTCGAGCACGGCGCCGTCGAGCGCGACGTCCCCCGCGCCGACCACGGCGAGCCCGTTCGCCACGGTCCCGGCGATGCCGACCACGACGCAGCCGAGGTCGGTCAGCATGTCCTCGACCAGCATGGCGACCATGGCCTCGTCCTCCACGACCAGCAGGCGCAGCCCACGCAGCGAAATGGAGGGCGGCATCACGCCGTAAGCGCGATCTTGGCCGAGACGGGCAGGCGCATCCGGCAGCGCACGCCCTCGGGCGGGTATTCGAGGCTGGCCTCGCCGCCGAGTTCCCCGGGCAGCCCGCGTTCGATCAGCCGCGAGCCGAAGCCGCGCCGGCCCGGCCGTTGCACAGGCGGCCCCCCGGTTTCGGACCAGACGATCTCCAACGCGGCGGGCCCGGCGTCGCCGCGGTCTATCCGCCACCTGACCTCGACGCGCCCGCCCTGGATCGACAAGGCCCCGTATTTTGCCGCGTTGGTCGCCAGCTCGTGGAAGGCCATGTTGAGCGTCACCGCCGCATTCGGGTTGAGGCTGATGACCGGCCCTTCGGCGGTGACCCGGCGGTCACCGCACGCGCCCGTCGCGTAGAGGTCCAGCGTCTGCCCGACGACCTCGCCCAGCGAGGCGCCGTCCCAGGAAGCCTGGGTGAGGAGGTCGTGGGCGCGGGAGAGCGCCGCGATGCGGGCGGTGAGGTCTTCGCCGAAGGCGGCCGGCGTCTTCGCGTTCCGCTGGGTCTGCATGGCGATGGACTGCACCGTCGCCAGGGTGTTCTTGACCCGGTGGTTGAGCTCGTCGAGCAGCAGCGCCTTGCGCTCCTCCGCGCGCTTGCGGTCGGTCACGTCGAGGGAGACGCCCAGCATGCGCAGGGCCCGCCCGTCCTCGGCGTACTCCGCACGGCCACGGACCTGCACCCAGCCGCTGCGCCCGTCCCGCCGCATGACCCTGTACTCGATGTCGAGGATGGAGCGCGCCTCGACCGCCCGGGCCACCGCGGCCCGCTGCCGCTCCAGGTCGTCGGGGTGGATGCGGCGGAGCAGGTCGTCGTAGGTCTCCAGCGGCTCCGCCGCGTCCAGGCCGAGGTTCTCGCGGCAGGTGTCCGAGGCCACGAGCCGCTGGGCCGCGAGGTCGAGCTCCCAACTGCCCAGGCGTCCCGCCTCCAGGGCGAAGGCCAGGCGCCGCTCGCTTTCGCGCAGGGCGGCCCGGCCCCGCTGCGTGGCGATCTCCGCGCGCAGGTCCCGCTCCCGCGCGGCCGCCTCGCGGCGCTGCCGCGCCAAGCCGACGGCGCCGTCGACGCGGGCCCGCAGCTCCCGGGCGCTGAACGGCTTGACGAGGTAGTCGTCGGCGCCGGCCGCCAGCCCCTCGACGCGCGCCTCCTCCCCGGCGCGCGCGGAGAGCAGGACGACGGGGAGTCCTTTGGTGGCGGGGTCGGCGCGCAGCCCGCGCAGCAGCGCGAAGCCGTCGACGCCCGGCATCATCACGTCGGTCAGCACAAGATCGGGCGGCGCCCCGCGCCGCGCCGCGGCGAGCGCCGCCCCGCCGTCCCCGACGGCCTCCACCTCGTAGCCGCCCCGCTCCAGTATCTGCGCCACGTAGGCCCGCATGTCGGCGTTGTCGTCGGCGAGGACGACGCGCGGCCTGCCCTCGACGGGCGCCGCCACGTCCGCCCCGCCCTGCCCGGACTCCTCCGGTCGCTGGGCGGCTTGGTCCGGCACCCAGCGGAGCGCCTCCTCGACGTAGGCGCTGGCCCGCACCGCCGTGGACGCCGGGCCGCGCGCGCCCCGGACGCGGTCCGGCGGCAGGTGGGCGGTCCCGAACGGGACGGCGACGCGGAACTCCGTGCCCCGCCCCGGGGCGCTGGAAACGCCGATCCTGCCGCCGTGCAGCCGCACCAGTTCGTCCACGAGGGCGAGGCCGATGCCGGACCCCTCGTGGGTGCGCCCGCGCTGCCCTTCGACGCGGTGGAAGCGCTCGAAGACGCGCGGCAGATCGCCGGCGGGGATGCCCACGCCCGTGTCCCGCACCGCGAGCTCCGCCTCGGCGCCGGCGTCGCGGAGCGCGACGGCGATCCCGCCCTCCAGGGTGAACTTGAAGGCGTTCGAGATCAGGTTGAGGACGACCTTCTCCCACATGTCCCGATCGACGTGGACCGGCGCCCGGAGCGGCGGGCAGTCCACGGCGAGGTCCAGCCCCGCCCGTTCGCAGGCCGAGCGGAAGTTGCTGGCCAGCCCGGCGGTGAGCTCCGCCAGGTCCACGGGCTCGAAGCTCGCCTGCGCGCGGCCGGCCTCGATGCGGGAGAAGTCGAGCAGCGAGTTCACCAGCTTGAGCAGGCGCAGCGCGCCGCGGTGCGCGACCTCCAGCCGCCCGCGCTGCTCCGCCGGCAGCCCGCCCGCCTCCGCGAGCGCGTCCTCGATCGGCCCGAGCATCAGGGTGAGCGGCGTGCGGAACTCGTGGCTGACGTTGGAGAAGAACAGGGTCTTGGCGCGGTCGATCTCGGCCAGCGCCTCGGCGCGCCGGCGCTCGTCCTCGCGGGCGCGCACGGTGGCGAGCGCGCCCGCGACCGTGACGCCGAGGAGGTCGTAGAAGCTGCGGTAGGCGTCGGTCAGCGGCAGCCGCGGCGAAACGCCGGCGACCAGCAAGGCGGGGAGCCGTTCGGCGCTGGGCACGTCGATCGGGAGGACGAAGGCCCGGTCCGGCGGCTCCTCGTAGGGTCCGCAGGGCTCGCCCCGCAGGGCCGCCCGCAAACCGCCGGCCTCGACGACCCGCTTGGCGCGCGTCGCGTCGGCGAGCGGCCACGGGTCGGCCGCGCCAGGATCGAGGCGGAGCGGCGACACCGGGCCGCCCGGCGGGGCGCCGTGGTGGGCGGCGAGGCGGTACGTCCCGGCCGCCTCGTCGAGCGCGTAGTACAGCAGGAAGGGGAGGTCGAACCCGAAATTGGACAGGATCTCGACCGTCATCCGGGCCACGTCCTCGGCGCCGACCGCGGCGCCCAGGCCGGCGCTGAGGTCGCGGAGGGCGCGGGTGCGGCGCTCCGAGAGCATGGTGGCCGTGGTCTCGGTGACCGGGTGGAACAGGCCGCCGATGCCGCCCGACTCGTCGCGGATCGGCGAGTGGGAGAAGGTGAAGAAGGCCTCCTTGAGGGCGCCGTTCAAGCGGGGGAGGAACATCCGCTGGTTCTCGAGGAACACCGTCTCGCCCGCCAAGGCCCGCTCGAACGACTCTCCGATCACCGGCCAGGCGCTCGCCCAGGTGACGCTGTAGTCCTCGCCGAGCGCCCGCGGGTGCGCGTCGCCGCAGCAACCGCGGTATCCGTCGTTGTAGATCTGGGTGTGCCCCGGCCCCCAGATGATGTTGATCGGGAAGTTGGAGGCGAGGCACAGGCTGACGGCCGTGCGCAGGCTCTGCGGCCAGATTCCGGGCGGTCCGATCGGCGTGGCCGACCAGTCCTTGGCCCGGATGAGCCCCCCGAGCCCACCGCCGCCGGTGAGGAAGCCCATGTCCCCGCGCGACGGCGGGGGACGCGCATCGTCGGCGACGCCGCTTCCGGGGGTCTGCGCGACAAGGGGAGGGAACGCGCTCAAGGGGCGCCTCCCGTCCCTGCCCCCGCCCCTGCCGACTCCCGGCCCGACGCATCCATGTTCTGCTCAGACGGGGCAGCGGCACCGACGCGCTGCTTGATCATCGTTTCGATCAAGTTCGTCAAAGTCCTGTCTTCTTCGACCGCGCGACGGCGCACCTGGGCGAGAAGCCCGGACCGAGCCGCGACGCCACCGCTTCGCGCGTCCGATGCCCACCCTAGAACCTCAAATCCCCTACCGGGTTGCAACCTGCAATACGCATTTTGGCAGCTCGGGCCAACCGGCGCTTTCGTTGCGGATCCCGCAACGATCCGCGGCGATTTCCGGCCCTCGGCACGGCGGGCGCACATGCCGGTTCCGGTCCGGGACCGCTGCTCCCGGTCAGGGCCCGTGCTCGCCATGCGTGCAACCGCGTCCCCTCCGCCGCCGGCACTTGTCCGAAACGCACCGCCGAACCCCGGCAAGGAAGCCTCGCGCCCTCGCCCTCCGGCCCGGAGTCTGCCAAACCCGCCCCTCCCGGACCACCCCGCACCCGAAAGGCCCCCCGCGCCCCATGAGCGACGCCACCCTAGACATCCTCGGCATCGGCAACGCCATCGTGGACGTGCAGGCCCGCGCGGAAGACGATTTCCTGGCGAAGCGCGGCTTGGACAAGGGCGCCATGCGGCTGATCGACGCCGGGGAAGCGGAGGCGCTCTACGCCGCCATGGGGCCGGGCGTCGAAAGCTCCGGCGGCTCGGCCGCCAACACCTGCGCGGTGGCGGCGGCGCTCGGCGCCCGGGTCGGCTACCTCGGCAAGGTGGCGGCGGACCCGCTGGGCCGGGTCTTCGCCCACGACATCCGCGCCGCCGGCGTCCGCTTCCCGACCGCGCCGCTGGAGGGCGGCGAGCCCACCGCCCGGTGCCTGATCCTGGTCACGCCGGACGGGCAGCGCACCATGAACACCTTCCTCGGCGCCGCCGTCCGCTTCGGAGAAGCCGACGTGGACCCGGCCGAGGTGGCGGGCGCCCGCATCCTCTACCTCGAAGGCTACCTGTTCGACCCGCCGGCGGCGCAGGCCGCCTTCCGCGCCGCCGCCCGCGCCGCACACGAGGCCGGCCGCCGCGTCGCGCTCACCCTGTCCGACCCCTTCTGCGTCCACCGCCACCGCGACGCCTTCCGCCGCCTCGTCCATGAGGAGGTGGACATCCTCTTCGCCAACGAGGCCGAGGCCCTCGCCCTCTACGGGGCGGAGAGCTTCGAGGAAGCGGCCCGGCGCGCCTCGTCCGACGTGGCCTTGGCGGCCCTCACCCGCAGCGAGCGCGGCAGCGTCCTCCTCGCCGACGGCGAGCGGCACGAGGTCGCCGCTGCCCCGGCCAAGGTGGTGGACACCACCGGCGCCGGCGACGCCTACGCCGCCGGCGTGCTGGCCGCCCTGGCGCGCGGGCTGGATTTGTCCGAATGCGGCCGCTGGGGCTCCGTCGCCGCCGCCGAGGTGATCGGCCACTTCGGCGCCCGGCCGCAGAGCGACCTCAAGCGCCTGCTCGGCGCCGGGGCCTGATGGCCGGCCGCGCGCCGGAACCGGGCCGCGCGGACCGTGTTGCTCCGTCGCGAGGCGGCGCCCGTCCGCCATCCCTCCGCCCGGCGGAGACACTGGCCGACCTGCACAGCAGCGGAGACGTCCCCATGAAGCGCACCCACTTGCTCCCGGCCGCCGGCGCCGCCCTCGGCATGGCGCTGCTCGCCGCCGCGACCCCGGCCTCGGCCCAGCGCGCCGGCGCCCCGGAGGCGGACGCCGCCGGCCCTGCCGAAATGCTGCGCCGCGCTCAGGCGGCCCTGCGCGGCGGGCAAACGGCGCAGGCGAGCGATTTCCTGGAGCGGGCCGAAACCCGCCTCCTCACCGGCGTGGAGCCCACGAAGCCCGGCCGGGGCGAACCGGCCTTCCACGCCTCGGAAGCGCGCCGTGCCCTCATGAACCGCGACCGCGCCGAGGCGATGCGCCACACCAACATGGCGATCGCAACCGCCCGCGACGGAACGGCCACGGGCGACGAGGCTGGCGGCGACCGCCGGGGCGCCCAAGGCGGCGGCCCGGGCGCCGTGAACACCGGCATGGGCACCCTCCCCGCCGGCACCGGCCGCGCGGTCGTCTGGGACCGCGGCACGGGCGGCACCAGCGTCAGCCGGGCCGAAGGCGTCGTCCTCGCGCAGTCGCCCGGCACCACCGGCACAGGCACCGGCGCCGCACGGGGCCAACGCGCGCCCACCGGCCTGCCCCCTGGCGACACCATCCCCGGCTGGTCCGGCGCCCGCGGCAGCGGCGCCACCCCCGGTGCGTCGCCCCAAGGCTCGCCGGCCCAACCCTTGGGCTCCCCGCCCACCCTCGCGCCGCCGCCGGGCACCGGTCTGCAAACCCTGCCGCCGTCCGGCCAGAGCAGTTCCAGCATCATCGGCGGCGAACCGGCCCGCATCGGCGGCGCCCCGCCGAGCGACACCAGCCGCGCGCCCGGCTCGTCGGGCATCGGCGGATCGGGGGTCGGCGGCACCCTCCGCTAGCCCGCCATCGCCCTGAGTGGAAACGCCCAAGGCGTGAAGCGCCGGCACAGCAGGCACCAGCCCGCTTCTGCCTGACCACAGCCAGGCCGAAACGGGTCGAGGGCGCTCGCCCGGCGGCGGTTCGTTGCGGCCGCGGCTTCCGGGCCTGGCGGGGGCGCGAAAAGCTCGCTTTCGGCCCCCCGGCGCCTTATGTATCGCGCCGCAATACCACCACCAGCCGTTTCGCCCGCTCCCCGGCCCCCGGTCCGGTGGTGGCGCGCGTCCGCACAGGGAAGCGTCACCCCCCATGGACCTCCGCAACGTCGCCATCATCGCCCACGTCGACCACGGCAAGACCACGCTCGTGGACAACCTGCTGAAGCAGGCCGGCGCCTTCCGCGCCAACCAGCAGGTCGCCGAGCGCGCCATGGACCGCAACGACCTGGAGCGCGAGCGCGGCATCACCATCCTCGCCAAGTGCACCGCCGTCGAGTGGCAGGGCACCAAGATCAACATCGTGGACACCCCCGGCCACGCCGACTTCGGCGGCGAGGTGGAGCGCATCCTGTCCATGGTGGACGGCGCCATCGTGCTGGTGGACGCCGCCGAGGGGCCGCTGCCGCAAACCAAGTTCGTGGTCGGCAAGGCGCTGGCCCGCGGCATCCGCCCGATCGTGGTCATCAACAAGGTGGACCGCTCGGACGCCCGGCCGGACGAGGTGCTGAACGAGGTGTTCGACCTCTTCGCGGCGCTGGGCGCCGACGACGAGCAGCTCGACTTCCCGATCCTATACGCCTCAGGGCGCCAGGGCTGGGCCGACGACAGCATGGAAGGCCCGAAGCAGGACCTCTCGGCGCTGTTCGACCTGGTGCTCCGCCATGTCCCCGCGCCCGGCAAGGACGCCACCAAGCCCTTCGCCATGACGGCGAGCATCCTGGAGGCCGACAACTTCCTCGGCCGCATCCTGACCGGCCGCGTCGAGCAAGGCGTGGCGCGCGTCAACATGCCGCTGAAGATCCTCCGCGCCGACGGCTCCGTGGCCGAGACCGGCCGCCTTACCAAGCTGCTCTCCTTCCGCGGCCTGGAGCGGGTGCCGGCGGAGACCGTCGAGGCCGGCGACATCATCGCCATCGCGGGCCTGGAAGCGGGCACCATCCCGGACACGGTCTGCGCGCCCGAGGTGGACGCGCCGTTGGAAGCCATTCCGGTGGACCCGCCGACGCTGTCCATGACCTTCCGCATCAACGACGGCCCGCTCGGCGGCCGCGAGGGCAAAAAGGTCACGTCGCGCCAGATCCGCGACCGGCTGTTCAAGGAGGCCGAGGGCAACGTCGCCATCCGCGTGAAGGACTCGGAGGAGGCGGACTCCTTCGAGGTCGCCGGCCGCGGCGAGTTGCAACTCGGCGTGCTGATCGAGCAGATGCGCCGCGAGGGCTTCGAGCTGACCATCGGGCGCCCGCGCGTGCTGACGCGCGAGAACGAGGAGACGGGCGAGCGCGAGGAGCCCTTCGAGGAGGTCCTGATCGACGTCGACGAGGGACATTCCGGCGTCGTCGTCGAGAAGATGGCGCAGCGCAAGGGCATGATGCAGGACATGCGGCCGTCGGGCGGCGGCAAGGTGCGCCTGGCCTTCCACATCCCCTCGCGCGGCCTCATCGGCTACCACGGCGAGTTCCTGACCGACACCCGGGGCACCGGCATCATGAACCGCTTGTTCCTGGGCTACCGCCCCTGGGCCGGCCCCATCGAAGGCCGCCGCAACGGCAGCCTGATCTCGAACTCCGACGGCGAGGCGGTGCAGTACGCGCTGTTCGCGCTCCAGGAGCGCGGCGCGCTGTTCGTGGACCCCGGCGCGAAGGTCTATGTCGGCCTGATCCTCGGCGAGCACTCCAGGGAGAACGACCTGGACGTGAACCCGATCAAGGAGAAGAAGCTCACCAACATCCGCGCCGCCGGCAAGGACGAGGCGCTGTTGCTGACCCCGCCGCGGCGGATGGGGCTGGAGCAGGCCATCGCCTACATCGAGGAGGACGAGCTGGTGGAGGTGACGCCCTCCGCGATCCGCCTCCGCAAGCGCCACCTCGACCCGCACGAGCGCAAGCGCCACGCCCGCCGGGCGGAGAGCGAGGCGGCGTAGCGGGAACGCCTGCCGCTGGGCTATGGTCCGGAGGGGCAGGAGGCTCGGCATCATGGGCGCGGTCACGGTGAAGGTGGACGCCAACGGCGCGCTGGTCGTCCCGAAGGAAACACTGGAAGCTCTCGGCATCCCGGATGGCGGCGAGTTGCGCCTGATGGTCGTGGACGGCGCGTTGCGCGGCTCGACCGGGCCGTCCCGCTTGGCCGCGCTGCGCCGATTGCAACGCAAGCTCGCCGATGCGAAGCCGGCCGGCGGCGAGCCGTCCGTGCTCGACGAGCTGATCGCCGACCGGCGCGCCGAAGCGGCCCGCGAGGAAGCGGCCGAACGGGCGTGGGAAGAGGGAAGGCGGCGCGGACACGCTGCGGAGTGAGTGACGGCCTTGTGCTCGACACCTCGGCATTGCTCGCCCCCTTGTTGCAGGAGCCGGGCGGAGACGTCGTGCTGGAGGCTTTTGCGTCCAGCGTGCCGATCCTGCTCTCCGCCGTGAACTTGGCCGAAGCGATCGGCATCCTGCATCGCCGCCGGGGTTTGGCGCCGCGTGAGGCGCGGGACGACATCCTCTCGCTCGAGTTGGAGGTGGTCGCCTTCAATGAGCGGCAGGCGGAGTTGGTGGGATCGCTCGAACCGCTGTTGCGGAACCGAGGCATCGCCTTCGGCGACCGTGCCTGCCTCATGCTTGGGCGGCTACGCGGGCTGCCGGTGCTGACCGCGGACCGGCCCTGGGCATCGCTCGACCTGGGCGTTGAGGTGCGGCTGATCCGCTGAGCACCCCCGTCTTGGGGATTCGGGTCACCATCGCAACTTGCGTGGTCGCAGAGGGTCGCGTCGGCAAGGCTCGGACGCCGCCCTTCTGCCGTGCGGACATTCAGGGATCCCGCCCATGCGCCTGCTCATGCTGAACCCGAACACCTCGCAGTCGGTGACGGATCTGATCGCCGCCGCGGCCCGCGCCGCCGCCGCGCCCGGCACGGAGATCGTGCCGACCACCGCGCCGCGCGGCGTGCCCTACATCGCCAACCGCGCCGAAGCCGTGATCGGCGGCGCGGTCGCGCTGGAGACGCTGGCCTCCGCCCACGCCGGCGTGGACGCCGCGGTGATCGCGGCCTTCGCCGATCCGGCGCTCGGCGGGGCGCGCGAGCTGTTCCCGATCCCGGTGATCGGCCTCGCCGAAGCGGGGATGCTCACCGCCTGCATGCTGGGCGCGCGCTTCGCCATCGTGACCTTCGCGCAGGCCATGGAGCCCTGGTACCGCGAGTGCGTCGAATGGCACGGGCTGGAGCGGCGCTGCGCCGGCGTGCGGGCGCTCGGCGGCGCGTTCCGCGACATCGGCTCGGTGCAGCGGGAGAAAGAGGAGTTGCTGGTCGAGCTCGCCGGCCGCGCCGTGGAGGAGGACCGCGCGGACGTGGTGGTGCTGGCCGGCGCGCCGCTCGCCGGCTTGGCCGCGCGCGTCGCCGACCGCATCCCGGTGCCGGTGGTGGACTGCGTCGCCGCCTCGGTGAAGCAGGCGGAGGCTCTGGTGGCGCTCCGCCCGCGCAAGGCCGCGCGCGGCAGCTACCGGCGGCCGGACGCGAAGGAGTCCACCGGCCTCGGCCCCGCGCTCGCCGACTGGATCGCCCACCGGCCGCGGCGGTAGACAAGCGCCCGGCCGGGCGCGACACTGAGGCCGCAACGAAACGGAGTGGCGATGGATGTCCTGGTGCTCGGCGCCGGCGTGGTCGGCCTGTGCGCGGCCTACGCCCTGGCGCGCGACGGGCACCGAGTCACGGTGCTGGAGCGCAACCCGGAAGCGGCGCGGGAGGCCTCCTACGCCAACGGCGGCCAGCTCTCCTACTCCTATGTCGCGCCGCTCGCCGGGCCGGGCGTGGTGCCGAACATCCCGGGCTGGCTGCTCCGCGCCGACAGCCCGCTGCGCTTCCGCCCGCGGCTGGATCTGGCGCAATGGCGCTGGGGCCTGGCGTTCCTCGCGGCCTGCACCGCCGAACGGTCGGAGGAGACGACGCGCCGCCTGCTCCGCCTGTCCTTCCTGTCGCGCGACCTGATGCGGCGCTTGGTGGCGGAGGAGGGATTCGATTTCGACCTCGTGCCAGCCGGCAAGCTCGTGGTGCATTCCTCCGAAGCGTCCTTCGCCGCCGCGCGCCGCCTGATGGAGTTCCAGGCCGGGCTCGGCAGCGTGCAGGAGGCGCTGGACGCCGCGGGGTGCGTCGCGCTGGAACCGGCGCTGCGGAACATCGCGCCGCGCCTGGTCGGCGGTATCCACACGCCGGGCGAGGAGGCGGCGGATTGCCGGCGCTTCTGCCTCAACCTCTCGGACGCGCTGCGCGCCCGCTACGGGGTGCGCTTCGCGTGGGGCACGCCGGTGCGGCAGCTCGTGGCGCAGGGCGGGCGCGTGCGCGCGGCGATGACGCCGGCGGGCGCGGTGGAGGCGGACGCCTTCGTGCTCGCCGCCGGCGCCGCCGCGCCCTTCCTGGTGCGGCCGCTCGGCCTCCGCCTGCCGCTTTACCCGCTCAAGGGCTACAGCCTTTCCCTGCCGATCGATGACGAAGCGGCCGCCCCGCGCGTCAGCGTCACGGACGCGGCGCGCAAGGTGGTCTACGCCCGCGTCGGCCCCGTGCTCCGTGTGGCCGCCATGGCCGATCTGGTGGGCCACGACGCGCGCATCGACCCGGCACGGCTAGACCTGCTGGTGCGGGAAGCGCGCGCGGCCTTCCCCGCCGCCGCGACGTGGGAGCGCCTCGGGCCCTGGTCCGGCCTTCGGCCCGCCACGCCGACCAGCGCCCCCGTCCTCGGCCCGGCGCCGGGCCTGCCGAACCTGATGCTGGATGTCGGCCAGGGCGCGCTCGGCTTCACGCTGGCCATGGCGTCGGGCCGGGTCGTGGCGGACCTGCTCGCCGGCCGCGCGCCGCCGGTGCCGCTGGACGGCTTCGACGCGGCGAGCCACGGGATCGGCGGCTGACTGGCTTCCCCGGCCGCGCCGTGCCACCTTTGCGGAATCGAACGGAGACCCGTGGCATGCGATTCCTGCGCCCCATCATCGCCGCCGCTCTGCTGTCGCTGGCGCCCGGCCTCGCCGCCGCGCAGGCGCCCGCGCCGCAACCCGCCGTCCGCGGCGGCGGCTCGCCGACCTTCGACGCGGTGCGCGCGCGCGACCACATCCGCTGCGGCGTCTCGCAGGGCACGCCCGGCTTCTCGACACCCGACAGCCAGGGCCGCTGGACCGGATTCGACGTGGAGTTCTGCCGCGCGCTCGCCGCCGCCGTGCTGGGCGACGCGACCAAGGTGCGCTTCCAGCCCTATTCGGCGCAGCAGCGCTTCACCGCGCTGCAATCGGGCGAGATCGACGTGCTGTCGCGCAACACCACCTGGACCTTCCAACGCGACGTCCAGCTCGGCCTGGAGTACGCCGGCGTCGCCTACTACGACGGCGCCGGCTTCCTCGCCCGCAGGCAGCCCGGCCTGGAGAACGCCAAGCAGCTCGACGGCGCCACGGTCTGCGTGCAGACCGGCACCACCAACGAGCTGATCGTGGCCGACTTCGCCCGCGCCAACAACATCCGGCTCAACCCGCTGGTGATGCAGAACCTGGAAGAGATCTTCCAGTCGCTGTTCTCCGGCCGCTGCGACGCCTTCAACTGGGACCGCGCGGCGCTCGCCGGCACCCGCGCCCGCGCGCCGCGCCCGGACGACTTCGTGCTGTTGCCAGAGGTGCTGAGCAAGGAGCCCTACAGCCCCGTCGTGGCGCAGGGCGACCAGCGCTGGCTGGAGATCGTGCGCTGGACGCTGTTCGCGCTGATCGAGGCGGAGGAGCAGGGCATCAACAGCGAGAACGTGGGGCAGCGCCTCCGCTCGCCGGACCCGAACGCGCAACGCCTGCTCGGCGCCACGGGCGGCTTCGGCCCCATGCTCGGCCTGTCCGACCGCTGGGCCTACGAGGCGATCCGGCAGGTCGGCAACTACGGCGAGATCTTCGCCCGCACGCTCACGCCCATGGGCATCGACCGCGGCCTGAACAAGCTTTGGAGCCAGGGCGGCCTCATCTACGCGCCGGCCATGCGTTGACGCGGCCCCTTGGTTCGGCCGCGGCGGCGGCACACATCCCGGGCGGAACCACGCTTCAAACGGGGGTGCCATGAAGGCGCGTGAACTGATGTCGACCAACCTGGTCGTCGTGCCGCCCGAAACGCCGGCGACGGCCGTGGCGGCCTTGCTCGCGTCCCGCGGCATCTCGGCCGTGCCCGTGGTGGACGCCTCCGGCGCCCCGGTCGGCGTCGTCACCGAGGGCGACCTGATCCGCCGCCTCGCGGACGAGAAGCCCGGGCCGGTGGCGTGGTTCTTCGGCTTGTTCAAGGACCCCGGCAAGCTCGCCGAGCGGTTCGCCAAGGCGCGCGGCGCGACCGCCCGCGACGTGATGACGGCCGATCTCGCCACTGTCGGCGAGGACGCGGACGCCGGGGAGATCGCCAAGCTGATGGAGCGGCGCCGCATCCGGCGCGTGCCGGTGGTGAAGGACGGCAAGCTGGTCGGGGTGGTCAGCCGGGCCGACCTGCTCCGCGCCGTCCTGGCGCCGGAGCCGCAGGAGAAGGCCCTCGCGGACGACACGGCCATCCTCCGCGCCGTGCTCGCCGCCATGCGCGAGCAGCCTTGGGTGGACAGCTTCTGGGTCTTCCCGGACGTGCGGGACGGCGTGGTCGCCCTTTGCGGCTTTCACCGCTCCGAGGCGGTCCGGCGCGGGCTGAAGGTGCTGGCGGAGGGGGTTCCCGGCGTGAAGCGCGTCGAGGACAAGACGGAGCCGATGCCGACGCTGGCCCGCCTCTTCTGACGCGCGGCGGTCAGGGCGGCCCCGCGGCGGCGCCCCGGAAGGCCGGCGCGGTGGCGTGCCCCGGCGCGGTGGCGCCGCGGCCGCGCAGCACCACGCCGAGGCAGCGCAGCAGGATCAGCGCGTCGGCGCCGAACCGCGCCGGCCGCTCCGCGTAGAGCGCGTCGAGCGCGAGCCGCCGGGCCCAGGGCACCGCGTTCCGCCCCGCCGCCTGCGCCAACCCGGCCAAGCCCGGCCGCGCCCGCAGGCGCCTGGCCTGCCGCTCCGTGTACAAGGCGAGGTACCCGGGCGGCAGCGGCCGCGGGCCGACCAGGCTCATCTCGCCGCGCAGCACGTGGAGGAGCTGCGGCAGCTCGTCCAGCGCGCTCGCCCGGAGCGCGCGGCCGAAGCGCCCCAAGCGCGCCGCGTCCTCGCCCGGCCCCTCCGCCATGCTGCGGAACTTCAGCAGGACGAAGGGCCGCCCGCCGCGGCCCGAGCGCGCCTGCCGGAACAGCACCGGCCGCCCCGACGCGAGCAGCACCGCGAGCGCGACCAGCGCCATCACCGGCGCCAGCAGCGCGAGCAGCAGCGCCGCCGCGGCGGCATCGAGCGCGCGCTTGCCCCAGCGCTCATACATCCCGGCGTCGCGCCTCCACGCCGAGGGACAGCAGCAGGCCGAGGGCGAACCACGCCATGCGGTTGCCGAGGTCGGTCGAGACCATCACGCCCAGCGCCACCGGCAGGGTGAGCGCCGCGATCCGCGCCGCGCGCCCCGGCGCCACCCGCCCCGCGCGCGCGGCC
>NZ_BAAAFZ010000074.1:19651-20135 GCF_039523795.1 Craurococcus roseus | reverse complement strand
CCACCCGCCCCGCGCGCGCGGCGGCCAGCGCGGCGCCGCCGTCGAAGGCCAGCAGCCACAGGGCGAGGCCGGGCAGCCCGCCTTCCGCCAAGGCCTCCAAGGCGTGGTTGTGCGGGTGCAGCGCCCGCGCGTCGCCGGAACCCGCGGCGATCGTGAAGCCGCCGGTACCGAGGCCGAAGGGGGCCGCGAGCCCGGCCCAGCGCAACGCCTCGCCCCAGATCACCAGCCGCGCCGGCGTCGCGGTGGCCGGATCGCCGAACACGCGCTCCACCGTCCGCAACTCGTCGGAGAGCGCCGGCGCGCCGTGGACCAGCAGCGCCAATCCGCCGAGGCCGGCGGCGCCCACCCCGACGAGCCACAGCAGCGCCGCCCCGCGCCGGTCCGCGAACCACAGGCGCAGCGCCGGCGCGACGGCCACGGCGAGTCCGAGACCGAGCAGCGCCGCCCGCCCGCCTGGCACCAGCGCCGCGACCGCCAGCGCCGC